>CAYNRA010000077.1:0-14630 GCA_964399465.1 uncultured Cytophagales bacterium
CCTTTTTCTTCTCTTGTCATGATTACAATCCATTAATGGTTGTTTTGTCAATCTGAACACCAGGGCTCATCGTACTTGACAATGAAATTGACTTCACATAGGTTCCTTTTGCAGAGGATGGCTTCAACTTAATCAACGTTTGGATTAACTCCAACGCATTTTGGTTGATTTGTTCAGGAGTGAATGACACCTTACCAATAGCGGCATGGATGATACCTGTTTTATCCACTTTAAAGTCGATTTTACCAGCTTTCACTTCTTTCACTGCCTTTCCAACTTCCAAAGTTACAGTACCTGATTTTGGGTTAGGCATCAATCCGCGAGGTCCTAAAACACGACCTAGACGACCTAACTTTGCCATTACTGTTGGCATCGTAATGATTACGTCCACGTCTGTCCAACCTTGTTCGATTTTCGTGATATAATCATCTAAACCAACGTGGTCAGCACCTGCTTCTCTTGCTTCTGCTTCCTTGTCTGGTGAGCACAATACCAAAACACGAACTGTTTTACCAGTACCGTGTGGTAGGGCAACAACACCACGAACCATTTGATCTGCTTTTCTTGGATCCACACCCAAACGAACGTCGATATCGACAGAAGAATCAAATTTTGTGTATGAAATTTCTTTCAATACTGCGGCAGCTTCTTCTAACGAATACCCCTTTGATGGATCGTATTTTGCTAGAGCGTCTTTCCGCTTTTTAGTCAATTTTGCCATTGTATTACAAATTGATTTGGTAGTAACGTTGCACTTGCGCACAACTCCCATGAATAATTATTATTTACTTTTATCAGAAAGGTGCGTCACCTGTGATGCGAAGACCCATGTTTGCGGCTGTACCTGCAATCATTTTCATAGCAGATTCAATCGTGAAACAGTTTAAGTCTGGCATTTTGGTTTCTGCGATTACACGAACTTGATCCCAAGTTACAGAACCGATTTTGTTCCGGTTGGGTTGATCAGATCCTTTCTTTGCTTTCGCTGCATCGATTAAAAGTACGGCTGCTGGAGGAGTTTTGATGACGAACTCAAACGATTTGTCTGTGTAATACGTAATCAAAACTGGCACTACCTGGCCCATTTTATCTTGTGTTCTCGCATTGAACTGCTTACAGAACTCCATGATATTGATACCTTTCGAACCTAATGCAGGACCGATTGGGGGTGCAGGGTTGGCTTGGCCACCTTTTGCTTGTAATTTTAAATAACCTGCGATTTCTTTCGCCATTGTTCTAAATTGTTTTAAAGTGAGAAACACGAATAGTACGAACGACCGTCTCTTCGGAATACAACCTAGTCACAGTTGGATGTTATCTTCAAGGGGCTTATTCGTTTCTCCAAAACTCTACCTCGTTTCGAGGGAAGCCATCAACTAATTGACAAGAAGAGAGAGATAGAATTTCGCCAATCAACTAACAAGTACTTGATTAGGGCTGCAAAGGTACTTAGTTTTTCTATTGATTACAAACGAATTAAAAAAAAAGTCTAAGCTTGGCTTAGACTTTTTCTACTTGAAGGTAACTCAACTCGACTGGCGTGCTGCGACCAAATATTTTAACGCTGACATTCAGCTTTTTCTTTTCTGCGAATACTTCTTCAACGGTTCCTTCAAAACTTGCGAATGGCCCATCGATTACTTTCACTGTCTCGCCCATTACGAAACTCATGTTTGCATCAATTGTTTCCTCTTGTATTTCCTCTTGGATACCTAAGATTCGGTTGATTTCACTGAGACGAAGTGGCTCTGGTTCCATCGTCGTTTTGTCCATCTTACGACCTAGAAAACCGATAACACCCGGCATACTTTTGATTAAGTGCATCACCTCCCCGTTTTTCAAGTCGGCATTGACAATCATGTAGCCTGGAAAGAAGTTTTTCTCTCGAACTCTTTTCTTTCCATTCCTTACTTCTACAATTTTTTCAGAAGGAATAAGGATTTGAGGAATCGAATCAGTTAGGTTCTGACGGGCCGCCTCGTTTTCGATATAGGTCTTGATTTTTTTCTCTTGACCTGCTACTGCACGTACAACGTACCAATTAATTTCGCTCATAAATAAGGTATTTACTTTTTGATCAGAACGACTGATACAGAAGTTTTAGCGCATTATCGATAGCAAAATCAAAAAGACCTACTACCAATGCAAAAATAATTGACGCTACCAAAACAAGTGTAGCGCTTGACTGAAGCTCACCCCATTTAGGCCAAGTAACCTCGTTCACGACTTCGTGCCAAGACTCTTTGAAAAAACTCTGAAGTTTATCCATCTTTAGGTATTATTTATATCAATTTAAACTTAAAAGTTCCGAGTAAACTTGTTTGTTTTCTCGGAACTTCCACTCGCACGGGCACTAGGACTCGAACCCAGATTTACGGTTTTGGAGACCGTTGCTCTACCATTGAACTATGCCCGTTTGTACTATTGTCCGCAAAATTAGACTTATTTTTGTTTATTCACAAATAAATCCATCAAAAAAATAAAAATCGACTTTACTTATTCTGCTTTCTTTTCTCCGAATTTGTTCTCCGTTCCATTCCATAAACGAACAATATTTTGGCGATGAGTAAATACCAATAACAGCCAAACGGACAAACCAAAAATCAATAATTCTTGTGTATGAACCGGTTGCAAAACACCAACCATCACAGAAAAAAAGGCAGCTCCAATAAGTGAACCGAGCGAGACGTAACGGGTCACATAAACCAATACAAGGAATGTAAACAGCGATGCCATTGCGCCAAAAGGATAGACAGCTGCAATGACACCAAGCGATGTTGCAATACCCTTTCCTCCTCTAAAGTGAGCAAAAACAGGTAATAAATGACCAATGATCGTAAAGAAAGCGGTTGTCAGTTGCACTTCAATACTTGCCTCCAGTGTTCGTGCAATGAGTACGGGTATGACGCCCTTCAATATATCAAAAACGAGTACAACGATACCTGCTTTTTTACCTAAAATCCGCAGTGAGTTTGTTGCTCCAGCATTACCGCTCCCATGATTACGAATATCCACTCCATGGAAAACGCGGCCATACCAAACAGCCGTCGGGATTGACCCTAGTACATATCCTAGTAATACGAAAGGTAAAATAAGAGGCATGTGTTTTGATAATTATCAACTTGAATAGCTTACAAAGTTATAAAAATTGTCTAATTTGAAGATAATACCTCTTAAAATAAATTATAAAATACTCTTAATCAATACATTAACAAATATAATAATTTGTATTTTTCAATTTCTCTGTATTCCTTTCCTTTTTAAAGCGAGGTCATGCGCTGTATCGTAGTAAGAACGGAGGTTGGTCCAATCGAACACATCGGAGATATTCTCTACGCGATTTCGTTGCATAATCCTGTCTCTTCTGTTGAGAGTAACAAATTTGAAGAGTATATCGGCGAGTTGGTCTGCTGCTTCGTCAAAATTTTTATCTTTTCTATTCACGACATAGACGCCCACATTCTCAAAATCACGCATTAGCTGCATCATAAAATCACCAAAACCGGATAAATCGCTGGTAACAGTTGGAATACCCCGAACGACACATTCGAGCGGAGTATAGCCCCACGGCTCGTAGTAACTTGGGAACACACCCAAATGGCAACCTCGCACAAATTGGCTATATTCCATACCAAAAAGTGGGTTTGTCGGTGATATAAAATCGGGATGATACACGAACTTTACTCGATCTTGTTCGTGGTTCATGAGATTTGTTTTTTCCAAGAACTGTGTAATTTCGTCGGGTTGCTTGAGTAAGTGCGTGACTGTATGCGGGAGTTTTTTTGTTCGCCAAGTTTGAATAGTTCTACGCAAACGGAGACGCCAATAATCGTCCACGAACTCATTTAAATCTGGCAGATTTGCATCTTCGTTGGCAGCAGAAGCATAAAAAAGGTGTTCACCAATTTGTTTTTCGATGGATTCACACGTCTCTCTAATTTCCTCCATGACTGCACGCGATTGAAGCACTTCTGGATTTATGGAATGAACGGGATTTCGGGTAATAATAAACATCACTACAGTTGTATCTAACCCTGCCTGTACAATTTTGAAATTAAGCCTTTTAAGTGCTTCTAAGGTCAGGTCATACCCTTTATTCTTAAATTCATAACGTCCTGATGTAAAGAAGAAAAGCGTATTATCCAAGTCCCAAGAGTAACTTTGGAAGAAGTGCCCCATCACAAATTGCTGAATTTTCTGCTTGTATTTGAGATGGAGATTTTGGAACTCATGAGTTGCGGCAAAGCGGGTAATATTCAAGCCATTGGGAAGGATAAGATCACAGATTCTTCCGAAGAAAACCTCACATTCTTTGGCAGTCACATCACTGACGGTCGTCAAGACATGGCAAAGTTGGGCCGAAGCCCTTTCGATTCCTGCTTGCGCCTCAATTCCGTACTCTTTCGCTTCTTTCGCCCAATCGTAGTACGGAAGTTGATCGTAGAAGTTATTTACATTACCTGCTATATACCGCCCTAACATCGTTGCGTGGGTGGTAAATACGGTAGCTAGTGGTACCTGTTTGTGGCGTAAATCAAGGAGAGCTGTAGAGGCCATCCATTCGTGAAAATGAGCGATTGTATCAGTTTTTTTACCATTTATTTCAACGAATAGAGACAAATAACGATTCACTAATTCACCAAAAGCAATGACCTTATCGACGAGCGGTTCAGCGTGTAGTGTTGAAATTTTATGATTTTGCCAAAGGTTAAATTTAAGTCCATCTACCTCTGAAATCATTTTATTAAAATCTACCAAAATGATGCGAGGTCTCCCTGTAACGAGCCAACGACCATAGTGAACATCAAGTCCTTGCTCACGTAATCGGGCAGCAGTTCTTGCAAAGACAGAGTCGTCGTTCGGTTGTTCTTCAAACTCAACCAGCGCAGTTTGCGGAAAGTATGGACCGATTAAACAGTAGTTATCGCCCCATTCCTCCACCATAGCTGGCACTTTAGAACGAATAACCGTGTATATCCCTCCTACCTGGTTACAGACTTCCCAGGCAATCTCAAAAAGAATGGGTTGTTCTTGTTTTCTAGGTTGAATTTTAATAATTTCTTCGGTTTCTTTTTTTAATTTTTTGATAGACATTGGGTAAAAGGTTAGGTTTTTGGACTACTATTTTTCCATTTATTTTATTTCTTAAAATCAAAGAATGTCATTGTTCACCTTGAATTCTCTGTTTATGCAACAAACTACGCTCATTCACTTACAAACTACGTAGTACTAGATACAGCTCTTTTTTCATATTCTTAGAGTAGATAACCAAAAGTGAATAAAACACATATAGCCAAATATAACAAGATATTCATTTAAATTCACGGGTACCTTTTCTTTTTGCCTAGTATCTTTGTTCTAAATTATAAATAAAATGATGCGTTCAGATATTACTCCCCTACTTTTGACGTACAACGAAGAGCCAAATATTGAGCGAACACTTCAACGACTACATTGGGCAAATGAAATTATTGTCATTGATAGCTTTAGTACAGATAAAACACTTGAGATTTTATCATCTGACCCTAGGATACAAGTCCACCAGAGAAAATTTGATACGTTTGCCAATCAGTGTAACTATGGGTTGTCCAAGATAAACTCTGAATGGGTACTTTCTATGGATGCGGACTACGTCTTGAGCCAATCGTTGGTAGAGGAATTGAAAACGCTTGAATTTTCGAATGAAATTGATGCGTACGCTGTTGGATTTGACTATTGTGTATTTGGAAAACCACTTCGAGCTACTTTACTACCTCCCCGTAAAGTACTTTATAGAAAAGAGAAAGCGATATACAAAGAAGATGGACATGCTCATCAAGTTTCTATTACAGGTGGGCAGATTTCCATGCTAAAAAATAAGATAGAACACGACGACCGAAAATCACTAAGTCGCTGGATTGCCTCACAAGATAAATACATGCTCATTGAGGCAAAAAAAATAACCGAAACGCCAACTCATGAACTTAGTTTTCCTGACCGAATCAGAAAAAAGAAACTTTTAGCTCCAATTCTTATATTTTTCTTTTGTTTGTTTGTTAAAAAAGGGATTTTAGACGGTCGTGCAGGCTGGTATTACGCATTTCAAAGGACTTTTGCTGAAATTCTTCTCAGTCTGAGATTACTTGAGATTGATGAATAATTATTTTCTTGAATTTTATATAAAAAAAGTGGAGATTATCTAATCTCCACTTTTTTTAGCGGCATTTCTTACTTCACTTCCTCATCAGATGCTGCTGCGGGAGCTTCAAATACTTCTGGCAACTGTTCGGTTAGGATAGTGTACCATTGAATAATCTTCTTTACATCCGAGCTATAAACGCGTTCTCTATCGAAGTTTGGAAGGATTTTAGCCATGAAATCAAATAACTCGATTGGAGCTGCTTTTTTGGGATCTAATTCGATTTTCTCACCGAAAAGTTCTTTTATCTTAAGGAATAAATCACTTAACGGTACCGCTTTTTCAAATTCATCCGTATAAATTGAAATATCTTTTAGGATAGATACTTTGGCATTTACATTCACCAATTCTTTCTTTTTTTGAGTATCTAGCGACTCGACGATAACACCAGCTCTACCCGGCTTGATGATGCGATAAAGACCGGGTTTGCCCGATATGTTTGCTACTTCTTGTAGTAATTCCATAAAATGCTTTTAAATAGAAAATGCTTTTGTAAATAAAATATAGAACTGAAAAGGATGCAAATTACGAAATCAATTCACGGAGAGAAAATAAAACCCTCAATTTCCTTATCGTGACATGATTTCAAGTTATTAACCAATGTCCATTAAATCCCCTAACTGAGGGCGTACAATCAACTCTTCAACGACACTAAGTGGAGAAATAGCATAAGCTGCCCACACCAAATCTGCGATGTCTTCTTTTTTCATAAGTCGGCTAGATTCTACGGGAACGTCTTTCCAGCTATCTGTTTCTGTAGCACCAGGTAATAGAGCTGTTACTCGAATTTGCTGTTTTTTTAATTCTTCGCGAAGCACTTTGCTCAAACCAAAAAGAGCGAATTTAGAAATAGTATACGCTGAACTCAAAGGATGTGCGATAAAACTAGCAACTGAACACATAACAAAAATATGTCCTCGACCAGCCGCTATCATTTGAGGCAACAAGGCTTTGGATAAATGGTAAGAACCATACACATTGATTTCCATCATTCGCTCAAAAGAACCATCGGGCTCCTCTTCCAGTGAACCCATCTGAAACTGACCGGCGTTCAAGACGAGTACACCAATTTCCTGCTGTAAGTCTTTCAATTTTTGTGCCCAAGCGAGCACCTCTTCTTTGTTTCCGTTGTCGGCAATTTCAACATGACACACGACACCCTTGCTTTCAATCTCTTTTTTTGCTTCGAGCAATGTATCCAATGAACGGCCAGATATTGCAATATCTAAGCCATTTTCTGCCATTTTTTCAGCAATGGCACGACCAATACCACGGCTTCCTCCTGAAATAACTGCTAATTTTCTCATTTATAATTATTGAACAGCACCCTCGTGCCTGAAGTATTTGTTAACTTTGCAAATATCGTAAATCAAGCCGTAATTCCATGTTATCTATCTTAGGGAAGTATTTCTTATTTTTGGGTCGTCTTTTTTCGAGGAGAGAGACCGCTCAAGTTTATTGGAGACGTTTTCTGGACGAATCCGTCAGTATTGGAGTTAATTCGATTCTCATTATCGCCATTGTTGCCTTATTTATTGGTGCCGTTACTTGTGTGCAGACATATGCCAACTTAGTTAGCCCAATTATTCCTGTCTATATTGTGAGCAATATTGTCCGGGATATGACATTACTTGAACTTTCATCCACTTTTATGTGTGTTGTTTTAGCAGGAAAAGTGGGGTCCAATATTGCAGGAGAGCTAGGTACAATGCGAATCACAGAACAAATCGATGCCTTGGAAGTAATGGGCATTAACTCTGCTTCCTATCTGGTTTTACCTAAAGTATTGGCTGCTGTTTTTACTTTTCCTTTGCTTGCTGTTTTATCTGGCTTTTTAGGTATCTATGGTGGCTATTTAGCAGGCACATTGACGGGTATTTTAACACCTGAAGAATACATTTACGGGATTCGCTATTCATTCATTCCGTACAACGTTTTCATCTCAATTATTAAAGCATTTGTTTTTGGCTTTCTCATTGCAAGCATATCCGCATACAAAGGCTTTTTCACAACAGGAGGTGCCCTTGAAGTAGGCCAGTCGAGCACTGCAGCCGTAACCAATAGTTGTATTGCCGTTCTGATCGCAGATTACTTACTAGCTGAACTTTTAACTTGATGGTATGATTACGATTGAAAATATTTCCAAAGCATTTGGCGAAAAAATAGTTCTTGACCAAGTTTCCGCGTCTTTCAAGTCAGGAGAAACGAGCCTAGTTATTGGGGCAAGCGGTACGGGTAAATCTGTACTCATGAAATGTATGCTTGACTTAGTTCGACCAGAGACAGGTACTGTTTTGTATGACCAACGTCCTTTTTTCTCTACATCGGAAGAAAACAAAAAAGATATTCGACGCGAGATGGGCGTGTTATTCCAAGGAGGAGCACTTTTTGATTCCCAAACGGTACATCAAAATGTTCAATTTCCGTTGGATATGTTGACAAATATGAGTCCAGCAGAGAAAAAAGACCGCGTTGAGTTTTGCCTCGAACGTGTCGGATTACAAGGCACAGGCGGAAGAATGCCCTCTGAAATTTCTGGTGGAATGAAAAAAAGAGTTGGTATTGCGCGTGCCATCGTCATGAATCCCAAATATCTTTTCTGTGATGAACCAAACTCAGGACTAGACCCCCTCACTTCTATAAAAATCGACGAATTAATTCAAGAAATTACACAAGAGTATAAAACCACTACCGTCATTATTACACATGACATGAACTCTGTTTTATCCATTGGTGACTATATTTTATTCCTGTATAAAGGCAAAAAAGTTTGGGAAGGAGATAGTAAAACCATTCTGACAACTACCTCCCCCGAAGTGGATGAATTTGTCTTTTCCAATCAAGCTTTGAAAAGATTACGAGACCAGTTGTAAACATTTTTTTCTGTTATCTCCAATACTAAATTGCGGTTAACAACTAAACCATCTTATACAAAAAACGGGAGCTTGTTTTAGAACAGACTCCCGTTTTTACTACTTTATACTGACGGATTAATGTAAAAAGTGACGAACGCCCGTCATGACCATCGCCATATCGTGTGCGTTACAATAGTCAATCGACGCTTGGTCACGAATAGAGCCACCGGGTTGGACTACAGCCGTGATTCCCGCTAGGTTTGCAATTTCTACACAATCCGGGAAGGGGAAGAAAGCTTCAGAGGCCATTACTGCGCCGTTGAGGTCAAAACCAAGTTCTTTTGCTCGGTCAAGTGCTTGTTTCAAGGCATCCACTCGGGAGGTTTGCCCAACGCCACTTGCAATCAACTGCCCACCTTTGGCAATTACCACGTTATTTGATTTTAGATGTTTGCAAATTTTTAACGCAAATTCCATTGCTTTGTTCTCTTCGTCA
This sequence comes from uncultured Cytophagales bacterium, assembly GCA_964399465.1. Lineage (GTDB taxonomy): Bacteria > Bacteroidota > Bacteroidia > Cytophagales > Spirosomataceae > CAYNRA01. The sequence goes on from CAYNRA010000077.1 coordinate 9,530, forward strand.
GTTGGAGTTCGAAGAGTAGCTACTTTAAAATCAGCCGTTTTTTCAGTTACCAAATCCTTATCTTGTTCCAGTACGCCATTCAGCAATGTTCTGTACTGTTTTTTCGATACATGTACCTCTTTACGGACGAGCAGGCGGCGATCTTTCTTTTGTTTGAGTATAGCCAATGCGTCTTCATCGAAAGAAGGTGCGATGAGGATTTCAAAGAATAACTGATGTAATTCTTCAGCAACGGCAGCATCTACGTTTGCATTTGTAATGATAACTCCTCCAAACGCAGATACAGGATCACAAGCAAGTGCTTGCACATAGGCTTCTTTAGCTGTTTGCCCAGTCGCTACACCACATGCGTTATTGTGTTTAACGATTACGTAGGTTAGCTCATCAAATTCATCTATCAAGCGAACGCATGCATCTACATCCATCAAGTTATTATAGGATAACTCTTTGCCGTGTAGTTGTGTAAACATTTGGTTCAAGTCACCGTAAAAAGTAGCTGCTTGGTGTGGATTTTCACCGTATCTAAGTGGTACTTGGTTGGCAGCTCGGAAGTTTCCAGCGTCTGTCAAACCAGCAAAAAAGCCATGAATCGCAGAATCATAATGAGAGCTAACGGCAAAACCCTGCATAGCAAAGCGTTTGCGTTGTTCCAAGGAAGTTTGACAATTCGATGCAGACAAGATTTCGAACACTTCGTCGTACTGTTTCCGAGAAGAAACAATCAAGACATCTTCAAAATTCTTGGCGGCACCACGAATTAAAGAAATACCACCGATATCTATTTTTTCGATGATGTCTTCTTCAGAAGCACCTGATGCGACAGTTTCCTCGAATGGATATAAATCAACGATGACCAAATCAATGGAAGGAATTTCAAACTCTTGCGCTGTTTTTTGGTCTTCTTCTAAATTACGGCGATACAAAATTCCTCCGAAAATTTTAGGGTGCAGCGTTTTCACTCGGCCACCAAAGATGGAAGGATAGCTTGTTAAATCTTCAACTGGAATCACAGGAATGTTCATTTCTTCAATGAATTTCTGTGTTCCTCCGGTAGAATAGATAGTAATTTGATTATCGTGAAGAAGTTGTACGATTCGGTCGAGGCCGTCTTTGTAAAAAACAGAAATCAGAGCGGATTTAATTTGCTTTGACATGGAATGGATAAATATGGATGTAGAAAGAAAGTGCAAAATTACCATTTTTCATGAAATCTTCGTTCATATCTCTTCATTTTAGGCATATGGGGAGATAATTCCTTTTATTCGAAACCTTCTGTTCTCAAAAAGTGTATTTATAGCTGTCATTTACCAAGTATTATTATGTCTTCTCATCATGTTGTTCGTGAAAAACAAGAGCCAGCACTCATCCTTGCGAACGGAGAATCTTGTCGTATAGAATTACTGCAAGATTTGCTGGAGTGGAGCCCACTTGTTGTTGTTTTGGATGGAGCAATCGAGCGTGTCTTAGAGTTGGGAATCAAGATAGATGTACTTCTTGGAGATTTTGACAGTAAAAAAATAGATATTGGACAAATCCAAGAAGACCAATATCCAATTCAGATTGTTCACACACCCAATCAGGACAAAACTGACTTAGAAAAAGCAATCGAATATCTTATCGAGAGAGGCTTCCCTGCTGCAAATATCCTTTGGGCGACAGGCAGAAGAGCAGATCATAACTTAGCAAATATTACGAATATCGTACGGTATAAATCTAAGATTCAGTTAGCAGTTATAGACGACTACTCCGTTATTTACCCATTATCCCCGCTACCAAATAAATTTGAAAAATGGTATGCTGCAGGATTTCCTATTTCCTTACTCCCTGTAGGAATAGCAAAAGGTGTTACGACAAAAAATCTAGCTTACACTATTGATAATGAGAACCTTACACTTGGATACAAAGTAGGCAATAGCAACGAAGTAAAACAAGATGGGCTTATTCATGTTTCGTTTGAATCTGGCGATTTATTACTGATGGAGTGTAAGGATTAAGTTACAAAATTTATTCATTTTTATACAAGCCCCTTCGTTTTATCTTTGAAAATACATATCTGAAATTTGGAGATGAAAAGGACATATCAAAAAAGCACAAAACATACATTAAATATTCCTAGTCTTACTACGAAGTGAATCTATCTTGCGAATCAAAGAAAAAGTACTCTATATTTTTTTATTGTATTTTTCATAGATGATTATTCTTAAAAAAAACTTAATATATTGATTATAAAAGCCTTGACAAACATCCGTTTTACCTATTTTGAGATTTACTAAAAGTTCCCTTTTCCTTACTTTTTTGTACGCAAAAAATTCCTTATTTTTGAGTAGTGAACGAGGCTTGCGAGCACTTCAACTTACTATGTTTCCTAATAGCATATTAAACACTACACCCCACAAAAGATATGTACGTCATTAAAAGAGATGGCCGACGTGAGTCGGTAAAATTCGACAAAATTACAGCACGCATTGAGCGATTATGTTACGGGCTAGACGCCGTTTTTGTGCAACCAATAGAAGTTGCCATGAAAGTTGTTTCAGGTATTTACGATGGTGTAACCACCTCGGAGCTAGATAACCTAGCCGCAGAAACAGCTGCCTCAATGACGACCAAACACCCTGATTATGCTATTTTGGCTGCTCGTATCGCCATTTCTAACTTGCATAAAAATACATTGAAATCGTTCTCTGGAACGATGAAAATGCTTTATCAATATACTGACCCCAAAACAGGTCAAAATGCAGCTCTTCTTTCGCCGGAAACCTACCGCGTCATCAAAGAAAATGCCGCACTTCTAGACTCAACGATTATTTACGACCGTGACTATGGATACGATTACTTTGGGTACAAAACGCTCGAAAAATCCTATCTATTGAAACTCAATAACCGCATCGTCGAACGCCCACAACACATGCTCATGCGGGTAGCCGTCGGGATTCACGGAGATGCCATTGAGCGCGTCATTGAAACTTACGAACTTTTGTCTGAGCGTTGGTTTACACATGCAACGCCAACGTTATTCAATGCAGGAACTCCCAAACCTCAGCTTTCTTCTTGTTTTTTATTAACCATGAAAGAAGATAGCATCGAAGGAATTTACGATACGTTGAAACAATGTGCCAAAATTTCGCAGTCAGCGGGTGGCATTGGCTTGGCTATTCATAATATTCGGGCAACAGGCTCCTACATCAAAGGAACTAACGGAACGTCCAACGGGATTGTGCCAATGCTCCGCGTATTTAATGATACGGCTCGTTACGTAGATCAAGGAGGCGGAAAGCGCAAAGGTTCGTTCGCTATTTACATGGAACCTTGGCACGCCGATGTCTTTGATTTCCTAGATTTGCGTAAAAATCACGGAAAAGAAGAACTTCGTGCCCGTGACTTATTTTATGCCATGTGGATTCCAGACTTGTTTATGAAAAGAGTCGAGGAAAACGGAACATGGTCGCTCATGTGCCCGAACGAATGCCCTGGCTTGAGTGAGTGCTACGGAGAGGAGTTCGAAAAACTCTATACTTCGTACGAGCAAGAAGGCAAAGTACGTAAGACGATCAAAGCGCAAGATTTGTGGTTCGCTATCTTGGAATCTCAAGTTGAGACTGGCACACCGTATATGTTGTACAAGGATGCCGCAAATCTAAAATCCAACCAAAAGAACCTTGGAACGATTAAATCATCCAATCTTTGTACGGAAATCATGGAGTTTACTTCGCCAGACGAAGTAGCCGTTTGTAATTTGGCCTCTATCGCGCTTCCTAAATTTATCAAGCAAGACGAGCAGACACGTATCAGTACCTTCGACCATGAGACATTGTATAAAGTAACCAAGGTAATTACACGTAACTTGAACAAAGTCATTGATGTTAATTACTACCCCGTTGAAGAAGCCGAGCGGAGCAACAAACGTCATCGTCCGATTGGTATTGGAATTCAAGGATTGGCAGATGCATTTATGTTGTTACGAATGCCTTTTGAGTCAGACGAAGCACGCCAATTGAACAGAGATATTTTCGAAACGATTTATTTCGCAGCCATGGAAACATCCATGGAACTTGCTATCGAAGAAGGTCCTTACGAGACCTGGAAAGGCTCTCCTATTTCTCAAGGAATTTTCCAATTCGATATGTGGGGTGTAACGCCAACTTCCGGTAGATGGAATTGGGAGAATCTGCGTACACAAGTCATTCAAAATGGTGTGCGAAACTCTCTTCTACTTGCTCCAATGCCGACGGCATCTACAAGCCAAATATTGGGTAATAACGAATGTTTCGAACCTTACACTTCCAATATTTATACCAGACGCGTACTATCTGGCGAATTTGTGGTTGTCAATAAACATCTACTCCACGATTTAGTGAAAATTGGTTTGTGGAATGAGCAAATGAAAAACGAGCTAATTGCTGCCAACGGCTCTGTTCAACATATTGCAAGCATCCCACAAAACTTAAAAGACTTGTATAAAACAGCGTGGGAAATCAAGCAAAAAACGATTGTGGATATGGCAGCCGACCGTGGGGCATTCATTTGCCAGAGTCAGTCGCTCAATATCTTTATGCAAGATCCGAACTTTGGCAAATTGACTTCTATGCACTTTTATGCTTGGAAAGCTGGTCTAAAAACAGGTATGTATTACCTAAGAACCAAAGCGGCTACGGATGCAGTGAAGTTTACGGTAGATAGAAAGGCTTTAGCAGAGAAAACACCTGTTACAAGCACCGTACAAGAAAAACCATTGGATTATGAAGCATACGCCAAAGAAAATGAAGCAAAATCAAAGGCAGCATCATCATTCAGTGCCAACACAAATTACGACGCAATTCAGTGTTCATTGGATGACCCTGAAGGTTGCGAAATGTGTGGTTCATGATTTTTGAATACTCATTTCAAAAAGAGGAGATTTGCTCACGCAGACCTCCTCTTTTTTTATGTACTATTTTGAGTTTGACATGGCAAATCAGTAGAAAAACACTATTTTCCTATCTATTCATTTCCGTTCATCCTAAATAACCCTCCTATGCAAAATCTATTTATCTCTATCACAGGAAACCAGATTACAGCTATTTTTCTCGTATATCTGTTTTCTATACTGTATGGAATTTAT
>CAYNRA010000078.1:0-14506 GCA_964399465.1 uncultured Cytophagales bacterium
TTTCTCCAACACATTCTTGTTCACCCAACCGTTTTTTTGTACTTTCAGCCTTCATTTTTTTCAACCCAATACCTATCAAATCATTATTTATGAAAAGAAGAAATTTCTTAGAAAACTCAACCAAAGTGGCTGCTGCCAGTCTTATTTTACCTACTACATCGCTTGTACCCATGAAAGAACAATTCGTACATCATGTGTATTTTGTACTCAAAAATCCCGCAAGTCAAGAAGATAAAGACTTACTAATCAAAGGATTAAAAAAACTTAGCAAAGTACCAACTATCAAATACCATCACATTGGCGTTCCCGCACCAACCAATCGAGAAGTCATTAACAAAGATTATTCTATCTCTTGGTTATGTCTTTTTATGAATGGTGAAGACGAAGCCGTTTATCAAAAACATCCCATTCACCTTCAATTTATTGAAGAATGTGCACATCTGTGGGAGAAAGTGACAGTCTATGATTCCATTAGCATTTAACACACAAAATATACTTTTTCATCTATCCCCCTAGTAAATCTATGAAACCAACGACAAGAAGAAAATTCATTCGCTGGTCTGCCCTTTCTGTCCCTTTTCTCTCGTCATTCCCGACACAAGCGGCAAAACCCAAAGTAGTGAAACCCATCATTGTCTCTACTTGGGAGAGTGGCCTGGCTGTCAATGAAGAGGCTTGGAAAATTCTACAACAAAAAACAGGTCGCGCCCTAGATGCCGTCGAAGCCGCAGCCCGACATATCGAAGATTCTATCAATTGTTGCGTTGGTTTGGGTGGGAATCCTGACCGAGACGGACGTGTTACGCTAGATGCAAGTATCATGGATCACCAATTTAATTGCGGTTCCGTTGCTGCTCTAGAACGCATCAAGCATCCTATTTCTGTTGCCCGAAAGGTCATGGAATCTACCCCCCATGTTTTCTTAGTCGGCGAGGGTGCACAACAATTTGCTTTGGAAAATGGCTTCCCGCTTGAAAGTGATGAACTCTCCCAAGAAGCACAAAATCAATACAAAGAATGGCTAAAAAAGTCTGAATACAAGCCTACTATCAATATTGAAAAACAGCAAATGAATGCGTTTCCGAAAAAGAGCAATGGCCCATTTGCGCCAGCTCATTTAGAAGACGGTAATTTCAATCACGATACAATGGGTTCCATTGCGCTTGACTTCTCCGGAAATCTATCTGGCGCTTGCACAACAAGTGGGATGGGTTTTAAGATGCGTGGTCGTGTAGGCGACTCTCCTATTATCGGTTCAGGTTTGTATGTGGACAATGCCGTTGGCGCTGCTACTTCTTCCGGACAAGGCGAAGAAGTCATTCGCATTTGTGGCACTTTTCTCATTATTGAGCTCATGCGCAACGGGAAATCGCCTTTCGAGGCTTGTAAGGCAGCCATTGAACGACTTGTACAGATAAATCCGAAAAAAGCAGAAGGTTTTCAGGTAGGATTCATTGCGCTATCCAAGACAGGTGAATATGGGGCGTACTCCATGGTACCTGGCTTTACTTTTTCTGTTCGAGATGCTTCGGGAGAAGGGCGAGTCTATGAAGCAAAAAGCTATTTTTCGTAACATATAAAACCTCAAGGATTCCTGTAAAAGATTGTGTCAAAACACGGTTCTTCGCAACTTTCTGTATTTCAACACACAGAACTGTGTTAAAACGTAGAACCGCGTTAAAACAGAACCGCGTTAAAACAGAACCGCGTTAAAACGCGGTTCTACTGCACGAACAAGGCAAAAAAATTATAACACATTCCAATCAATAAACCCTCATAATCAACAGAATGCTTATTTTTGCTATTCGAAACCGAAAAAGTGTCTCAAACAATGCGTATTACTTCTTGCAAACGTAAGACATCACTTGGATTCTAAATAATCAAAATGGAACATAAATCAGAACGCACAGTACCGAAAGACGGATTTGATGGACTAAAAGAAAACTTTGTATCCGACTCTATTTCAGGATTTACTGTCTTTTTATTGGCTTTACCACTTAGTTTAGGCATTGCCAAAGCTTCTGATTTTCCACCCATTATGGGGCTTATTTCAGCCATTATCGGTGGTATTGTCGTTAGCTTTTTCATGGGCTCACGCCTCACCATCAAAGGACCAGCAGCCGGTATGATTGTCATTGTTGCAGGTGCTGTGAACGAATTTGGAGGCGGTGAACTGGGCTGGCACTTGGCATTAGGCGCCATGGTTGTCGCGGGTATCGTACAAATTTTGTTTGGCGTGTTTAAGTTAGGTAAACTAGCCGACTTCTTCCCACTTTCCGCCATTCATGGTATGCTCGCTGCCATTGGTCTTATTATTATTGCCAAACAAATTCCTATTTTATTAGCCATTGACCCAACTACGATAAAAGGAATGGGACCTATTCCTTTGCTGTTTTCCATTCCTCTATTTATCAAAAATTTAGACCCGAAATCTACACTTATTGGCGTAATTAGTCTGACAATCATGCTGTCGTGGCCTTTATTGAAAAGTCCGCTCAAAAAAATACCTGCCCCCTTGGTTGTATTATTGATAGCTATTCCTGCTGAATTACTGATGGATTTTCAGACAACGAAACCCGCCCATGCACTTGTGCATATCGGCAATTTAGCAGATAATTTACAAATAAACGTGGACTTCGGTGGAATTACCCAAACAAGTATATTTATTAAATATGTGGTCATGTTTGCGCTTGTGGGGTCATTGGAGTCTTTATTAACAGTCAAGGCGATTGATATGCTTGACCCTTTTCGACGTAAATCGGATGCAAACAAAGACTTAATTGCCGTTGGCATTGGGAATACCATCGCTGCTGTTTTGGGAGGCTTACCCATGATTTCTGAGGTAGCCCGCAGCTCTTCCAATGTGGCAAATGGAGCAAAAACGCGTTGGGCAAATTTCTTTCATGGTTTCTTTATACTTGCCTTTCTTTTGTTGGCGTCCAACCTCATTGGATTAATTCCTAACTCTGCCTTGGCTGCTATGCTCATCACGGTAGGTATTAAATTAACTCATCCAAGAGAATTTATTCAAGTATTTAAAATTGGAAAAGAACAACTAGCCATTTTCTTGATAACTATTTTTTTCACCCTTTACGAGGACCTTTTGGTTGGAATAATGGCAGGAATTATCTTGCAAATGCTCATCAATATCATTGATTGGGACTTATTAAAAACCTTGTTCCGAGCCCCTACTGAGGTGTCTTTCACCGACAAAGAATATTTGGTAGAAATTGGGCAATCGGCTGTTTTTAGTAATTATATCGGCATTAAAAGTAAGTTGGAGGCAATACCACCAGGTTTTAAGGTAACGATTGACCTTAAAAATACAAAAATGATTGACCATTCGGTCATGGAGAACCTACATCGTTTTGAGGACGAATACAGAGCAAGCGGAGGAAAAATAGAAATCATTGGATTAGAGATGCACCAACCCGTCTCCGAACATCATCTTGCCACACGAAAAAAATAACATCCCATCAAAACGTCATACCGCATTAAAATGTGATGTGACAGATTTACACGCAATAACCTGAGTTGCATACTGAATCTGTACATTGATACAATACACATAGTTGTCTATACAAGATATTTCAGATTATTCTTTAATTTGTATTATTAAATGTATAATTTAGACAAATAAAAGAATAACCTATCTCAACCCTAAAAACTATGGATATCATGGGTGGCAGCCAAAAAGAAAGAACGTATGACGCAATCGTCATTGGCTCAGGAATTAGCGGCGGTTGGGCCGCAAAAGAGCTCACTGAAAAAGGACTTAAAACGCTTGTCTTGGAACGCGGGCGCGATATAAAACACCTGCAAGATTACCCAACCGCGCTCTCCAATCCGTGGGATTTCCCCCACCATCTTCGCAAAACCAAAGAAGACAAAGACACCAACCCGATTGTCAATAAATGCTATGCGTACAGCGAAGCAACTTCTCATTTTTTTGTGAAGGATGCAGACCATCCTTACATCCAAGAAAAACCCTTCGACTGGATTCGTGGCTACCAAGTAGGTGGAAAATCCTTGCTCTGGGCGCGTCAAACACAACGTTGGAGCAAATATGAGTTCGAAGCACCCGCCCGCGATGGCTTCGCCGTTGAATGGCCCATCTCCTACGATGACCTCGCGCCATGGTACACACATGTAGAAAAATTCGCTGGGATTTCCGGAAATAAAGACGGTATCGAACACCTTCCTGATGGAGATTTCCTCCCTGCTTGGGAGCTGAATTGCGTCGAAAAACACATTCAAAAAAGAATAAAAGAAGAATACAACGACCAAAGACCCGTTATCATTGGGCGCTGTGCCCACTTAACTCAACCCACTGAACTTCACCTGAAACAAGGAAGAGGACAATGCCAAGCACGTCATCTTTGCGAACGCGGATGCCCCTACGGCGGATATTTCAGCTCGGTTTCAGCCACTCTCCCTTGGGCAGCACAAACAGGAAATCTCACACTTCGCCCCCATTCTGTTGTACACTCCATCTTGTACGATGACCAAAAAGGACGTGCTACGGGAGTTCGTATCATTGACACAGAAACCAAAGAAGAAATCGAATACTACGCAAAAATAATTTTCGTCAACGCTGCTTGCCTCAATAGTAACCTTATTTTACTCAATTCCACATCTAGCCGCTTTCCAAATGGATTAGGAAATGACAGCGGCGTATTGGGTCAATACATCGCTTTTCATCAATACAGAGGCCAAGGGAATGCTCAATTTGAAGGTTTTGAAGAGGGTTATTATTATGGAAGAAGACCGACCTCCGCGTTTATGCCGTCTTTCCGAAATGTATTTCAGCAAGATAAAGTGGACTTCCAAAGAGGATACATGGTAGCTTTTTCTGCCTCCCGACAAGGTTGGCAAAGAGGCGCTTGGAATGGTGATTTTGGAAGTGACTTCAAGGAATCTGTTTCGCAGCCTGGCCCATGGTCTATTTATGTACAAATGCAAGGCGAGACAATCCCTAAAGCTAGTAACCAAGTTCGGCTTAGCAAAGATAAAGTGGATGCGTGGGGAATACCTCAACTGATTACATCCATCGATTACGATGAAAATGACCATAAAATGATGCGTGATTTTCAAATGCAAGCTGCTGAAATGCTCGAGAAAGCGGGTTGTACCCAAATCAATATGTTTGATAGCCACCAAAACCCAGGATTAGATATTCACGAAATGGGTGGTGCGCGAATGGGAAAAGACCCGAAAACGTCCATTCTAAACCAATGGAACCAAGTTCACAGCTGCCCCAACGTTTTTGTCACCGATGGCGCAGCAATGACTTCTGTCGGCAATCAAAATCCATCTTTGACTTTCATGGCACTAACTGCCCGCGCAGCAAATTATGCCGTTGAAGAATTAAAAAGACAAAATCTTTGATGCTCCCTTTTCTCTACTCCAAAGTATAGTTGGTCAATAAAGATAAAAAGTCGGGAGCTGAATGATGCATCAAGACATCAATTGTTGATAACCAAGGAATAAACTCAAATTTACCTTGCGAATAAACCAAAGGCATGGGACGTAAAAAGTACAGTTCCATGCCTTTTTCCTTGAAATCCTGCACATTATATAACTCTTTTCCACCAATTGGATTCAAATAAGTCGTTGCTTTTTCTGCCTCACAAATAGCAATAATTCGTTCTTGCGCTTTTAATTCCTCGTTCTGATACACCGCAGAACTTGGAATAAGCTTGGTGGTAATTCCAACATATTTGGCGATTTCCTCTATACTCCAAAATGCCAATTCACTCATTTTAGGCTGGTTTTCTCGAAACAAAACGCGTTCGACCAAGGCAAGTGTCTCCGCAAAAAAAGGCGCTTTCTTGTAGTTTTGCTCCAAGGTTTTTAGAAACTTTTCGCGCCAATTGACAAAACTCGAGTCCACATAAATTTCATTGATTTTTTTGTTTTGACTCATGTCCTTCAACGGAATCGAAAACAAGCTTGCCTGCCCATTGATTGCTAATTGATTTCTATGAATCCATCCTTTTTTGATGAAATTCACATCGTCGTAAAATACGAATGTATCCACAGCATGTACCAACTGTAAATAACCAATATAAGGAAAAAAATAGGGCTGCATGATGCCCAAACAGTGTTTTTCGTCTGAAATCATAGTTTTCGTAGATAATATTTTTTTACGGGAATAAGCGAGGAAGGAAACCGTTTGTAATCTGAATTAAGTAGAATATCTCCAGATATTGGCGTAAATATACCCTCGGTAAAAATCAAATATTCAGCTTCACTAGGTATTGGTTTAAGTGGTTTCTTAAACGGATGAATCGGAATTAGTTTACGCTGAAGCGATGCTCCCCAAAAAGGATATTCAAAGTCTTCTGTGTCTGTACCCAATGCGACAATCGCCTCTTTGGGCACTAATTCATCGAAACGAGCAAATAAACTGTATAATTCCGGACGCGAAACCGTGAGTTGTTCCAACCGATTCATTTGCAAAATACTTTTGGTCGTTTCCGATGGAAAAAGCGGGAGGAGACTTCGCTTAAAAACAGTTCCCCACGCACTCAGCACAACAAATAACGTGATGATGAATACATAGCGAACGCCAATTCCTGTCTTCCATTCATCATAAAAAAAACCAACGATAGGAAGACACCAAACGGACATACTCAAGAAATAACGCCCTTTGATGGGGTCAAATGGTGCTGTAAAACTTAATAAAAGAAACTGAAGAACCACAGCTACAGCAAGCACACGCGTCAGTTTTGTTCCTGTTCCTACTTTTTTGGTGAAGAGTCCTAACAAGAAAACAGGAAGTACCAGAAAAACACCTATGACTCCCCAATAGGGTCTTTCTATATAAAAACGTGCCCCTTCCTGTACCACACGAAACGGATAAACAACCCAATAGGCATCGCGCTCCAATTGTAGTTTATTGGCTACTTTTTGAACAGGCCAACGAAAAGCCCGATTTATCTGCTCGCCCAATTCGAAATTTCGAAATCCATCCAAACTCCAAAAATCAGTTAGGTAGCGAAAAGCATTTAGATAAAAGTTTTCTATTTTTTGCTGTGTTGTATAATTCCCAATGCCATGGTACGCGAGTACTTCCTTCGGTGCAGTAAGGCTGCTGATAGAAAAACTACCTTCTGCCTGGACATTTCCAATGTAGCCCATTGGCAACATAAACAAGGTCAATCCGAGTCCAAGAGTAAAAATTAATCCCATCCAATGTTTGGCATCTATCTTTTTCTGCGCAATAATAAAGACGAACAGAATAAGTACAGACGGTCCCAGCATCACGAATGTAATCTTGTGACCTAATGCGATAGAACCCGCAAGTACAGCAAAATAAAGCGCACCAACGCGACCGTCTCGGTAATATTTTGCCAAGAAATAAACAATCAATGCCAAGTAAAAAGTAAGTACCAAGTCCGTTTCTGTTGTAGTTGCCTGCACCAAAGCGGTGGGCAACAAAGCAGCCAATAAAGCACTTGCAATCGCCCAAGTTACCCGCTGAAAAAACAAGCGACTGATACCGTAAATAGCTGTCACATAGCCCCAATAAGCGATATAATGCGGAATTTTAAACCCTTTTTCACCTGCTAAATGATAAAAATAAAGTTGAAGACTTGTGATAGAATTTGGGTAAAAGTCTATAGACCAAATTGTTCCTCCTACCCGCGACATCGTCCCATTTTGTAAATAATACGCGCATTTAGCCAAATGCCCCGTCATGGAATCCCATTCGTTTGGATAGGTAGTCAAAAGAAGGACGAGATTAATGAGCGTAGTTACGGCTAATCCGGCGGCAAGAAGCAGAAAAAGAACCTGTGTTTTCGTTGAAGAGACAGATAAGAAATGATATTTCCAAGTTGCCCATCCGCTTTTGACCTCATTTATTAAGTTAAAATGTGGTTGCAATGAACTCCTTTGCAATGCAATTAGTCCACCAATAGCGAAAGCGATACTGACTACACCCCAAGTAAATGGTTGTGCAACTTCATGTAGAGCAGAAACGCACACACCCGTAAGTAGCAGATGAGCGATAAGAGCCAAACAAAATTTAAGAAGGTAGTCGGAAAAACTTTCTGCCAAGAATGCCATTTGGCGATGTATGAGATAAACCAAAGCGAGGAGAAAGAGGCCAAAAGAAGCTAACATAGACAATCAAGTAGATGGGTACGAAATACAAAGATACGGATTGGTAAAGTAGAAAACATAAAAAAGCGGTGACTGACGTTTGTCAACCACCGCTAGAAAAAGGCAATCAATTGCTTACAGATTCGCTACTTTTTGACGTAGTTCCTCGAGAATAATTTCTTTCATCAAGAGTTTACGTTTTTGGGTTTTAAGATTAGACATGGTTAATTTTTCCATTTCTTCACTTTGTTGAACCCCTTCGTAGCTATCAATGAGTTGGTCTAAATCTGTTCTCGCGCGGCGGACGATATTTTCCATCTCGCGGAACTTGATAAGCAATTGTTGAACGTCATCAAAGAATTTGAAAGAAGGATGCTTTCTAGCCACGACTTTCATCAAATAACTAAGTTCAAATATTTTATCACAAGCAGCTCTAAAGCGCTCCGAGATATTTCTGTCTGTCAAGTGAGGTGGTACACGAATGGTTTTCCATTCATTGAGCAACACTTTTGCTCGGTTAGTTGCTGTAAAAATATCATCGCTTTCAGATAGTTTCTCAGCTTCCTTCACCATTCTAATTTGTGCTTCCACACGCGGGTCGAGGCGTTTTTTCACCTGGATTCCCTTTGCTAGGCAGTATTTTTCATAGAAAATACCTGTCATTTTTTTGAATCGCGTGTATGGATTTTTGAGCAATTTAGGTGGTACTTTCCCAATGACTTTCCACTCGGCTTGCACTCTTTTCAAGTCCACAAAAGCTTCGTCCCAATCTGTTCTTCTAGCGAGTTCATCGGCAACAGCGACGAGTGCATCGTAGGCGCGTAGGCGCTCATTGATGATTCGGTTTTGTTCTTCGAAATACGCTTTTCTACGTTGGTAGAACTTATCTAAGCAAACGCGAAATCTCGTTTCAACGTCTTCTTGAAGGTCTTTGTCAACGGGGCCAGTCCGAATCCACCGTGTGCGTAAATCTTGCAAGTCGTCGCCGGCTTCCATCCAATTTTCACTCTCAGCGATGACTTTTGCTTCCTCGATGAGTGTTTCTTTGATAGCCAAGTTGTTAGCTTGGTTGTCTGCGATGAGTTCACGGAGAATTACCTCGTGGTCATCAAGAGTAGCTAATAATGGTTCAAAAGGACCGATTCCGTCAAAATTGAGCAACCGCTTACGAAGCTGGAGCAATTTAGTTAGATAAGAGCCCTTATTTTGGGCTTCTTGGATTTCGTCTTCCAACTGTTGTACTTTGGAGACTGCAATGTCGTAGCGGTCAACAAAATATTGGAAAGCTTCCTCCTCTGTACGTTTCACTTCACCGATTTGTCGGTCGGGCATGTCCATGTAACCCTTTAAAAATACCTTACCGTCTTTGATGTAAGCGTATTCGTTTTCTATTGTCACGCCTTTCATAATTTTTTTTACTAAAAGAGAGTTGGGCTGCCTATTAGGGATTTTAGAGTTTATAATTTGTAAAAATGCGAGTTTTTTTAAACAATCCCAAAGTCTTAATCAATATTTATTAATAATTTTACGAAAATGTAGCACTATTTGTAAAAATCCATTCCCTTCGTATGAGTGAACAAATTATTTTTTCGATGGCTGGCGTGAGTAAAATCATTCCACCCAATCGCCAAATTCTCAAAAATATTTACTTATCCTTTTTCTATGGAGCAAAGATTGGTGTTCTCGGTCTAAACGGCTCCGGAAAATCTACGTTGCTTCGTGTCATTGCGGGCATCGATAAAAACATCAATGGAGAAGTCGTTTTCTCTCCAGGTTATTCAGTAGGGATGTTGGAACAAGAACCCCAACTCGACCCAACCAAAACGGTACGTGAAATTGTAGAAGAAGGTGTGCAATTTATTGTAGATCTTCTCAAAGAATTTGATGAAATCAATGCTGCATTCGGAGATCCTGACCCCGATTTTGACGCTCTTTTAGCCCGCCAAGGCGAAGTTCAAGAAAAATTAGATGCCTACGATGCATGGGAATTAGACAGCCGCCTCGAACGTGCCATGGACGCGCTCCGTTGCCCGCCTTCTGATGCACTCATTGGCACGCTTTCAGGTGGTGAAAAACGCCGTGTAGCTCTTTGTCGTTTGCTCCTACAACAACCCGATGTTCTTCTTTTAGACGAACCAACCAACCATTTGGATGCAGAATCTGTGCTTTGGCTTGAAGAACACCTCAACCAATACAAAGGAACTGTCATTGCCGTAACCCACGATAGATATTTCCTTGATAATGTAGCAGGTTGGATTTTGGAACTTGACCGTGGCGAAGGAATCCCATGGAAAGGCAATTATTCATCTTGGCTAGAACAAAAACAAAACCGTTTGGCACAAGAAGAAAAATCACAGTCTAAACGCCAAAAAACATTGGAACGCGAGTTGGAATGGGTGCGTATGTCTCCGAAAGGTCGCCAAGCTAAGTCGAAAGCACGTTTGGGAGCGTATGACCGACTCATGAATGAGGATGCGAAGGAAAAAGAAGAAAAATTGGAGCTATTCATCCCGCCAGGCCCGCGCCTTGGAAATAAAGTCATTGAAGCCAAAGGTGTGAAAATGGGTTTTGGCGATAGATTATTGTACGATAACCTTGAGTTCAGTCTGCCTCCAGCAGGAATTGTCGGTATCATCGGACCAAACGGTGCTGGTAAAACGACGCTCTTCAAATTGATTACGGGTCAGTTGAGTCCATTAGCAGGTAGTTTTGATGTGGGTGAAACCGTGAAACTTGCGTATGTGGATTAAGAACATGACAGCCTAGATGCCAATAAAACAGTCTATGAATTGATTTCTGGCGGAAATGAATGGGTGATGCTCGGAAACAAACAAATAAACGCAAGAGGTTACGTCAGCCGATTCAATTTCAATGGTGCAGATCAAGAGAAAAAAATCAGTATGCTTTCTGGTGGAGAACGTAACCGAGTCCATTTGGCAATGATGCTCAAAGAAGGCGGTAATTTACTTCTCTTAGATGAACCTACCAACGACTTGGACGTCAATACATTACGTGCCTTGGAAGAAGGTCTCGAAAATTTTGCTGGATGTGCCGTAGTTATTTCGCACGACAGATGGTTCCTAGACCGCATTGCTACGCACATACTCGCGTTTGAAGGTGATTCTCAAGTGTATTGGTTCGAAGGTAACTTCTCAGAATACGAAGAAAACCGACGGAAAAGACTCGGTGGAGACGCAACACCGAAAAGAATTAAATACAGAAAATTACAATAACTTTCTCCCTCACAACTTGGTTTGTTAAGCTGTGAGGGATTTTTTTAGAAGTCGTTTGCAGCAAAGTTTTGTGAATAAAATGGCTTATTTTCTGTCAAGGCGAAACGTTAAAATCGTAATTTTGCAGGGTAAGCGTTTATTTTATACGCATTAAAGCGAACTCAAATAGCTCCTCTTTCACATCACGCAATCAAAATCATCATGCACCACTGTTATTTTAACGGAGAAATTAAACCAACCTCAGAGACACATGTACATGTTACAGACCTCGGATTGTTGCGAGGATACGGTTTGTTTGACTATTTCAGAACCTATAATGGAAAACCTTTTCAGTGGGATTGGTACTGGGAGCGTTACACGACCTCCGCAAACCTTCTCGGAATACCCAATCCTATCTCTGAATCAGACGCCAAAGAAGTCGTTCAACAATTGATTCAATTATCTGGTCTAGAAGATTGCGCCATCCGTTTTGTACTGACTGGTGGGTATGCCGCAGACAGTATCACGATGACTGTACCGAATTTGCTCATTATGAGTGAAGATATTCATCCGGTAGCTCCACAAGAATATACAAATGGTATTCAAGTCATTACCTACAATTTTGTGCGTGATATTCCTACAATTAAGAGCATTGATTACAAACATTTGATGATTCTCCAACCTAAAATCAAGGCAGCACACTCTTCAGATGTTTTGTTCCACCAAGACGGCTTGGTAAGTGAATTGAGCCGGAGTAATATTTTCATCGTAAAAAATGGCGTTCTCATCACACCAAATACTGACATATTGTATGGTATTACACGCCGGACAGTCTTGTCATTGGCGGAAGGACTACTTCCTATCGAGGAACGCGCCGTACAACTAGAAGAAGTATTACAAGCTGACGAAGTATTCACGACAAGTACAACCAAACGAGTGCTTCCTATCACAAAAATTGACGATACGGTGATTGGCACTGGAAAAATGGGGCCTATTTCAGAGATGTTGCTTGATCGTATAAATGACTTAATAGAGAAATGGTAAGCTTTCCGAACGCGAAAATCAATCTGGGTTTACAAATCTTACGCAAAAGAACAGACGGATACCACGATATTTCGTCTGTTTTTTATCCGATTAAATGGGCGGATATTCTGGAGATTATTCCGAGTAAATCTTTCCAATTTACCTCTTCGGGATTGGAAATCCCTGGAAATCCATCCCATAATTTAATTGTCAAAGCTTACGAATTAATCCGAACGGATTTTCCAGACAAAGTGGAACCTGTTGCCATCCATTTACACAAAATCATTCCGATGGGTGCTGGATTGGGTGGTGGGTCAGCAGATGCTTCTTTCACCTTGAAGATGCTCAATGAGCTATTCTCTCTTGAGCTAACAACCACAGAACTAGAGAATTACGCAAGAAAATTAGGTAGTGACTGTGCCTTTTTCATTGAGAATAAACCTGTTTATTGTTTCCATAAGGGAGATGAATTTGCAGCTTCTCCGGTTTCATTGGCTGGAAAAACGCTGGTAGTCATTAATCCAATGATTCATATTTCAACAGCGGAAGCATACCAACATGCTATGCCAACAGAAGCACCTGTTTTGGTGAACCAATTGATTCAAAAACCGATGGGCACATGGAAAAACCAGTTGGCAAATGACTTTGAGAAAGGTCTTTCCGCAAAATATCCATTGATTGCACAGTTGAAAGAAAAATTATATGAAGAAGGCGCAATCTACGCCTCCATGACGGGCAGCGGTTCAACACTTTATGGAATCTTTGAACAACCAATCGATACGCTTGTTTTCAAAGAATGGGGTGATTTTATGATTTGGCAAGGTCTGCTTGATTAAACCCAAACAAGATACTAAATATACCGTAGTATGGACATAGACGACGATTCAAATTCAGTATTTAAACGCCGAGAACCCTTTACATTCATGATGTACTTGGCGATATTCGGGAGTAGTCTTCTCTTTTTGTTTATTTTGTTCGTATTTCTAAAAAAAGAATTTGATAACCAAAATATCCGCGTTCCCCTTTTGCCTATTTTTTGGGTTTCTACTCTCTTCATTTTGGCGAGTAGTGCGAGTATTTCTTGGGCAAATCGGGTATTTAAGAATCAGAAATTTTCGTTGTACCGAATCTCCATTAGCCTGACATTGCTTTTGGGATTTCTCTTTTTAGCAGCACAACTTTTGGGTTGGCAACAACTTTTTGATGCCAATATTACGATGGCGAACGACACGGGCGGCTCCTTTATTTACATATTATCTGGACTTCATATTGTACATACGGCGGGCGGAGTTATTGCGCTCATTGTGGCTGTCGTTGATGCCTGGAGAAATAGAAAATACGTTGACTCCTTCGTCTATTCGGTGAATCCACCCAACCAGCTTCGCCTTAAATTGATAAGCATTTATTGGCATTTTGTAGATGTTTTATGGCTTATTCTATTCCTATTTCTTGCGTATCATGCTGTTTAAGACCAAAGGAATGGTTCTCCACACGATTCCGTACAAAGAAACGTCCATTATTGCCAAAATTTATACAGAAGAATGGGGAATACAGTCCTACATTGAAAATGGCGTTCGTTCATCCAAAGGGAAAAACAAAATCGCGTTGTTTCAACCCTTCACTTTCTTAGATATGGTCGTATATCATGACAGCAAAAAGGAACTCCATCGGATTTCTGAAATCAAATGCTCTCGCCCATACAAGACTATTCCGTATGACATTGCCAAATCCAGTATTGCACTTTTTTTGATAGAAGTTATCCAAAAATGTATTCGAGAAACAGGCGAAAACAGAGCTTTGTACGAATTTTTGGAAACCTCTTTCCAAACATTTGACGACCAATCAGACGGAAGTCAGAACTTTCATTTACTTTTTTTACTTCAGTTTTGTCGGTATTTGGGCTTTGAACCCGAGACAGCCGAGGAAATCAGCCAGCAAGTATATAAAGAGGTAGGTTGGCGAGTTGAGAACCTATCTTTATTGAACCAACTTATTCAAGCCTCTTACCAAACCCGACTAGAAATACCCAGAAAAGAACGCAATCAGTTGTTAGATAGCATTTTATGGTATTACCGAGTGCATATAGACGGTTTCGGAGAAATCAAATCCTTGTCTATTATTCGGGAGATATTTCATTGACAAACCCCAATGCTTTTGCAATT
>CAYNRA010000079.1:0-11174 GCA_964399465.1 uncultured Cytophagales bacterium
GCAGTCCGCCATAGAAACCATTTGGGCGTTATGACACAAAATCCGATGGCATTATCGACTACGGCATTACGAGTTGATTTTACGACGATTTCAACGCCAACTTTCCGTTTATCCGGTGATTTTGCCAGTGCTTTCCCACAAATTGAGGTTTCAACAACTTTGACAGCCATGTGGGCAGGAAATACAACCAGAGATGGGCGCGTGATTTTCCAAGGGACAGCAAATGATGTAAATCCAGTTTTCTCTCGCGTGCTATCAGACCCAAGTAATACATCTTTGCTGAATAACTTCATATCAATCGGGTATGAAAGATCGGATGTAAATATGGATGGAAGAACCGTGTATCAGGGTTCAGGTAATGAGGTCAACTTCTTATTTAGTGAGGTATTGACGCATCCTGAAAACCTCAGTTTATTAAATAACTTTATCATTTACCAGCAACTTCCATAAGAGAAGTTGCTGCCAAAAACAGATTATATTATGAGAACATCTCTTTTACTCGCCTCGGCTGTTTTGGTTTCTATTCAGTCGTTTGCTCAAGTTAAATTCAATTTGGTGGCAAAAGAAGGTCAATCGGTATTTGAAGTGGTTGCTGTGTCTGAGAAAAGTTACGATTTTCCTCAAAATATGGTAGCTACTGCACAGGTAACAGTACGTGTAAAGACAGGAGCAGACTTTGACGTCAAGGAAATTGAAGGAGGTGTATCTTCTGCCCGTTGGTCATTGAACAGCGTCGTGGACAATCATCCGGCCTCTCCAGGTTTTACGTACTACTCATTCGGGTTGGAATCAATGGGAGTAAAAGAGTATGTTTTTGAGAAAGAGAAGCCAACCGTATTGTTTCGCTTTAAAAATGCAGGAAATAACTCAGATGGATTGACACTCATTTCGGATAACGACCCGATGGTCAAAAAGGCAATGGAAACGAAAATAAATCTAGGAAATCAAATCAATATTCTAGGTTTTGAACGCGGTATCGCCAATGCGTACGTAGGGAATGTTTTGGGCGCGGAACCAACATTGGCAGAAGTATTTACAAAAATGCTTTCCATTGAGTCCATCTTCCCGAATCCTGCTTCAAGTGTTGCTAAAATTCGTTTTCAGAATAATTTCCGAAATGCGACGGATAAGTTAATGCTCGAAGTCGTACAAGTAGGAACAAGTCTTGTCATCGAGAAACACGAACTTCCAACCGCCTTTGGTGTATATGATTTCCCATTGAACGTGAAAAAATTAAAAGAAGGAATGTATCTCGTGCGTTTGGTTCGCAATGACTCCGCTGAAGCAGAAGCCATGCGTTTATTCGTCACAAAATAATACGTATATCTTTCTTAATAATGTATTTTTAATTGAACTCTAAATGAAAAAATTAGGCATTTACCTTCTTCAAATTTGCTTTCTAGGGCTTATCTCTTCAGCCTCTTTTGCGCAATTTAGCTATAAAATTGAGACCTTGGCAGTAGGTTCCTACCGTGTTTCTATGCGGTCAACGCAAGCTTTTCCTGCATCTGGCTCGCAATCTCGAATTGCCAGTAACCAAGTAACTATCGTTGCACCTGCCGGAACAGCCGGAACTGTAGGTGCAACAAACGCCCCTTTGATTACCAACCTGACAAACC
The DNA here is from genome assembly GCA_964399465.1 of uncultured Cytophagales bacterium. Lineage (GTDB taxonomy): Bacteria > Bacteroidota > Bacteroidia > Cytophagales > Spirosomataceae > CAYNRA01. The sequence goes on from CAYNRA010000079.1 coordinate 1,620, forward strand.
AAATTCCGGTTTCAGCAACCAGTAGCACACCTGCTTGGCGGGCTGTTCAGCGTGCGAATCATCCCACAAATCCAAACTTAGAATACATCTTTTTTGCCTTGGATAATAACCCAGATGTGAGCGTGAATGGAGCGGGTATCCCAGCCAATGTAGAAATTCCATTGTTCACTTTTACACGTTCAGGTTCTTGTTTAGGAGACTTGAGACTGTTCGAAAATTCTTCTGACCCTGTTACCGCACAAGTAAATGCACCCAATTCCATCTATTTGTTTGGGGTTAATTCAGCAACAACTGAAGCCTACATTGGTAATTTTGGAACAGTTGCTGCGTGTAATCCGAATGTCGCCAATCTTGTCATTGCTAAATCTGCTCCTGCATCAGTTCAAGTCAATCAAAATTTTGATTACAATCTCGTAGTTACAAATAATGGAACTGCTGCTACATCAGGCGTGATTACTGTCCGTGACCCACTCACTTCGGGTCTTACTTTTATTGTTACAACTTCCTCTGTTTGGACTTGTACAACCAGCGCATTCGTTGCACCAGATACTGCACCCAATCCATTCGCAACACCTATCGCAAATGGCCAGACAGTAGTAACGTGTACGACATCAGCCGAAATTCCAGTAAACGGAAGTCTCCCTCTTCCGGTGACTGTCCGAGCGACCTCAACGGGGGTACTCACAAACCAAGCGGCAGTCGTTGGAGGTGGAGATACAACAGAAATTGCATCAAATACCACTTCTACCAATGTCCAAGCGACTCCACCAATTTGTACCGTAAATGCAGGCGTTTTGACGCGTGTAGTTTCCAATAACTAAGCATTTGTCTGGTTTATAACGGAAAGACAAAAATTGAAAAGTATGAGATATATACAGAAAAAATGGGGTGCGTTCCTAGCTGTTTTAGGACTTTTGTCGAGCGTGCCGACTGTAGCGCAAGTATGTAATTTTACAGAAAATCAGGTCATTCGATATACATTATCAGGTAGTTCGGTGGGTCAAGGAATTGAAAGCAAGCTTGTTTTGGCAAGTACGAACGGAACGATTGTCGCGGTTTCAGCCCCGAATACATTAGAAATTAATGCTCCAATTGCAGGGCAATATCAATTGGTTGGTGTGACATATCCGGTTGCACAAGCGCCTTCACTTTTGGTAGGTGGAACGTTAGCAGCGGTAGATAGTTGCTTCAAAACACCTGCTGAACTTATTCAAGTTTGTGGTTGTAATAGCACAGGCGCTGATCTTCAAGTAGCTGCAACGAGCCAGTCAACGGTTGCTGGTCAAGTTAATCAATTTATTTTAACGGATGGGGCAGGGCGAATCTTGGCTGTAAATACAACGGGTAGTTTCCCGACACAATCCAATGGTGCCTACAATGTGTATGGAATCAGTTTTGATGCCTCGGGCGTGACCGGACTCACAGTTGGTGGGAATGTAGCATCTATTTCAGGAACTTGCTTCGATTTAACAGAACCTGTCGGATTTGCCGTTTGTCAACCGGACTTGGTCGCCATCAAACAAGGGCCGACGACCGGGCAAACAGGGCAACCGTATGATTATACCGTAAGTACCCGAAACCAAGGTTTGGGCGCCTCAAGTGGAACAATCACGGTAAATGATACGCTTCAAACGGGTTTGCAGTTCGTTTCTGCGTTCGGAAATGGCTGGACTTGTACAGTGGCAAGCTCTGTGGTAACGTGTACGACTCCGCAAACTATTGCTGCCAACGGCATCTCAAATATTGTTATTCGGGTTGTTCCACAAACGGCTGGAACGTATTTAAACCGTGCTACAGTGCGTGGAGGAGGGGATACAACGCCGGCATTGTCTAATCAAGTAACAACACAAGTTGGTGGAGTCGACTGTGTGCCCATTTGTGTCCCAATTACAATTCAACGGGTTACAACAGCAAGCCCGTAAACATAAAATCAGTCATTTATAGCGGTTTTCAAAGATGCGAAAACCGCTATTTTTTTGTCTAATTCTGTGGGATAAACGAAGATTGAGTATATTTCGAAAAAAAACGAATGAGCAGGCAAGACGTCATCATTTATCATAACGAACCCGATGATAAAGTATATGTGAAAGTACAACCAGGGATAGAGACTTATTTCCAACTCCAAAATTTGGCTGGAAAAGTATTGCAAGAGGCTGTTCATCAGTCAAGTATGCATGATTTTGATTTAACAGATTTGCCCGAAGGAATTTATTTTGTGCTCATTAACCAAGACGAACGCATTTACTCCAAAAAAATACAAATAGTAAGATGAGAAAATTACGTATAGCCATTGACATGGACGATGTGATGGCAAACACGAGTCAGAAAACGATTCAATTGCACCAAGAGTTTTTCGGAAGTAATTGGTCGGAAAGTGATTTTGATGGATTGGGTTTTCAAGAGTTAATCAAAGAGGAGGAATACGAGGTAATTCGGGAGAAATTTTTTGAACCTGGTTTCTTTGCGGATTTAGCTTTAATGGAGGGCGTACAAGAAGTGATGGCTTATTTACATGCCCATCATGAAGTATTCATCGTGTCGGCAGCTATGGAATTTCCCAATTCCCTGACAGAAAAGCAGGCTTGGCTTGGTCGCCATTTTCCATATATTTCTTGGCGTAATATCGTTTTTTGCGGAGATAAAAGCATCATCACTGCTGATATTTTAATTGATGATCACGAAAAAAACCTAAAGACATTTACAGGTAAACCTTTGCTATTCAATGCAATACATAACCAAAAATTGCAAGGTTATACCCGTGTTCGAAGTTGGAAAGAGGTAAAAGAGTTTGTGGACGCATTTGCCCATGATACGTTAAATTGAGTATATCGGATGGAAATTGCAAAACTACGAAACGGACTATTTTTTTCATTGGTTTCTCTACATTTGCTTGCCTTGAGCCTGGATATTGAACAAGTAGGAAAAGGAACAAAGGTACTGCTACTTCCGGCTCTGGTGTTTCTGTTTTGGCATTCGCTGGTGAAACTACCGTCCCGGAAAATACTACTTTGGGCTTTGTTTTTCTGTTGGTTGGGGGATACCATTTTACTTTTTCCTACGTATTTCTTGGGTGGATTGGTTGCTTTTTTGGTAGGCCATTTGTTGTACATTCGGCTTTTATTTCCTTCCAAAAAGATACATCAATTCGGAAGTATTCTCCTGATTTTGTATGGAACTTGCATGGCTTACTGGTTGGGCGTTCATCTGGACGTCGCTTTGCGCATTCCTGTTTTTGCTTATCTTTTCGTAATTACGAATATGGGTATTTTGGCTATTGGACAAAAGGGAGCTGAAAGCAAGCGATTTTGGCTTGCTCTGGGAGGAATTTTGTTCATACTTTCGGATTCGTTTCTCGCTTGGAACAAGTTTATTGAGCCTTTTGTGGGTTCAGGTATTGCGGTCATGAGTACGTACATTGCCGCACAATATAGTCTTGTCAAAGGATTTTCTACATCATAAAACATCGTCCATATCACTCAATTCAATTTTAATTGCTTGGTTGGAGAGCGTAATTTCAAATACAGAAAGGAGAAGAGCTACAATTTGAAGAACAATGGCAGAACCAAAGAGCCATTTGGCTGTTTCTTGGTATTGAATAAATAAAAACAGGATAGAGATAGCACTAAATAAAAGACTTAAAACGCTGATTATCTGCATGTTGCGAATGAGTCGAAGGCGAAGGAGTAGTAATCTAATTTGAGGAATAAGTCTGGAGTCTTGTGAACCTTCCTCTTGGTATTTCTTGTGTAGCCCACGTATGAGATTTGCCATAGCAAGATAGCGGTTGGTAAAAGCAAGTAAAAGGAGGGAAACAGTAGAAAAAAGAATAGCAGGAGTCGTAATTTCCATAGGTTTAATAGATGATAGATGAAAGATACGCAAATTGTTTCTTTAGAAATTAGAAAAAACAAAGGAAAGTTTTCAAAAGACAAATAAAACAAGTAATTTTGCAAGCTAATTTAGTAATTACTTAAAGTTCATTCACATGTACGCAATCGTAGAGATCGCAGGTCAGCAATTTAAAGTAGAAAAGGGTCGCTTCATCTATACCAATCGGTTAGCTGGCGAAGCGAACGCTGAACTTGTATTCGACAAGGTACTCCTTGTTGACAATAATGGCGCCATTCAAGTAGGTGCGCCAACAGTAGCTGGAGCTTCTGTGAAAGTAACTATTCTTGAGCACCTAAAAGGTGAAAAAGTAATCGTTTTCAAAAAGAAACGTCGTAAAAGTTATCAAAAAATGAATGGTCACCGTCAATCGTTGACTAAAATCATGATTGATGATATCATTGCTTAATTTGTTAAGTAAAGCGAACCTCTCAAAATTTTATTTTCAGACATTTAAAAATTAGTAGAAATCATGGCACACAAGAAAGGTGTTGGTAGTTCGAAAAACGGTCGTGAGTCAGAAAGTAAGCGTCTTGGCGTTAAACTATATGGTGGCCAGTCTGCAATCGCAGGAAACATCATTGTTCGTCAACGTGGAACAAAACATAACCCAGGTTTAAACGTAGGTCTTGGTAAGGATCACACACTTTTTGCTTTGTCAAATGGTGTTGTAACTTTCAAAAAAGGACGTGACGGCAAATCTTTCGTTCATGTTTTACCAGCTGAAGCTTAATAAGAACGCAACGTTTGAAAAAAAAAACCTGCTTTAAAGCAGGTTTTTTTTTGCCCAAAAACTATTTTGAACGTCTTTTTGTTGACTAATCGTACCTATAACACAAAAATCATGTTGAAACGCCCCGTTATGATATACACCGAACTCAGTCCGAATCCTAATTCGATGAAGTTCGTACTTAATTTTGAATTAGCTCCCGACGGCCTCTCTTTTGACTACGCCTCTAAAGCAGATACACAAGATGAGAAAAAAGCGTCACCGCTAGCTGCTGACTTGTTTCAATTCCCGTTTGTACAACGTGTTTTTATCGCTTCCAACTTCATTACCATCACCAAAGAAGAGGAAACCATGTGGGAGGAAGTGCTAGTCGATGTGAAAAAATTCCTTAAAATTCACTTCGACGAAGGTCATCCCGTATTCGCACAAAAAACCATTGATACGACTTCTGTCATTGTTGATGCAAACGATACGCCTGTAGTGGCAAAAATTAAGGCGACATTGGATCAATATGTTCGTCCAGCAGTGGAGTCAGATGGCGGTGCTATCAATTTTGCTTCTTTTGATGAAGCCTCAGGTCTCGTAACTGTACATTTACAAGGTTCGTGCAGCGGTTGCCCTTCTTCTACGATTACATTGAAAAACGGGATTGAACGTCTCCTAACAACCATGATTCCGGAAGTAAAAGAAGTAACTGCGGAAGGTTTATAATTTAGATTCATTTTCACAAAAAATCCCCCAATGAGCAGATCATTAGGGGATTTTTTGTGAAAATATAAGACTAAAATCGCCAACCTGTCGGGAATGTCTTCGTTCGTTTATACGACTCCTCACACGGGTAGCATTGTGTCGTCTTGTTGAAATTACTGTATTCTTCTACCAAAATCGGTTTGGGAGTAGTCCTATTTCTATCGACAATATAAACGAGTTCCTGCACATCCGAGACCGTAAAGTTTCCTAAAACCTCTTCCTTTGCGTCGGTTTCACTGTATAAATTCCCGCGGATAGACTTGGGAGTGGCATCAAATAATCCACCTGAATTTTTGGATTGTTGTTTAATACTGCTCCAAAATTGGTAAGCTTGCGGGCTTAGACTGTGTTGTCGAATCACCAGATAGTAGGGCGTTGTGTTGTCAAAAGGAATGGATGTAATTTGCTTTTTTCGAATCATTTGCCCATTGATTAATCGGTCATTCGCTAATTCATAACAATCTTCACACACTACTTTTTCAAAACAAGGTTCGCAACATTTATCCACAAACGATTGTGTAACGGAACCACCCGAACCATAAATATACCATTCACGGCAATAATTGATTTGTTTGACATGATAAGAATCCCATTTATAAAAATTGGGCGTGTCTGCTGGGTCTTGGGTATCAACGAAAATGTGAAACTGTCCCTTGAAATTTGCAGGAGGAAACAACGCTTGAAACTCTGCATACGCTTTGCCAATGGGCGGTGCTGGAATGACTTTTTCGGGTGCTGATTTGTATTTTTTTCCTTCCAACGTTTCGATATGCAATTGATACGTACGACCGACTTCCGCTTTGAACTTTTGTAAGGAACGATAATTATAGCCCTCTGCCGTCTTTATTTGATTCGAAGGGGCAATTTCATCAATAAACGGATATTCATTCCCTTTGTCGTCAGTGATTTTTACTTTGGCACGTCTGACTAAATTTTTGAATACGTTTTCTGTCGAATTATAACCTGCATCGTAGGTTAAATACACCATTTGATACTCCAAAGCGGTCGTTAAAGTAGCCTCAACTACCAAACGACGGGTGTCGCTCGTCAAATTTGGGTCATACAAATCAACACAAGCAAATTGCGTGAAAAGGAGGAAAAGGAAACTGATTTTAAGCTTGAATTTCATTGTCAGAAGGAAAAGTTGTAGGTAACAGACGGAATAATAGTGCCAATCACAGAAAGTTTGTAAATATCCACGCGCGAATAGAATTGATTGAATGGATTTTTAGCTCTAAAAAATACAGAATAGGCATTTCTTCTTGCCAAAACATTGTAGAGTGAGATATTCCATGAACCCTTGTATCCCGCTGTTTTGTAAGGATGTGTATCGATATTCATGGACAAATCAAGACGTACATAATTCGGAATTTGTCCTTGATTTCGGCTATTGTAATAGGGTAAACTCGCTCCCGCAAAATAGAATTTAGAAGCAGGATAGGTGATAGCACGTCCAGAACTAAAGTTTATATTGCTAGAAAAAGCTACTTTTTTACTAATCTGATACGAACCAATGGCATTGAAACTATGTGGCCTATTGAAGATGGGGGCAAAAAAATCACCGTTGTTGATTGTCTCCTCCGGCGTATCTCCTTTCACCTGAATACGTGATTGCGAATACGTATAACTCAACCAACCAGTTAGTACGCCCAAACTCTTTTTGACGTAAAACTCAGCGCCGTACGCATAGCCATTCCCTTGCAATATAGCCGTTTCTGGGAACGGATTGAGAATCAAGACTTCGCCATCTTTGTATTCAACAACATTGAATAACTGTTTGTAAAATACTTCTACTGAGGTTTCTATGTTCTTTTCTTTGAAGTTTTTGAAATAACCCATCGCGTATTGATTTGCGATTTGAGGTTTTATGTATGCGTCACTCAATTTCCAACGGTCGGTTGGTAGGGCAGCTGTTGTACCAGACAATAACTGAATAAACTGCGCCATTCGGTTTACACTCGCTTTGATACTCGCCGTAGGAGACAAGGTGATGTTGAGTGCAAATCGAGGTTCTAAACTTCCGTAGGATTGTACAATTTGCCCCTCACCAAAGACGAGAGAATCTGTTCGGGTAAGTTCAGAACGCGGCTGCCCGCTTTCGTATTGATAAACGGTACTTGCTCCAATTGCTCGGTATTGAACCGCACGAAGTCCAGCACCCAATTCTACTTTTTCATTTATCTTGAATTTTTCGCTGAGAAACGCAGCCATCTCTGAACCTCGTTCTTTGGGTAAAAAGAGTGGATTTTTATTGGATGTAGGCAATGTAGGTAGCAAAGAACCAGGCTGAATTTGGTAGTCATTCCATTGCAAACCCAACTCTATTTCGTGTTTTTCGGATGGATTAAACAACAAAACAGATTTGGCGCTTCTGTATTGGATATTGTAATCGAGGCGATATGCAGTTGTCGAATCATCGTTCTGGATTTTGGCATTGTACTCAGACCACACACCGGATGTTCGGAGAGAAAGTTTTGGGCCAAAATAATGCGACCAACTAGCGGTGGCATTGGTCGTATTCCAACGATAGAGTGCATCTCCATTTTCATCAATAGCTGCCACGGTATCTTTGGCCAATTGGAAGGTATCGTCTCCATGAAAAACAGAGAAGGAAATCCGGTCTTTGGTGGTTGGTTTGAAGTCTAATTTACTCGTAATGTCGTAAAATGCAGCACGGCTACCTGCTAAACGAGGGACTTTAACGACCTGGAGTAATTGGTCAATGTAAGAAACGCGTCCTGCGATATAAAACCCTAGTTTATCTTTGATGATGGGTGTTTCAAGTAGTAAACGGCTCGAAATAGTCCCGACACCTCCGTTTATTTTCAGTTTATCTGCGTTGGCATCTTTTAAATTGACACGCAGCACAGAAGAAATTCGTCCACCATATTGAGCAGGAATACCTCCTCGGTAAAAGTTAAAATCCCGAAATGTATCTGGATTAAATACAGAGAAGAAGCCCATCAAATGGGAGGAATTAAAAATCGGTGCGTCATCAAGTAGAATGAGGTTTTGGTCGATGTTTCCGCCGCGCACATTGAATCCGGAAGCACCTTCCCCGACGCTCGTTACGCCTGGAAGCGTAAACAAACTCTTGATAATATCCACTTCACCAAGCAAGGAAGGAAGTTTGCGTAAGGATTTGGCATTGATGGTCGTAACACCTGTACCCAGTCGTCGGACATTTTGCTCGGAGCTACTCGCGCTGATGCGAACTTCCTCGAGTTCATTTACTTTTTCGTCTAGAAAAACGATAAACTCTGTATCCTCTTTGGCCTGAACATTGAGGAATTTTTTAAAAAATGAAGCATGTGTGATTTCAATGAGATATGTACCAGCAGGTACAAGAAGTTCGAATTTCCCATTCTCGTCTGTGGTATTGCCATATCCCGTTTGTGTCACGGTAACAGATACGCCTTGAATAGGTAGTTTGGTTTCATTATGGCTGATAGTCCCGTAGATGCGTATTTTCGATTGAGCCGTTGTCTCGAATGAAAGTACAAACATCCCCGCTAGAAAGAGCAGTTTGTAAAAGTAGTTCATTTAGTTTAGGTATGAAGATGAGAAGAGAGAATCAATTTATTTTTTTATCAAGGACATAAAAGTCTTTGATGATTTGCAGTTGTGAACCATTTATTTTTTGCCATTGTGTAGTTGGATTTAATCGTACCTTTTTCTCATCTAATAGGACATCGAGAGGCATATTGAAACCATCGATACAGGTAGTCCAACGGTAAGAAATGGTATTTTTCGTGACTTTCCATTCGAGTGTCGGGATAGCTGTTTGGCGGAGATATTGATCAAATACTTTTTGAAGTGCCATCCCTGATTTTTCGATGATATAATTTTCTACCATTTCTGTCGTAACGACTTGATGATAGAAATCTTTGTTTAAACCGCGCAGAATCTGACGCCATTTTTCATCATCTTGAATAATTTGGCGAATGGTATGAAGCATATTTCCGCCTTTGTAATACATGTCTCCAGAGCCTTCTTTATTAACCCCGTACACGCCAATAATTGGGATATTATTTAAAATATTTTTACGTGTCCCGATGACATACTCGGCACCTACTTGTTTTCCTTGGTAAAATTCGAGGAATAAGTTTTCGGAATAATTGGTGAAACTTTCGTGAATCCACATGTCAGCAATATCCTTATAGGTGATATTATTAGCGAACCATTCA
>CAYNRA010000079.1:11184-14283 GCA_964399465.1 uncultured Cytophagales bacterium
TTATAGCGGAAGTATCAACATGGTCAATAAAGTAGAAGAATTTATAGCTAAAGCTATAAAAAATGACTTATAGGTGATATTATTAGCGAACCATTCATGTCCAGATTCGTGAATGATGATAAAGTCAAAGTTAAGCCCGTGACCAGTTCCTGATAAATCACGCCCAAGATATCCTTTCATGTATTGGTTTCCGTAGGTCACAGAACTTTGGTGTTCCATGCCCAAATAGGGGACTTCCACGAGTTTAAATCCGTCTTCATAAAATGGATATGGACCGAACCAATGTTCAAAGGCTTTCATCATTTTGGGTGCGTCCAAGAAATGAACTTTGGCTTTTTCGAGATGGTAAGGCAAGACAAAATAGTCCATGTCAAGTTTGCCTTTCTCGCCTGAAAAAGTCTCAGAAAAGCGCACAAAATTACCAATATTAATATTTACGCCATAGTTATTGATGGGATTGCTAACGAACCAGTCGTAGGTTCGGGTTTGGGATGCTGGGTTGAGTTCCACTTTACGGAGTCTGCCGTTGGAGACGTTCATCAAATGATCCGGTACTGTTACTTGAATCCGCATACTGTCAGGTTCGTCGTACATGTGGTCTTTGCACGGCCACCAAACACTTGCACCCAATCCTTGACAAGAAGTAGCGATAAAATCATTTCCTTCTTTATCTTTTTTCCAAGAAACGCCCCCGTCCCAAGGTGCACGTTTGGCCTCACGCGGGTGGCCTTCGTAGAAAACAACAATATGCCCTTTTTGCCCTTTTTGTTGTTTTTTCTCTAGTTGGATAATGTACGCATTTGCGCCATCCTTCGTAAATGAAATCTCTTTACCTTCTTCGATTACTTTGGTTACATAAAGCGGAGGTTGAAGGTCAATTTGCATCCGCTGATTTTCTGTAAGTACTTGATAATGAACCGTAGTACTACCTTTGAAGAACTTATTTTCTGGTTGTACTTGGAGGCGTAGCTCGTAATAGGTTAAATCCCACCAAGCGCGTTCGGGTGTAATACTTCCTCGAAGGCTGTCATCGCGCGTGAATTCTTGTGTGGATGAGTGCAGTAATTGCGCGCTGGTGAACAAAGAGGAAAAAAGTAATACAATGAAAATAAGTAGAGGTTTCTTCATAAATGATTAGTAGATAAGGTATTTCAAGGAAAATAACGCAAAATAGCGATGTTCTGGAATTTCGTAAAAATATTGACTAAATTTTACATTCGTGGGAGAAGAGGCAAATTGAATATTAGGTAATGATTTAGCGAGCATGACATAATTATCTGCAAATGTGGTGATTTCTCCATAAAACAGAATGACCGCATCTGCGTCAATGCTTAACACATGCATCACAAACAAAACGTAATAGACAAGGTCATCGGCAGTACGGTATATGAACCGATTACAATAAGTAACTTTTCCTTCTTTGATATAAAGTAAAATGACGGCATCTCCTTCAAAATAGATGTGGAAACCATCTGGATTTGCTTGTCTCAGAACTCCCTCAATCCAAATAGAAGAGAGATGAATAGGTGTAATTGCGCGAGATTGATAAGTGCTTTTTATCCAAGACGTCAGGTTGCTTTCTACGGAAAACACAGTATGAGCTCTGAATGTCGTGTAAGAATATTCAAGAATTTGTTCTAGAGGGGAGGGTACTTTGCCTGTCACGAAGGTAATATACTTTGCCATATCATTGGGCTGAAATAAGTCAGTAGGAACCATCGTAAAGGCATCTGAATGGGTAATAATTTGAATACTACGCCAATAGTTTGCCCCTAAAAATGCGTGATCTTTAATGATTTCTTTGATAAAATGGGTAAACTTATCTTGGCCCCATAGTAAAGTAGTTTGGTAATCTTCAAGCCACATAAAAGTCTGGGAAGGCTCGCTAAAAACAGCGAACCGAAAGTGGTCACTTTTTATTTCGATACATAAATGATATTCAGAAATGAGCGTAGTATCGAAACGGTCATCTTTGATGATATAGCTTGGAGAAATGTTTTTTTCTGTATTTTCCACAAATAGTATAAAGTCTTAATGGTCAATGTGACTAGGAATGCAATGTTGTATCTTGTAAAATTATAAAAAAGACGCAATAAATAGGCGTTTCTTGTATGTGTTTAGGTTTTTTGTTTGAGGTAAATTTCGATTTTTTCCAAAATAGGATGTTTTTCTGAAGAGGGCAGCAGACAAATTTCTTCCCAGGTTTTCCATGAAACATGCGTGAGAAGTTGCTGAGTGTCGGGCAATTCAGGATCTTTCCCAAGTTTTAATTGTCCACCACGTTGTTTTGTCCAAAAAAATAACTCAAGAGCATGTAAGGGGGGCTGAATGAACTCAGAATACAAGAAAAGCTCACCTACATGCACGTCAATTCCTGTTTCTTCCTGCATCTCACGGGCTACTGTTTCATGTGCAGACTCACCTCCACTGATTCCACCTCCAGGGGGGCTCCAAAAAGTACTTTCAGAAACCAACCCTTTGTGACCAACCAACAAAATTTGTCCGTTTTCTATCAAAATACCACAGGCTCGGACGCGTACATTATTTTTTAGTCTATCTTGCATTTTATTTTTTTTAGTGTGCTTTTCGCTTATTCAACCAAACGTTTGGACGTACGCAAAACGAAGAAAATAGTTGAATAGCCACGAATGAATGACGTACATTTACGTACAAAGTAGAAGTACGCGCTCTTATCTGATAATCCAAATGAAAGAAGAAGAAAATCAAATTTCCGAATTATTACTGAAAAAATTTAAGTTTAGACCTACTTTTGGGCAAGCTAAATTATTCAAATTGATGGACACTTACCTCGAAGATGAGTCGGTTTTTCGGCACATTTTTATTCTTCGGGGATATGCAGGAACCGGAAAGACCACTTTTTTATCTGCGCTCATTCAGTCGCTTCCCAAATTTGGCTGGAAATCTATCTTAATGGCTCCTACAGGCCGTGCTGCAAAGGTGATGTCTCTCTATTCCAAAAGAAACGCTGTCACGATTCATAAGAAAATCTATAAGCAGGTCGAAGATGCCTACACGGGGAATTTGGTATTTGAGCGACAAAAAAATTACCACGAAGGCACGCTTTTTATCGTAGATGAA
>CAYNRA010000080.1:0-13808 GCA_964399465.1 uncultured Cytophagales bacterium
GTGCAATAGGTAATGATTTTTTTATTTTTCAAATGTTCAATTTCTGAAATATGCTTGGGTAGCTCGCGGAGGTTTTCCATGTCAAAGCGTATCGCACCTTTAAAATGCCCAACCGCATGCTCGTAATTGGAACGCATATCCACCAGTACAACATCTGGGTCATTCAACATGGCTTTAAATTCAGTGGGTTCGAGGTGTTTTCCTGTTTTTACCAAAGGATTTACAGGTAGTTCGGAGTGTACAATCTCCTTTTTTACGCGAACGTACAATTTCTTAAAAGCAAGTTGGTGATGAGACTCAACTTTAAAGTCAATTTGACTAAATCGAGGGTCTGACTTTACCCAAGCCATGTATTTTTCGCAATCTTCAACTGTTCCGGAAACCGTGCCATTAAGGCCTTCGGGCGCTATGATGATACGTCCTAACAGATGATTATCTATGCAAAATTGGTGGTGAATATCACGATACTCCACCACATTTTCGATGGGGCTGTAAATATAATAAAGTAAGACACTGTACATAGTTGACCATTTTTTGGATGCAAAAATACGAAACATCTAATTTACTTCTATGATATTTGTCATTTTAGCCTAATTTTGCACGAATTTTTACTCTTAAAATCAGACTCCATGCATATTGCAATCGCCGGAAATATAGGTGCTGGCAAAACAACTTTGGCCGAAAAGCTAGCTCAACATTATGGTTGGGACGTGTTCTACGAGGCAGTTGAAGGCAATCCTTACTTGGCTCCTTTTTACACGGATATGGCGAAATGGTCTTTCCATTTACAAATTTACTTTCTGAATAGCCGTTTTGAGCAAGTGTTGAAAATCAAAGAAAATCCATTTGAAGCAGTTATCCAAGATCGCTCAATTTACGAGGATGCCTATATTTTTGCCCAAAATCTGTATGAATCAGGGGTGCTCAACGAAACAGATTTTTCGACTTATAGAGGTTTATTTACTACCATAATGAAAGCTGTTTCTCCACCTGACTTGATGATTTACTTGAAAGCCGATACACCGAAACTCGTTCGTCAAATCCAAAAAAGAAACCGCGATTTTGAACAAAATATTGATGTCAATTATCTAGAAAGCCTAAATCTTTTGTATGAAAACTTTTCAAATAAATACGAACATGGCCCTTTACTGGAAATTGATGTGAACGAGCTAGACTTTGTACAGAATCCAGATGATTTCCGACTTATAACCAAGCAAATCGACAAAGTTTTAGCAGTAAAAAGATAAGCTTACACGCAAAATGCAAAAATCACAAAATGGTATCCCAACATTTTCGTTACTTTACACGATTTAAAGTAAAAAATGCTCAATCAGAGCCCCAACTTAATCATATATCATCTATCCTTCTATATCTATGAATTTTAAATTACTAAACAGAATTGGAGGCTGGTTCGCTTTCGTTGTTGCCTTGGTAACATACACACTGACTGTTGAACCAACCGCGAGTTTTTGGGATTGTGGCGAATTTATCGCCTGTGCATTCAAATTGCAAGTTCCACACCCTGCCGGAGCTCCCTTCTTTTTGCTTTTAGGTAGAATTGCCTCTCTATTTGCCTTCGGCGATGTGACCAAAGTAGCTCTCATGGTAAATATGATTTCTGTTATTGCCAGTGCTTTTACCATCTTGTTTTTGTTCTGGACAATTACCCTTCTAGGTCGCAAGTTTTACAATAAAAAAGGCGATGAATTATCCCAACTTGAAACACTCGCTGTAGTCCTCTCTGGTCTTGTTGGTTCACTCGCTTATACATTTTCAGATTCTTTTTGGTTTTCTGCGGTGGAAGCCGAAGTCTATGGGCTTTCTTCTTTCTTTACTGCTATCGTCGTTTGGGCTGCTTTCCAATGGGAAACCATCGAAGACGAATCGGCAGCCAATCGTTGGTTGATTTTTATTGCGTACCTCGTGGGTCTTTCCATCGGTGTTCACTTATTAAACTTGGTGACTGTTCCCGCGTTGGCACTCATCTATTATTATAAGAAAACGAAAAAAATCACATGGAAAGGTGGAATCATCGCCTTCCTAATGGGTATGGTCGTTCTTGGTATTGTAAATTCAGGCGTAATTACGGGTATTCCTTCCATTGGCTTTGCCTTCGAACGTGTCTTTGTCAATACATTTGGACTGCCATTTAGCTCTGGTTTAATCTTCTTTTTACTCGCTCTGATTGGTGCGCTCACGTACGGGATTATTAAAACGGGTCAACAAGGGAAAGTCATCGCAAATACAGCGCTGCTTTCGTTTGCTTTTATCTTGATTGGCTACTCAACATATACTATTGCCTTGATTCGCTCAAGCTATAATCCTCCCATCAATGAAAACGATCCAAGCAATGTGCTCAATTACGTATCTTACCTAAAACGGGAACAATACGGTAGTCGTCCCTTACTTTATGGTCCAGTTTACACGACACAACTAACCGCTATTACACAAGGGGAACCCATGTATAAAATGGGGAAAGACAAGTACGAGATATACGATTATGCCTCGGAATATACATGGGATCCGAAAGGACAAATGCTTTTACCACGTGTTTGGAGCCAAGACCCTAATCATGTGTCACTGTACCGTTCTCGTCTTGGATTACCCGATGGACAAGAACCAAACTTAGCTGATAATCTCCGTTTTATGTTTAGTGACCAACTGGGACGAATGTATTGGCGCTATTTCATGTGGAATTTCTGGGGACGTGCCGCGGATTTTGAAGGTTCTGGTGCGGTCAATATTTTTGAATCCAAAGCGGATTTGCCACAAGTAATTGCTTCGAATAAAGGAAGAACAAATTTTTATGGTCTTCCCATTCTTTTAGGAATTATTGGGGTTTTAGTGCAATTTATGCGCCGCGATAAAGATTTTATCGTCGTCTTTTTGCTATTTCTGTTTACAGGTCTAGCACTTGTTGTTTACCTCAATTCTCCACCCGTTGAACCACGTGAACGAGATTATATTTACGTGGGATCTTTTTATTTCTTCGCAATTTGGATTGGACTTTCCATCATTGGAATTATCGATTTTACGGAAAGATGGTTGAAAAACTCGATGGTTAAAACTGGAGTTGTAGGTGCTTTGGCACTGATTGTCCCTGTTCAAATGGCTACGCAAACATGGGCAGGACATGATCGGTCTGACAGATACCATCAGATTGATTTTGCTAAAAATTTGTTAAATTCTTGTGCTCCTAACGCGATTCTTTTTACAGGTGGTGATAACGATACATTCCCACTTTGGTATGCGCAAGAAGTTGAAGGAATACGGACAGACGTTCGCGTTTGTAATTTAAGTCTCTTGGGTACTGAATGGTACATTGAGCAAATGAAGAGACAAACGTATGAATCTACGCCGCTTCCAATTTCTCTATCAATGGAACATTACAATAAGGGAATTAACGATCAAATTCCGTTTGTAAAAAACAGCAATCCAGCAATCCAAGAGGGAATTAATTTGGAACAATACTTGAACTTAATTCGTGAGAATAATCCCGCTATTAAAATGCCTGTGACGTCTGGCAAGCAAATCAGTATTCTTCCTTCGGCCAATTTATTTTTCACGATTAATGCAGAAAAATTGAAAGCAAAATCATTCATTCCAGAAGAATATAAACCATTGGTTCAAAATGAGTTCAAGTGGAATATCGGAGAAAGAGATTTGTTGAAAAATGATCTCATCGTTTTGGATATCATTGCACAAAACAAATTTGAACGCCCGATTTATTTTGCAGGTTCACTATCTCCAAGTTCATATTTGAACCTAAAAGAATATTGTTTGCTAGAAGGATATGCTTATAGGCTCATGCCGTTTAGATTAGAAGAAGCAAAAGATGGTGGTGTGAATGTAGAGGTGATGTATGAAAATGTGATGAAAAAAATGGCTTGGCGTGAATTGAATAATCCGGATGTATATTATGACTCGGAGACATACAAAAAAGTCCCGATTATTACGGCAAGATATAGCTTCCTTCGTTTAGCAGACGAACTCATCAGGAAAGGGGATAAGACACGTGCAAAAGAAGTACTCGATTATGCATTGAAAGTAATTCCAGATGAAAGCATTCCTTTCGACCAACTTTCAGCGAATTATACCCTCTTTTATTATGAGTTAGAAGATAAAAAAACTGCTCGCAAAATAGGTGACATTTTGATTAAAAGAGCAGAGGAGTCGCTTGTATATTACATTGCCAAGAGTCGTCAACCAGATTCGCAATGGAGTATAAGTATGATTCAAGAGAATATTGGTGCTCAACTTCGAATTTTACAAGTGCTCGGAAATATAGCAAATCAATATGGAGATGCAGAACAAGCAACGCGTATAGAAAAGAAATACGGCACTTTTGCTCAACAATTAGGTTTACAATAATTCATTTGTAAGTATTTTTAGAAAACCAAAAAGTCCTGCATAGCCTTTGTTATGCAGGACTTTTTATATATTTGCAACATGATTGCAAAAATGACAAAATACAAGATAATTCATCTATTCCTTGTTCTTTTTTTACGTTCTTTCGATACGACAACTGCACAAATTGCAACGCCTTGCGACTGTTTTATTGAAGGAACTGTTGTGGATCGTATCACAAAAAGACCTATTGAAGGGGCTATCGTACAAATTTCACAAAGTAAATGGGTGGCAATTACAGATGCGCAAGGCAAATACCGTTTCAAGGATTTATGCCAAGGACTTTATAAGGTTGAAGCGCAAATCATTGGTTATCAGGCAATTTCAACGACGATTAATCTCGTACATCAAGAAATTCATGCTTTTGAATTAACAGAAGATGAAATTCATTTGGAACGGGTTGATATTTATGCTGAAAAGCTCGAAAATACAGGTTTACCTCAACAAAAAATAAAAGAGCAAGAGATTCAACAGAATGCAGGAGGAAGCCTTGGAGACGTTATAAAAAAAACATTGGGTGTGTCGCTTCTACAAACGGGGCACTCGATTGTTAAGCCGGTCATTCACGGGATGCATTCCAATCGTGTTTTACTTCTGAATAACGGTGTTCGGCAAGAAGGACAGCAATGGGGAAGCGAGCACGGGCCAGAAATTGATCCACTCATCGCCGATCAAATTACGGTTATTACCGGCGCAGCAAGTGTAAAATATGGTTCAGATGCACTAGCTGGCGTTGTTTTGGTAGAACCAAGCAAACTACGACTCGATGGGAAAAATTCAATTTCTTTTCAACAAAGTTATTTTACCAATGGCCATCAATTGGCTTCTTCGTTCGCTATTCAACAAGGTTTTAAAAAGTTACCGAACTGGAAATTTCGTCTGCAAGGAAGTGCCAAAAGAGGGGGACAAATCCATACGCCAACTTATACACTAGCCAACACGGGGCTATCTGAATTAAATTACTCGGCTACTACTTTTTTTGCCAAAAAAAATATACAGTTCGAAAGTTTTTTTAGTCAGTTCAATTCTCAAATTGGGATATTCAGCGGGTCACATATTGGCAATTTGGTGGATTTACAAAGGGCAATTCAAGGAAAGCAGCCAGCTAAAATATATACTCCAGATAAATTCACCTACCAAATTGGTCGCCCTTACCAAGATTTACAACATTCGCTCTGGAAAAATAAGCTCGTTTGGAATACAAATGCGCAAAATCGTTTTCTGCTTGAGGCTTCCCGTCAGTATAATTTTAGACAAGAGGTAGATGTTTTGCGCGGAGACAGAAACCTAACACAAACATTCCGCTTGGTTACATATCTAACCGATTTTCAGTGGGAACATACCTGGAAACCCAGTTGGAAAGGTACTTGGGGAACGCAATTAAATCAACAAACGAACTTATCAACGGGAGAACTACGCAATCCGCTGCGTTCAACAGTCATCATCCCGAATTATACACAAACGACCTTTGGTATTTTTGGATTGGAAAAATTCATTAGCGATAATCAAAAGTGGGAGGTAGAAGCAGGAATTCGCTACGACATTCGTAAAATAAATTCGTACGCCCTAGCTAGTAGTCGGGAAATCGAAACGATGGACTTTCAATTTACCCAATTTTCAAATTCATTTGCCTTGACTTACCGACCCAAAGAGCGCCAATCTTTGCTAGTTTCGGCTGCTTCTGCGTGGCGTGCGCCTAGTGTGAATGAACTTTTGAGCGATGGTGTTCACCACGGAGCCGCAAGTTATGAGGTCGGAGATGCGAATTTACAGGCAGAAACCTCCCAGCAAGTTACCCTTCGTTGGGATGCTATTTGGAATAAGAAATTTGAAACAGAAATTAGCACATTTGTTCAAAGAGTAGATAATTATATTTTTTTAGCGCCAACAGGTGAGGCAGTTATCGGCATCCGTGGAGCATTTCCATTCTTTAGATATTGGCAAACAAATGCATTATTTAGAGGAATTGATGCACGTATAAATACAAAAATAATGCCGTGGCTCATGTATAGCCCGCAGGTCAGTTTACTTCGTGCAGATGATACAGAAAGAAAACAACCGCTTCCTTTTATTACCCCCAATCAGTTTAGACAACGGATAGACTTTGATTTGGCGTATTTCCGTACGTCTAAATGGTTGCCTCTGGTGCGGGTAGAACATAGTTGGACAGCTGAACAAAAAAGAGTTCCTTTTGAGCCGTATATTCGGGAGTCAAATAATGAAAATGTAAACCAAATTCCGTTGATAAATGGGGATTTTATGGCTGCACCACCTGCTTATCATCTAGTAGATTTAGGTCTTTTTTGGGAAAGAGAGGTAGAAAATACAATACATTGGCGTTTTTCATTCCAAGTACAGAATGCGTTGAACACAGTTTATCGAAGTTATTTAGATCGATTTAGGTATTTTAATGATGCAATGGGGCGGTCGTATCAATTCCGTTTACATTTTACTCTTCAATAATTTGCATTTAAATGAAATAGTGTTACATTTGCAACATAATTGCATAAACAAAAATCCACTTAACACATTAAAAATATGTTTTCATCAAAATTCATGTATTTAGGGCTTTGTTCTACCTTACTTGTAGCTTCATGTAAAACAGGAGAAGATGTAGAACCTGAGGAAAACGAGTTTATCTCAACGGTTCAACTCGAAGTGACCGAAGGGATGAATACGCAAAAATTTACTTGGAAAGATTTGGACGGTGAAGGAGGAAATGCACCTGTTATTCAAAAGGTAACTTTAGCGCCCGGCAAGACGTATTCCATGAAGGTTTCTTTCTTGAACGAAACAGTTTCACCCGTGGAGGACATCACGAAGGAAGTAAAAGAAGAAGCGGACGAACATTTTGTGGTATTTACTGTAAGTCCTGCTGGTTTGGTCAGTGTAAATGTAACAGATAGAGATGCGAAAAATCTTCCGATTGGTATAGAAAGTAGAGTTACAACAACGACCGCTGGTTCGGGTGAACTTCGGGTTGTTTTACGTCACCAACCGCCTGTCAATGGGGTAGCAACCAAAGACGGTACAGCAACACCTGGCAGCACAGATGTAGATGTCGTTTTCCCGATTGAAATAAAGTAAATTGTTTTGTTCTGTTTTTCAAAGCCCGTACATTCCGTGTGCGGGCTTATTTATTGTATATATCTGTTTGTACTTCTAGCTATTTGATCAAACACAAGGCTATTTTTTATCAAATTTTCAAGCGTAGATTCTGTTTTGGCTACTTTTAGTCAAAGAATACGATTTCGTTTTTCATTCATTTCATAAAAAATTAAAACGCCTCTAGTATCTTGATTACCAGAGGCGTTTTTTGCTTCGTCTTTCTTAAATGACGACGTTCACGATTCTTTTCGGAACAACGATTACCTTTTTGGCTGGTTTTCCTTCCATCCATTTTAGTACAGTTTCATCTGCAAGAACGGCTTTCTCAATTTCTTCCTTGCTTGTTTCTGCCGCGAATGTCATGTTAGCACGCACTTTACCGTTAATCTGGATAGGGTATTCGAATGAATCTTCTACCAAATACGCTGGATTCCATTCAGGGAATGTTTGTTTTGTGATGCTTCCTGGTTCGTTGCCCAATTGTGCCCAAAGTTCTTCTGTAATATGTGGTGCATACGGACTCATGATAACCAATAATGGTTCCAAAATAGCTTTTTTATGGCATTTTGCAGCTGATAATTCATTCACACAAACCATAAAACTACTCACTGACGTATTGAAGGAGAAGTTCTCAACATCTTCGCCTACTTTTTTAATCGTTTTATGTAACGTTTTTAATTCTTCTCGCGTAGGCTCTGTATCAACGACTAAGAATTGGTCGTTTTGGTCATAAAATAAGCGCCACAACTTGCGAATAAACCGATATGTACCTTCGATTCCGCGTGTATCCCAGGGTTTACTTTCTGTCAAGGGCCCTAAAAACATCTCGTATAAACGGAAAGTATCCGCGCCAGTTCGAGCGACAATATCATCTGGATTAACCACATTGAACTTGGACTTTGACATTTTTTCTACTTCCCAACCACAAATGTATTTGCCATCCTCCAAAATGAAACTTGGATTTTCACCAATATCATTGCGCGATTGAACGAAACGTTCTATATCTAAAACATCATTATCTACGATATTGACATCTACGTGTAATTTCACAGTTTCGTACTGATCTTTTAATCCAAACGAAACAAAGGTGGGCTTTTCAGCATTCTTCACACGATAAACGAAGTTAGAACGCCCCTGAATCATCCCTTGGTTGATTAACTTTTGGGCATATTCCTCTTTCTGAACAAATCCTTTATCTTTCAAAAATTTATTCCAGAAACGGCTATACAATAAATGACCCGTGGCGTGCTCTGTGCCGCCAAGGTATAAATCCACGTTTTGCCAATAGTCTATGGCTTCTTTGGACGCAAATGCCTCTTGATTTTGTGCGTCCATGTAGCGATACCAATACCAGCTACTTCCAGCCCAACCCGGCATGGTACTTAATTCGTAGGTAAATTCGTTTTTGTATTTCCAGCCTTCTGCACGTCCGAGAGGTGGTTCTCCTGACTCTGTTGGTTGGTATTTATCGATTTCTGGTAAAACGAGGGGTAAATCACTTTCGTCAATTAAATGCGGAATAGGTTGGCCTGCTTCGTTGGTTGTAAAATACACAGGAACAGGCTCACCCCAATAACGTTGTCTCGCAAAAACAGCATCTCGTAAACGGTAATTCACTTTTGCTTTACCCGCTCCGTTTGCTTCCAGCCAATCTGTTAATGTTTTGGTTGCTTCTGCATAACCAAGACCATTGATCATGCCTGAGTTGATGTATTTTCCTTCTTTTGTAGCATCTGCTTGTTGGTCAATGTCTTTTTGAGCATCCAATACTTGAATGATAGGAAGATTGAAATGCGTCGCGAAATTCCAGTCGCGTTGGTCGCCTGAAGGTACACCCATCACGGCTCCCGTTCCGTATCCAGCAAGTACATAATCGGCAATCCAAATAGGCACTAACTCTCCATTGACAGGGTTGATGCAATAACTTCCAGTAAATGCTCCAGAAACCGAGCGAACGTCCGACATTCTATCTAGTTCACTTCTTTTTTGTGTTTCTTCAATGTATTTTTCGACGCTTTCTTTTTGCGCATTGGTTGTCAAAGCCGGCACCCACTCATGTTCAGGAGCGAGGACTAAAAAGGATACACCATAAATTGTATCTACACGGGTGGTAAATACTTCAATTTTCTCAGCTGATAATCCGTTTGCTTCAATTTGAGGACTAACGGATAGTGGGAATTTGACCATAGCACCCACTGATCTGCCAATCCAGTTTCTTTGTTGTTCTTTGATGGAATCCGACCAATCAATGGTATCTAATCCAGATAAAAGTCGGTCAGCATAAGCTGTAATACGCATCATCCATTGGGGCATTCTCTTTTGAATGACAGGATGTCCGCCTCGTTCGGATACACCATCTTTGACCTCGTCATTGGATAAAACCATACCCAAAGCAGGGCAAAAATTTACTACTGACTCAGACAAATATGCCAATCGGTAGGGTAATGTCAATTCATATTTTTTATCTTCCGAAAAACCTGACCATTCTTCCGCTGTAAATGCAGGTAAATCTTCTTCGCAAACGGCCTGTAAAGACGAAGTGCCTGATTTTTCAAAATGAGCTGTCAGTGTTTCTATATCTTCCGCTTGGTCTGTTGCTTTGTTGTACCAGCTATTGAAAAGCTGCATGAAAATCCATTGCGTCCACTTGTAATAGCCAGGTTCAGAAGTACGAACTTCGCGTGACCAATCGTAGCCAAAACCTAAATTTTTTAATTGTTGAATATAGGTTGTGATATTATTTTCAGTTGTTTTTGCCGGATGTTGCCCTGTTTGAATAGCATATTGTTCGGCAGGTAAACCAAAGGAGTCGAATCCCATGGGATGAAGCACATTGAATCCTTTGAGTTTTTTATAGCGACTGTAAATATCGGAGGCAATATAACCAAGCGGATGTCCTACATGAAGACCAGCACCCGATGGATACGGGAACATATCAAGGACATAAAATTTGGGCTTTGTGTGGTCGATTTCTACTTTATACGTCTGGTTTTCTTCCCAGAATTTTTGCCATTTTTTCTCAATGGACTGATGGTTATACTCTGTCATTCGGAATCCTACTAAATAGTTGAAAGGCAAAATTACGGGCAATTGTCGATACATCACAATAATTCAAAAGAATGTTTGCTGAAACGCGCACAAAAAAGCGGCCTAGTTTAAAGAAAACCAGGCCGCTTCTTTTATTTTACATTAGATTCTTTCAATAATTAAAGCACTTGCACCGCCACCTCCATTACAAATGGCAGCCATGCCGTATTTGGCTTGTTTTCTGTGTAAAATGTGTGTTAAGGTCGTTAAAATACGTGCACCAGATGCGCCAAGCGGATGCCCAATAGCCACGCCGCCGCCTTGAATATTCAGTTTCTCGTGTGGAATCGAGAAATGTTTCGCAAAAGCCATAGGTACAACGGCAAAGGCTTCATTGACTTCAAAGAAATCCATTTGTTCGATGCTCAAACCAGCACGTTTGAGTGCTTTTTCTGCTGCCAAAATAGGCGCTGTTGTGAACCACTCTGGTTCTTGGGCTGCGTCAGCGTAACTGATAATTTTAGCCAATGGGGTCAATTGATACGTATCAATCGCTTCTTGTGAAGCCAATACAAGTGCTGCCGCTCCGTCGTTAATCGTAGAGGCATTCGCAGCCGTTACTGTACCGTTTTTGGTAAACACAGGCTTTAATTGCGGAATTTTTTCAAAATTAACCCGTTTATACTCTTCGTCTTCAGTTACTGTTTCTAGACTTCCTTTTTTATTCGTCCATTGAACTGGAATGACTTCTGCCTCAAAGCTTCCGTTCGACCAAGCATCTGCGGCTCTTTGGTAGGATTGAATAGCGAAAGCGTCTTGTTCCTCTCGTGTGATGTGGTATTTTTCAGCCGTTGCATCCGCAAAACAACCCATTGGTTGCGTTTGATATACGTCTATAAGTCCATCTCTTTGCAACCCATCGACCAACACTCCGTTGCCATAGCCGTATCCATACCGTGCTTTAGGTAAATAATGCGGAACATTTGTCATACTTTCCATACCTCCAGCAACCACTACCTGATTTTGATCAAGTTGAATGGATTGTGCGCCAAACATAGCTGCTTTGAGTCCAGAAGCGCAAACTTTATTCACTGTCGTCGCGGGAACATGTTGTCCCAAACCCGCTTGAATCGCTACTTGTCTTGCTGGTGCTTGGCCAGCATTGGCTTGTACGACTAGACCCATGAAAATCTCATCAATCGCTTCAACGGGTACACCCGATTTCTCAACAGTTGCTTTCACTATTTGTGTTCCCAGCTCAACAGCACTTTGTGAGGCTAAAACGCCCCCAAAACTACCTTGTGGGGTTCGGTGGGCTGCTACAATAAATACGTCTTTCATGTGGAGTTGATTATTTTTAGTTTGGATGAATGAATACAAAAATACTTGAAAAAAGCAATTCATTCGTCAAAACGTACAATTAGTAAGGTTAATATCCAAAAATGAGGGGTGAAGGTATTTATTTTTTAAAGGAGCTATTTTTTGTCATTGATTTTGTCTGTGGTAAATTATGGGCAAGGAAAGTGATTTGTACTGGAAGTCTTGCCTTATTTTGACCAAGAAAGCCAAATCGGTTGTGTATCTTTGTCGCCAATTTCAATAAAAAGTATGATTTCTGTAGATAACGTTGCCGTTGAATTTAGTGGACATACGCTTTTTAGCGATGTTACATTTAATATTAATGAAAAAGACCGGATTGGTCTTATGGGAAAAAATGGGGCAGGAAAATCGACGCTCTTAAAAATTATTGCAGGCGTAAATAAACCTACAAAAGGGAAGATTTCTGCTCCAAAAGAAGCCGTTATTGCTTATTTACCCCAACATTTGTTGACAGAGGATGACAGTACGGTTTTTCAAGAAGCTTCCAAGGCATTTTCGGGTGTTTTGGCGATGAAAGCAGAAATGGATGCATTGAATCACCAACTCGAAACCCGAACAGATTACGAATCCGATGAATACATGCAAATCATCGAAAAAGTATCTGATTTAAGCGAAAAGTATTATTCTATCGAAGAAATTAATTTTGATGCCGAAGTCGAGAAAACTTTGTTTGGATTAGGTTTCTTACGCGAGGATTTCACGCGTCAAACAAGTGAGTTTTCAGGTGGCTGGCGAATGCGTATTGAATTGGCTAAAATCCTATTGCAAAATCCGGATTTAATTTTATTGGATGAGCCCACTAACCACATGGACATTGATTCAATCCAATGGTTGGAGGACTTTTTGATCAATAGTGCCAAAGCAGTTATCGTCATTTCTCACGACCGCGCATTCGTAGATAATATCACAAATCGGACGATTGAGGTCACAATGGGACGGATTTACGATTATAAGGTGAATTACTCACACTATTTACAACTCCGAAAAGAACGCCAAGAACAGCAGCAAAAGCAGTTCAACGACCAACAAAAAATGATTGCTGAAACCCAAGAGTTTATCGAGCGTTTCAAAGGGACTTATTCCAAGACCCTTCAAGTGCAATCTCGTGTGAAAATGCTGGAAAAACTGGAAATCGTGGAGGTTGATGAAATGGACACAAGTGCTATTTCGATTAAATTTCCACCCGCGCCACGGTCTGGAAACTACCCAGTTATTGTCGAACAACTGACAAAAAAATACGGAGAGCATACCGTTTTTCAGGATGCCTCCATGACCATTGAGCGAGGTGAAAAGGTTGCTTTTGTTGGTAAAAACGGTGAAGGGA
This sequence comes from uncultured Cytophagales bacterium, assembly GCA_964399465.1. Lineage (GTDB taxonomy): Bacteria > Bacteroidota > Bacteroidia > Cytophagales > Spirosomataceae > CAYNRA01. The sequence continues at coordinate 13,247 of CAYNRA010000080.1, forward strand.
AATCGACGATGGTGAAAGCCATCATGGGAGAAATAACCTACGAAGCCGGCGAGGTAAAAGTGGGACATAATGCCATGATTGGCTATTTTGCGCAAAATCAAGCCTCGTTATTAGATGAAGATTTGACTATTTTTCAAACGGTCGATCAAATCGCTGTCGGTGAGATTCGTACCAAAATAAAAGATTTATTGGGTGCATTTTTATTCCGTGGAGATGACTTAAATAAAAAAGTAAAAATGCTTTCCGGTGGCGAACGCACTCGTTTAGCTATGATTAAATTACTCCTTGAGCCTGTCAATCTCCTTATCCTCGATGAGCCAACCAACCACCTCGATTTACGAACAAAAGATATTCTAAAAGGTGCTTTGAATGCATTTGAAGGAACAATTATCTTGATTTCACACGATAGAGACTTCCTTGATGGCTTGGCAACTAAGGTGTTTGAATTTGGAAACAAACGCGTCAAAGAACATTTTGAAGACATCAACGGATTTTTAGCACGTAAAAAGATGGAGAATCTCCGTGAAATCGAACGAAAATAAATAGGTTTCTACTCTGTGAA
>CAYNRA010000081.1:0-13586 GCA_964399465.1 uncultured Cytophagales bacterium
ACCAGCTGAGCTACGGAATCTTGCATTTTTGATGTTTTTGTGTCTCAAACGCGGATGCAAAACTATAGTTAAAAAATTACTAATCCAAATATTTATGCACTTTTTTGCAAAAAAATATCTACTTATCCTCCTTTTAAGCACTCAAATCATTGATAATCAAGCCGTCGCAGCCAAATTTTATTTTGCAGATTCTTTGTACAAAAATCAGAATTATGCAGCTGCGATTCAACAATACGAAAGACTTGTAGCTAATCAACAAGATATTCATCCAATTGTTTACTTGAAACTTGCCAACTCCCATTCTAAGCAAGCCAACTATGCAAAATCAATTTACTATTTGAATAAGTATTACCTTTTTTATCCCTCGGAAGAAGTTTTTGACAAAATATTTCAACTTGCTCAAACGCATCAATTTGAAGGATATGAGCGATCGGACTTGAATTTTTTCATTACGATTTACCAACAGTATTTTATTTACTTAATTACTCTTCTTTTACTTCAAGGCATGTACGTATTAATCGTGTTTTGGCTAAAGAAGAAAAAACAAGAAGTTATTCCGACACGACATAAGTGGGTGCTTGTCATGTACCTTATTTTCTTATTTGGCCTTATTAATGTTCCAAGACTACTCAGTGAACGAATAGTACGTGTAGAAAAGGCGTATGTACGAAAAGAACCATCAGCAGGAAGCGCCATAGTGAAAACGCTGAACCAAGGAAATAAAATAACCATTATTGGTACAACTGATATCTGGTGCAGAATATTTTTTCAGGGACGATTTCACTATGTTAAAAAAACTGACTTATGGACAATATGAAAGTTAAAAAAAATTTGGTTTTTATTTTTCAATAGTTAATTTTGCAGACCAAATAAACGGCGTAGTGGTGGAATTGGTAGACACGCTACTTTGAGGGGGTAGTGGGCGTTAGCCTGTGCGAGTTCGAGTCTCGCCTTCGTCACAAATAAGAACGAACTTGAAAATTCAGGTTCGTTCTTTTGTTTACACTACTCACACTATTAAATATCAGCATGAAACTTCTGGAAAAAAAATAAATCAATCGCATGCTTTTCTTAAATATCCTATTATTTTTGAGATAGGCATCATTTTGTAGCCTTACTAAACCAAAGAGAATCCAATGAATAACCATTTTCAAAATTATGAATCTACCATTTTCTATGATGAGATGGTGGATAAGAGTAGAAATCCCAGACCGGGCAATGAGACAATCTACAAGCAGTTAAACAAATTAAGCACGCATTTTCTTCACGAAAAACAAAGAACTGCAGAAGCGTCTATGATGAATATGGGAATCACATTTAATGTGTACTCAGAAGAAGGTGGAACTGAACGGATTATCCCTATGGATGTAATTCCAAGGGTAATTCACTCCAACGAATGGAAGACATTAGAAAAAGGATTAAAGCAACGTATTTATGCATTGAATCAATTCTTATTAGATATATATGGTGATCAAAAAATTATTAAAGATAAGGTTATACCAAGAGAAGTTATAGAGTCTAGCAAAGGTTTTCTACCTCAATGCATGGGGATTAGACCAAAGAAAGACATCTATATTCATATCACAGGAACTGATTTAATTCGTGATAATCATGGTCAATTTCTAATTTTAGAAGATAATTTACGTTGCCCATCGGGAGTATCTTATATGTTAGCCAATCGAGATATTTCCAAAAATCTTTTTAGTTCAGTACTTCAAAATAATGGCGTATTATCTATTGCAGAATACCCTGCAAAATTATTTGAGGTTTTGAAGTATGTATCTGGTAAGCACGACCCAACAATTGCCGTGCTTACACCCGGTATTTACAATTCTGCTTACTATGAGCATTCCTATTTATCACAACAGATGGGTGTCGAACTCGTCGATTACAGAGACCTCGTTGTTCATGATGGATATGTAAAAATGCGCACTACAAAAGGCTTTAAGATTGTAGATATGCTTTACAGAAGGCTAGACGATGTTTTTTTGGACCCTTTATCGTTCAATAAACATTCTATGATAGGAGTTCCTGGCATTTTTGATGTGTATAAAAATCAAAAAATTGGCTTAGCCAATGCACTCGGGACTGGTGTGGCAGATGATAAAGTAGTCTATGCATTTGTTCCTAAAATGATTGAATATTATTTGGGTGAGCAGGCAATTATTCCTAATGTTGAAACATATCTATGTCAAAATCCAAATGAAATGTCATACGTTCTGGAAAATATCCACGAGCTAGTTGTGAAAGAAGCAAACGAAGCAGGCGGATACGGTATGTTAATTGGGCCAAAGTCAACGAAGGAAGAACAACAAGTATTCAAAGAAAAAATAAAAGAAAATCCACGTAATTTTATTGCGCAGCCAACCATTACTTTATCGACAAGTCCTTGTGTAATTGGAGATGAATTAGAGGGCCGTCATGTAGATTTACGCCCTTACATACTTTATGGAGAAGATATTTACGTAACACCTGGTGGATTAACTCGTGTCGCACTAAAAAAAGGTTCACTTGTAGTAAATTCATCACAAGGTGGTGGAAGCAAGGATACGTGGGTTTTAAAATAAATCGAGAGAATGAAAATTGTATTTATCAACACTAATGATGCTATTGGTGGAGCAGCAATTGCAGCGAAACGACTTCGAGATGTTCTTATAGAACGAGGAAACAATACTCTGTTACTTGTTCATCAAAAGGTAAATACAAATGACATATATACAATAGAATTTAATCCAACCATTTGGGGGAAATGGAAAGCAAAAATTACTTTTCTAATTGAACGCGCTTATTTTGTTCTTCATGAAAAAGCAAAACAACAACGCTTTTCATTCTCCCCTTTGGTAATCGGTTCTCGCATTCATACCCACAATCTTGTAAAAGAGGCAGATATTGTACACCTACATTGGATTAATTTTGGTTTATTAAACAATAAGCAACTCAGGCAACTCATACACGTTTCTCAACCTATTGTAATTACATTACACGATATGTGGTGGATAACAGGCGGTTGTCATCACAGTGGAGCATGTGAATCATACCAATTAATTTGTGGTGATTGCCATACCTATTTGCGTAACCCAACTTCCATTGATTTATCATTTCGTGAATTTCAACAAAAACGAAATACCATTCAAACGAAGAAAAAAATTGCGGTTATAGCCTGTAGCGAATGGCTTGCACAACGAGCAAAAAAGAGTAGTATCATGGAGGACAAACAGATTGTAGTTATACCGAACCCGTTAGATACAACTATTTTTAGACCATTGGAGCAACTAGCATTGCGAAACAAATATGGCCTATACCCACATAAAAAATACATAGTCGTTGCAGCAGCAAAGTTAGAAATAAGCTGGAAAGGGATTCAGCAACTCATTGAAACCCTCCAAATAGTTCAAGAAAAAACCGTTACTCCTGTTGAAATCATTGTAATTGGACAAATTGAAGAAGATACATTAAAACAATTTGCTTTACCGGTTCACCAATTGGGCTTGCTAGATTCGCCAGAAAAAATGGCGGAGGCGTATAACTTAGGAGATGTTTTTGTAAGTTCTTCTTTGTTTGAAAACTTGCCAAATACCATCATGGAAGCACTTGGTTGCGGAATTCCTTGTGTCGGATTTAAAACAGGTGGGATTCCAGAAATGATTCAGCACAAACAATCAGGATATCTTGCTGAATTTAAAAATACACAAGACTTAGCTAAAGGAATACTTTGGACTTTAGAAAAATCGGAAACAGAAACGTCAGCAATTAAGCAAGCTGCCCGAACATTTGCACTACGTAACTATAAAAAAGAAGTAGTTGCACAAAAGATAGAACAACTTTATCGGCAACTACTTCTAAATTAAACTAACAAAAATTAAAACATCTCTTTTCTACCTTTCCAGATAACACCCAAAAGAAGTAAGGCAAGAGCTATTGAACTAGCTAAGTCAATATATTGACCTTTTTCAACAGAAGTGGGTTTAAACTCAAATACCACCTCGTGAGTACCAGCCTCAATTGGCATCCCACGCAGTACATAATTAACTTTAACGTGTGGCTGTACTTGTCCATCAACAAAAGAAAGCCAATCTTGATTTCCTCTGTAAAAGACTTCTGAAAACACAAGAAATCCGGGAGATTTACTGCTTGTTTTGTAAACCAATTTATTTGGTGCATACGAGACAAGCTCTACTTTTTGTGATGAATCCACTAAAAATGTATTCTTCATATTCATCTCATTGGCAGTTGCTGCCAATAAAACAGCCGAATTTTTCAGATTTATTTGAGACAAAGCTGCCAATTCTTCATCAGGAGTAGAAACTAACTTCAGCGAATCAATAAACCAAGCGTTGCCAAATGCTTCTGGGTTCAATTGAGGCTCTAATCCTCCTTGTTGATTTTGCGTAATGAAATACTTAGTATTCAGCATATTGAATATCGGCATGTTCAATTGACCATTTGGTAGCATTTGTTGCTCAAAAAGCTCTTGCATTCGCTTCAACTTTGCTCCATGGTATCCACCTATGGAATGATGAAAATACGAATCCCGTGCATCCTGCCAAAAACTCGTAGCCAAATTCACGACACGATAGTGCGTTGTATCTTGTAGTATTTGCGTATCTGCGGGGGATGGTTCAAAAGTAGAAGACAATTGGTATTTCGGAATAAAATCATCGTTATTGAAATATCTTTTCCCGACGAATACCAAATCAAACACAACCAAACTTACTAATAGATAGGCAACATACGTTTGCTTCCATTTTTTGGCAGCATTAGTCCAAACTAATCCCAAAGTAAGAAAAATAAGAATAATTGAACGAATGATATCCATTCTTGCTAATCCCCCTCTATCTTCACGAAGTGCTTGAATGATATTTGCTGAAAAATCAGGCCCCAATGATTGTGCTAAAGATTGTTGCATAGCTACATCATTGGAAGAGGAAAACGTTTGAGAAACATATCCTAAGAACATGAATCCAACCAAAATAACTACTGTATAATAGGCTTTTTTCCGAATAATTGCCCAGTCTATTTCTGAATTAAACAAAAAACGAAGCGTTTGAACTGCCCCCCAAACAAACAAGAAATGAACGAGTGTCAAGAGCATGGTAATAGCTCGGAACTTATTAAAACCTGGAATAAACTCAAAAGAGAATGTATTAAACCCGGCAAAATTACTTCCCCAAGACCATACAATGAACAGAACAACAAGACCGAACTCTCCCCACTTCATCGTATCTTTACGAACAAACAAACCAAGTAAAAATAAGAAAACGATAATAACGCCAGAGTATGCAGGCCCAGAAGTAGACGGTTGCGTGCCAGTGTAAAGTGGTAATTGTTGGATAAATTGAGCAGCATCTTGGGGTTGAACTCCTCCACCAACAAGCACTTTATATGTTGCAGAAGACTCGGATAAAGATCCGGCAGAACCTCCGCCCATTAAATTTGGAACGATAAGTGTCAATGTTTCAGATATTCCGTAACTCCAGCCAAAGGCATAATTTACGTCCAAACCATTTTTTCCAGCTGTTGTTTTGGTCAACTCAGACGTACCACGCATGGTTTCAGCAGAATAGGTTAGATTATTCCATAGCCGCATCCCGTGTGAACCAACACCAATAAGTAAAGCAACAGCAAAAGAAAGGACAATACGCGGTAAATCTTTTCCTTTGTTTTCTTTCAACATGGCGACTAATTGAAAACCACTATAAACCAAAAGAATAAAAAAGAGATAATAGGTGATTTGCAGATGGTTAGCATACAACTCCAAACCAAGACCAAGCGTAGTAAGTAATGTGCCGAGCAAAAATTTTCGCTCAAAAACAAGAACAAAACCTGCCAAAACTACGGGTGCATACGCCAATGCAAGAATTTTGGACAAATGGCCAGCTTCTGTAAAAAGAAGATTATAGGTACCAAAAGCATACGCCAACGAACCGAGTATAGCCAGCCAAACGGGTTGTTTCGTGGCAGACATTAAAACAAAAAATCCAAGCATCAACAAAAAAATAACATTCGCTGGGCTTGGAAGAATACTTGAAAGTGCAACACCGATGTAAGAAACGAAACTATATGGATATTCACCTGCAATCATGAAACCGGGCATTCCACCAAACATGCTGTTTGTCCACCAAGCCCATTCCCCTGTTTTTGCATGAAAATCAACCAATTCTTTGGCTGCGGCTGTCGCCATATTTGTATCGTGCATGCTCAAAACTTTACCAGATAGCAACGGACTACAATATAAAACCGCTACCAGAGCAAAAAAAGCAATGCTTAAAACCGAAGGCAGTATTTTTTTTAGCATTATAAATTGGATAAGATTAAATAAATTTGTCAAAATTAACGAAAAAAGAAGAGTGCTACTTTCAAATTATACATTTAACATCGAAAAAGACTGTGTCTCAGATTGGGAAAAATTTTTATCTAATTCTGTAACGCCGTTAATTCAGGCGGAAAAAATCCATTCTGATTTCCGAATTTTTCAATTGCTTACTGAAATTGAAAACGACGGGACGACCTACGCACTCCAGGTGTATTTCGAATCAGAAGAAAAAGCCGCAGACTTTGCTGACTTTTTCCAAAACCGACTTTTACCCTCCATACATATTTTGTTTCGGGACAAATACGTATTCTTTCACTCACATTTGAAAGAGTTCAATCAAACAAAGGCCAATTAACTTGCATCGTAAACGAACGACCAAGCCCTAAATAGGTTGGAGATACAAAATACCCGTTTGTCAAGACCCCTTTGTTTGCATGTGTAAAAGAAAAAGAGAGCTTTACCCGATTGATCATGAAGGCGGTATAAACATCTATCACAGGAACTCCCCAAACGAGTGCATCGTCTTGTAAGATAAATTGCTGTGTCATCGGCTGGTATGCATTTGCATAATATGCTGATTTGTAATGAATTACACTACCAATGGTCATATCCAATTTCTTAGCCCACGTTAAGTAATATTCAGCTCGGAGTTGGGCAGTTAGCAGAGGAACACGCAAAACGAAGTCGTTGTCAGTCAGTCTTACACTTACATGAGGCGCTAATCGCCATTTTTTAAGAAGAAAGTTGGCATCCAAACCACCTTCAAAATAATTCATGGTTGATGCTTGTTGTGGGATACTTTGCGTGTCCCAATAGATTGCATTGAGTGCCAGTACGTAATTTCCGTATAATTCGACACGTTTGTTTGCTTTTGAACTAACGGGAAATGAAGTACCTAATTCTTGTGTAAAAGTTTGATTAAAATCAGAAGACCACGAAATAAATTCACTGAAGAAAGACTGTTCAAATAGAGAAGTAGGACGTCTAATTTGTTTAAAATTAATTCCGAATCGACGGTAAGCACCTTTACCAATAAGTAGAAACCCTCCATTTGTACCCAGTTTTACATGCGTTTGCAAGACAAGCGTGCTATCCTTTGTGGCATAATTTAAACGCCCGCCGACAAAGGTTTCAAACTGCCAAGGTGTAGTATTTCGAGAATCTTCTACTCCAACACGCCTATATAATCGTGGGTTTATGTACGCATTGTACCCAAATCCTTTCCAACTTCCTTTTAAACCGAAAGACTGATTGAGCGAACGGTACCGAACAAACAAAACAGCGGTATCAGCAACTGAATTTGACGTTGGGTAGACTTCACTCGCTTTATTTCTTCCATATGCAGCATCGATAAAAAACATTTTTTGATAACCATAATCAAGCTGGTGAAAAAGAGTAAAACCTTCTTTTTTAGCTAATTTATATTGGTGATATATATGCCAATCATTCCAATATTCTCGACTATATGCGGAGGCAAGTTGAGCTTGGTAATCTGTGTATTCTGGGGAAATGGTAGCTAAGCTCAAATCCAATGTTTCGAATCCTTGTACACCACCCTGTTCATTTTGTTTATGATTGAGATGGTTATAATGAGTTAAAAGTAGATATTTCCCTTTTTTGTCTGTATAATTGGAGGAAACATGCACTGCCCAATGATCTACCAAACGCTCTTCACGAGAGCTGCCTGTAAATCCAAATTGCTTCGAGGCGGAAAAGCGGTTAATATCTAACGTTATATTGAGTCTTTCGTTGATGTTTTGACTATGCGTAAAATCCAGGACAGCAAAATTGCGCGAACCTTGTACATAGTGCATATTGGTAAAAGGTGATTTGGTATTAAAATACCTAATATGTTCTTTTTGGAAAGCATACAAACCAAATGGAGAAAAATACAATGGTGTATTTACTTCCTCTTCGGTTCTCCAACCAATCCACTTGGCAGCCGTACCTAAATTACCCAAATGCTGAAATTGAAAAGACGATTTCGCTATCGTATCCACTAATGCGAAAGTACCAAGTGTAGAATCTGGGTGGTAGATTTTCACTTTATTATTCAAAATATCTTTTTCTAGTTGATATTGTACAGAAGACAAACCGTAAATCTGACGAGTGGAATCATCTACAATTTGTGCAGACAGTGACTTGCTCAAAAAGAAAAAAAGGAAAAGCGAGTATATTCGATATAACATGGTACAAATTATGTAATAAAAATCGACTGCAATTTACTAGAAATTAAGCCTGAAATGTGCGGTATTTTTCTAAAATATAGGTATGGAACTCGTGTTCATCATGTAACTTGACCGATATAGGCCAGACAAAAATAGACAATTCGATAGAAAGAAGGAGAAATTTCCATTTTACCGCATCTTTTTCTGTAATAAGGAGTGGTATACCAGGGTGTGCTATTGCTATTTTTTTAATTTCCTCTTCCTTATATATATGATGATCGGGAAAGAAATAAGTAGCTTGTACTACAAAGTGCTTTTGAGCAGTTTTTTGTAATTCTAGTGTATCAGCAATACCTGCAACCAGAATGATACGAGATTGGAACAATACTGTTTCCTTTTTTTCGGCATGAAAGGCGTACGGTAAACCGTAGGTAAGTCCTGCAAAAAAAACGGGCGTGTCGGAAACGAGATAAGGACGGCTTTTTTGCCTCCAATCGCTCTTTTGATGTTCCGATAAATCTTCTGGGCAGTGCGTTATGACAAGTGCATCCGCTCTTTTGAGCGCACTTCTTCCCTCCCGTAAACGCCCCAAAGGAAATGGAAAATCTGAAAAAAAAGGCGAATGATAACTAGATAGAACAAACGAAATTGTCGGCTTGAATGCGCGATGTTGAAACCCATCGTCGAGTAAAAGTACTTGTGTTCTTGGTTCTATTTGACAAATTTGCTTACCAGCTTCGTATCTGTTTTCACCGACATAGACAGAAAAATGTGGGATTTTCTTGTAAAAATGGAGCAAAGCTTCGTCCCCTACCTTATCGGGGCTTGATAAATCATCAACAAAATAAAACCCTCTCGACTTCCTTTTGTAACCACGCAACAAAATTGCTCCAGATTGTACGGAAAAGAGGGTTGATAAATAATGAACAAATGGTGTTTTTCCAGTTCCGCCTAATCGCAAGTTACCAACTACCACTGAAAATACTGGCAAAGATTTGGAGTTAAGTATACCAGTATCGAACAGAAAATGCCTGCATTTGGTTACTAAATGAACAAGAACAGCAATTGGGCTGAATATCCATTTACACCATTTTATCCATTTATTTATGCTTTTTGCAACCATTGCGAAACATTTACTTCAATTTACTTTTGATGCAGGAACATCGAGAGGGGTACTCAGACAAAAATATAGTTATTATATTAAAATACAATCCACAAAAAATACAGACTATTTCGGAATTGGTGAAATTGCTCCGCTCATCGGTTTAAGCCCTGAATTTGATGAAAATTTTGAAATTCGCGTACATCAGAGCGTAGCACGTTTTAACCAATTGCAACTAGCTGATAACCAATTAACAATCCACAACTTATATTTACATCTATCCCAAATACTGGAATTACGAGAAGCGTCTTCTCTCCTTTTTGGCTGGGAAACCGCATTACTGGATTTTCTAAACTTCGGAAAGCGACAATTTTTCGAACAAACCTTCTCGCAAGGAGAAAAGAAGCCTATCGAAATCAATGGGCTGATTTGGATGAATGATTTTGAGCACATGCAACAGCAGAGTCTTCAAAAAATTGAGGCTGGGTTTCATACCATTAAAATGAAGATCGGAGCCATTCGGTGGGAAGAAGAATACGAATTATTGACACAAATTCGGACACAGAACCCTCATTTGACTTTACGTGTAGATGCAAATGGTGCATTTGACTCCTCCAATGTCTGGAAAAAACTAGACGAACTCGCTAAGTTAGACATCCACAGTATTGAGCAACCCATACAACCCAAAAACCATGTTTTACTGAAAGAGCTTTGTGCACATTCTCCAGTTGACATCGCTTTGGATGAAGAGCTAATTGGAATTTATACCGAAAAAGATCGTCTTTTAGATAAAATCCACCCTGCATACATCATTTTAAAACCAACTCTTCACGGTGGAATTCAAGGTACAAAAGAGTGGATTTCATTAGCAGAAGAACGAGAAATTCAATGGTGGATGACCTCAGCGCTTGAATCTAACGTAGGTTTGAATGCCATTTGCCAGCTGACAGCCACCTACCCAATTCAATTACCGCAAGGACTAGGAACAGGACAGTTGTATCACAACAATATCCCTAGTCCGTTGCATGTTTCTAACGGAACTATTCAATACAGAGAGGATGAGCAGGTGTGGGATTTTTCTCGTTTAATTTTCTCAGACCCAATCAATTCCCTTTCGGAGTAATTCCAATGTTTTTTGTTCGGGAGAATTAAGTTCTGGTTGATGATTGTATGCCCATTGCGCAAGCGGGGGTAAACTCATCAAAATAGACTCAGTACGGCCATTGGTTTCTAGTCCAAACTTAGTACCTCTATCCCAAACTAGATTGAATTCAACATACCTTCCACGGCGGAACAATTGCCAGTCCTTGTGTTTTTCTGTGTAGGGAATCTCCTGGTTTTTTGCCATAAAATGCGTGTAAATAGGTGCAAATTGTTGACCGACGCGTAGGACGAAATCAAATATTTCTTCTTTTGACTTTCCTTCGAGTACCGGTTTTAAGTAGTCAAAAAAGATACCACCGACCCCTCTTGTTTCGTCTCTATGTGGAAGATAAAAATAATTATCCGCCCATTTTTTATAGTCGGCGTAGGCGGTTGGTTTGTACGTGTCGCATACACTTTTCAACTGTATATGAAACCAGGTAGCATCCGATTCATCGATATAATGCGGGGTAAGATCAATGCCACCACCAAACCAAAAATCACCGTTACTCATTTCAAAATACCGAACATTCATGTGAATAATCGGCACAAAAGGATTTTGGGTATGCATGACAATAGAAACACCCGTTGCGAAATAATCAGCAGATTCTGTTAGTTTTAATTGTTTTTGAAGTGCCTCAGAGGTTTGTCCTTGGACCTGTGAAAAATTAACCCCTCCTTTTTCGATGATACGTCCGTTTGTTAAAATCCGTGAATGACCACCGCCACCGGAGTGGTGCGACCAAGTGTCTTCCTGAAAAACACCAAGTCCATCTGTTTTTTCGATTGCTTCGCAGATGGATAGTTGCAGATTCCGAAAAGAATCCGAAATAATTTCCTTTGATACCATTATTTTCTTTTCAAATTTTGTAGCCCAAACACAAAATTAACAACAATCAACACCTAATTACTAAAACAGACATGGATATTCAAGGAAAAAACGTGCTTATCACCGGTGGCAGCTCCGGACTTGGTGAAGCAACCGCTCTTTTTCTACACGAAAAAGGAGCAAAAGTGCACATCATTGATTTAAAACCACATTCTTTTTTACCTACCACGTTGGGTAGTGTAACAAACGAAGAGACGGTTCAACAAGCCATATCTTATTTTGAACAAAAACAGGAACACGTAGATATATTAGTCAATTGTGCGGGAATTGCTCCACCACAAAAGACATTTGGTAAAAAAGGAGTTCATGCTTTAACCGATTTCCAACGAGTAATCGAGATTAATCTCATCGGAACGTTCAATTGCATCCGACTTGCAGCTAAAAGCATGTCAAGGAATCATCCAAATGAAGGAGGTGAACGTGGAGTGATTGTGACTACTGCATCTATTGCCGCTTTTGATGGACAAATGGGACAAGCGGCATATGCAGCAAGTAAAGCTGGAGTTGCTGGAATGACCCTCCCGATTGCGCGAGATTTAGCATCTTTGGGCATACGCGTGATGTGTATTGCCCCTGGTATTTTCAAAACACCGCTGATGGCCTCTTTGCCACAAGAAGCACAAGACTCCTTGGCGACACAAGTTCCGTTTCCTCCTAGATTGGGCGAACCAAAGGAATACGCGCTTTTGGTGGGGCAATGTATAGAAAATGGCTTACTGAATGGAGAAGTAATTCGTCTTGATGGTGCTATCCGGATGGGAATCAAATAAATCATGTAAAATAATATATTCATATACAATTTAATAGATAAATGAGCAAGTTAACCACACTCATTCGGCCACACTTAATTGAGCTAACTCCTTATGCATCAGCACGTGATGAGTACAAAGGGAAAGAAGGTATCTTTTTAGATGCCAATGAAAATCCGTTTAGTTCAGTAACTGGCGACGCCTTCAACCGGTATCCAGACCCACATCAACAAGCAATTAAAGAGAAATTAGCACAGATAAAAGGGGTAAGCCCATCTCAAATATTTTTGGGAAATGGTTCTGATGAAGCGATAGATTTGCTCATTAAAACATTTTGTGAACCCAAAAAAGAGAACATCGTCATTCTACCTCCAACCTACGGAATGTACAAAGTTTGTGCAGATATTCAGCAAGTAGATGTTTTGAGTGCGCCATTGACGCCTGATTTTGACCTTGATTTGGACCAAATTAAAGCAACTGTCAACGAAAATACCAAGATGATTTGGATTTGTTCACCAAACAATCCTTCCGGAAATCTGGTAAATCAGGATAAAATTCGCCTATTGTTGGAATCCTATCCAACTAAAATCTTGGTTGTGGACGAAGCCTACATTGATTTTGTTCCCGAAAAAACTTGGTTGAAAGAATTGGATAATTTTGCCAATTTGGTTGTTTTACAAACTTTTTCAAAAGCCTGGGGAATGGCTGGATTACGCATGGGAGTTGCGTATGCACATCCTGAAATAATCCAAATACTAAATAAAATAAAGTATCCGTACAGTATCAATGTTTTGACACAAAAAGCAGTTCTGGAGGCACTCAACCACGAAGACAAAAAAAAGGAAATGGTTGCTAAACTAAATAATCTTCGGGAAGAACTTCGAAGAGATTTGGATCAACTTTCTTTTGTTGAGCACATTTATCCTTCCGATTCAAACCAATTGCTTGTACGTGTTGAGAAACCAAGTGAGATTTTTGACTACTTAATTCAACAAAAAATTATTGTTCGAGACCGCTCCAAAGTCATGCTTTGTGAAGGGTGCCTACGTATTTCTATCGGCTCGGAAACAGAAAATAAAGCACTAATTGCTCAAATGAAGCAATGGAAAGATAGATAAAATGAAAACAGCCGGCATTTTTTAAAAAATGCCGGCTGTTTAGTGAAAAGTGGAGAAGATCGGGCTCGAACCGACGACCTCTTGACTGCCAGTCAAGCGCTCTA
>CAYNRA010000082.1:0-12979 GCA_964399465.1 uncultured Cytophagales bacterium
TTTTTGGAATTTAAGGAATGATTTGGTAACTTGAAACCAACCCCTCAAGTTAACCCGTATGAAAAAAAGAGTAACCTCCCCTATTCTTTGGACATTTGCACTTAGTTTTTTTGTTTTTTCTTGTCAAAAAAATAGCCAGATTCGTCCGAAAGCCATCATTCCAGAAATAACGCATTTCGTTGAACACACAGATACGCGGCTGCATTTTGTTTCTTTGGGCGACCCGTACGCGCCTCCTATCCTATTTATTCATGGAGCACCAGGAAATTGGAAAGCCTATAATACACTCTTGCAAGACAGCGTACTTCGGTCACGGTTTCATATTATTTCTGTGGACAGATTAGGTTACGGAAAGTCACGGAAACGTAAACAAAAAGTGGTTACGTCCATTGTACAACAAGCAGACGCGATTGCCGAAGCCCTACACGTGAATTTATCTGGAGAGAAAGCCCTGATTATTGGGCGGTCGTACGGTGCAGCCATTGCAGCTGAAATTGGAATACGTTATGCTGAAAAGACTAAAAAAATCTTCATGATTTCACCTGTCATTGACCCAGACAAAGAAAAGTACTTCTGGTTTGCTTATGCGGCAAAACATTGGTTTGTTCGCCAATTTTTATCCCTTGATTTAATTGCAGCAACAGACGAAAAGTTTGCACACGAACGCGAGCTACGGAAAATTCAAGAGGATTGGCATAATTTACGCGTCCCAACTACAGTATTTATGGGTGGACGAGATTGGATTGCCGACTTAGGAAATTTTCATTTTGCCAAAAAGAAACTAAAAAAAGAAAACAGCAAGTTTATCTATATCCCTGACGCCGGGCATATGATTGCGGAGACACATCCACAAATTGTTTTGTCTGAAATCCTTGACACCTCTCCTATAACACCTTAATTTTAGCTTTTTTGGTAAACAAAAATAGAATCAATTTACTTTATTCATGACTTTTTTATCTACACAACAATTGATTGACATCGCCATTTGGCTCTTTGCTTTACCTGCCGGTTGGCTTGTTGGCAAAGTATTAAAAACATTGGCATTGCCTCGCCTTCGACGGGCCTCCGAACGAACAGCCAATGAACTAGACGATTTAATCGTTTCCCTTCTAGATAAAATCATCGTTCCTATCTGTTGGATTGGCGGCGTCGTCACGGCTTACCAAACAAGTCACTTACATGATGCTTACCGCGTAGAAATAAAAGAGGCAATTAGTATTTTCTCGATTCTTATTCTTACTTGGGTTTCCGCACAATTGGTTACAGCTATTGCAAATTTTCAGATTCATCGCCTTGGAAAAGATGTAGCGAAGAGCTCTATTTTTACCAAAATATTGAAGGTAATTGTCTATATCTTGGGTATTATGGGCTGTTTGCAAGTGCTAGGAATATCCATTGCGCCCATGCTGACCGCACTGGGTGTCGGAGGTTTGGCAGTTGCCTTGGCATTACAAGATACACTTTCAAATTTATTTGCAGGGATTCAGCTCATCGCAGGTCGTAAAATCAAACCCGGGGATTACGTCCAGTTGGCTACAGGAGAAGAGGGGCATGTAGAAGATATATCTTGGCGAAATACCATTATTCGCGCATTGTCTAACCATTTAATCATTGTTCCTAATTCAAAAATATCGAGTAGTATTGTCCGGAATTTTATCCTACCAGACAGCCAAATTGCTGTTTCTATCGATGTTGGGGTTGCTTACACGAGTGACTTAGACCATGTTGAACGCGTATGTATCGAAGTTGGGCGAGAAATCATGTTGCATACCGAAGGCGGTGTAAAAGACCATGAGCCACTCGTTCGTTTCAAACTATTTGGAGAATCCAGCATTACCGTTCGAACCATTTTACGAGCAGAAGAATTCACAGGACAATTTCTAATTCAAAGTGAATTTATTCGAAAACTACATAAGAGATTTCAAGAGGAAAATATCGAAATTCCCTTTCCTATCCGTACGCTCCATATCAAAAAAGATCCATCTTAAAGTAGATTAGAACTACTTTTATAATGAAAGACCTTGTTTCTACATGCTTTAAAAAAGCAGTGAAACAAGGTCTTTTTATACAACAATCAAAGTACGCCTTTTGTACTTGGTAGGTTGTTTAATTCACTTATTTCACGCTTAACTGCCATTTTGATAGCTTTTGCCCACGCTTTAAAAATGGCTTCAATTTTATGGTGTTCATTGTCACCTGAACATTGAATATTTAGATTGCATTTGGAGGTATCTGAGAAAGACTTGAAGAAATGGAGAAACATTTCCGTTGGCATTTCACCAATTTTCTCTCTCTTAAAAGAGGCATCCCAAACAAGCCAAGGTCGACCTGAAAAATCAATGGCGACTTGCGCGAGCGCTTCGTCCATAGGTAAAAGGAATCCATATCGGCTAATTCCTTTTTTGTCTCCAAGTGCCATCAAATAGGCCTCTCCAAGTGCTAGTGCCGTATCTTCAATTGTATGATGCTCGTCAATGTGTAAATCTCCTTCGACCTGAATAGTCAAATCTGCACCAGAATGTTTAGCGAGTTGGTCAAGCATGTGGTCAAAGAAACCAATACCCGTTGTAATCGTGCTTTTTCCGGTTCCATCGAGGTTCAAATCAATGCGAATACTAGTTTCTTTTGTCACGCGGTGGACACTAGCTTTTCTATCTGGGAGACGAAGGAAGCTATAGATAGTTGCCCAGTCATCGGTGACGAGTGCGAGTGCCTCTTTTTGTTCAGGTGTTAAAGTAGTTGGTTCTTCTTTTCCGATAAAAATCGCTTTTGCACCAAGATTTACAGCAAGTTGAATGTCTGTGACGCGATCTCCAAGCACATAAGAATTGGCTAAATCGTGTTGACCTTCCATATATTCCGTCAATAAACCAGTTCTCGGCTTACGCGTTGGAGCATTTTCGTGTTCAAATGAGCGGTCAATGCATATTTTGGCGAAATTAATATTTTCAGCTTGCAAGATATCCATCATTTTTTGGTGTGCGGGCCAGAAGGATTCTTCCGGAAAAGATGCCGTACCAAGGCCGTCTTGGTTTGTAACCATGACAAGCTCAAAATCTGTTTCTTCCGATATTTTTCGCAAGTTTGAAATTGCACCTGGTAGGAAAGCTAATTTTTCTAGTGAGTCAACTTGGAAATCGATAGGTGGTTCGACGATGATGGTTCCGTCTCTATCAATAAATAAAACCTTTTGCATGAAATCGTAATTTGGGGTTCAAAAGAAAAGTGTATGAGAATACTAAATAAAAAATTAAAATACTACATCGATAGCTAGTTGACTCAGTAAATCTAAAGCAGCTATCTTTCATATAAATCAATAACCACAATCACTCAAAAAGAAAATTCATTTTACTGAATATCAATTTATTACATTAAATTATTTCATTGAAACATAGAAATAGATTGAGTAGATTACGTCTCCTTTTTGAACGTCTATTCCATGGAATAGACGCATAAAAGGGAGCCAAAATTACGACGAAGCAAACAAGGGAACAAACATTATTTAATACATTATTGGAGTGAAAACTAGTAAAACAGAAGCCATGAAATAAAGTAACTCCGTATTGAAGACCAGAAAATGAGTAAAAAATGCAATTTCTAAATGCAAACACACTGAACTCGTAAGAACAAATCGGTTCAAAAAAGAAGACCTATCTATTCTTCAAACTGATACCTGAAAAAATCACGTTTTGTTCACCTCCCTACTTTATGCCGCTTAATAAGTATTTTATGACCATGAATTATATCTCGGTAATTTGGGTAAAAATTGGAAAACTGAACTTGATTTCCTGAAATATACTTCGAAGACAACACAAAAAAAAGTCTATTAACTAGATTAAAGAGGACATTCACTCCCACATAGCTATTCTCATTTTCGAGTATTCAATAATGTAAACGTAGGTATTCTATTTTCTAAGTATTCTAAAGCAAATTGCTCTTCCACAACAATCCTGAATTCAATTTTATAGTAAAAAGTAACTCATACCATTTAAAAAGTAACCATACCGATGAAGTACATCCTGCAAATCTTATTCGTATTCTTCATTATATTCAACTTTGTATCCTGCGATAATGGAAAAAAAGTAAAAAATAACTTCGTATTCTCTACGAGAAATTTAGTATTCAATAATACCAATAAAGAAAATTTAGGACGTACGATATTAGCAGGTTTAGATGAACTGAAAATCAAACATGTTGTAGTTTTAGTCCTTAAGATAAATGAGCCTTCTTTCAACAACGACTACTTAGTTAAAGCAAATATTGAGGAAATAAATAATCACTTTTACATAATTCGCATGAGTGATTTAGGTGACCGTGAAACACTAGAAGTTATTTCACACGAACTTATTCATCTTGAACAATACAAAAAAGAGAAACTAGTAACCAAAAATATAAATATCATTTGGCACGGAATTACCTACACACCAAGTGAATATGAGGCTGTCTCCTACGAAGAAAGACCTTGGGAGCACGAAGCTTATCAAAGACAAAGCAGGCTGAGTAGAAGGATAAAAAAAAGACTCAGCCAGTAAATTGATGACTGAATCTACATTTAAAAAAACTTGGATTAATGGGAGAATTTAAGTAACCAAGGTAAAGTAATATGAGAAATTTATTCCTATTGGTTTACTTATAAAATGATAGTCGGGGTGACTGGATTCGAACCAGCGGCCACACGCCCCCCAGACGTGTACTCTAACCGGGCTGAGCTACACCCCGAATTCCGGACGCAAAAATAGTATTTTCCTTAATTAATAGCCATATAGAATCGATTTTTTGTGAAACAACTTTAAAAATATAGAAAATAAAGCCTTGTAAACTATTAATAATCAGCAATTTAAAATATTTTACAAAAAAATACCTTTTTTATACGAATCAGTTTAATCCTAAAGTAAGTGATTTACGTATATGAGTTTGTTGTCGTCCAAAACGATATTTAAACCTTTAAAAAACCATTAATTGTTTCGTTTTATGAAAAAAGTAATCCTCTCCTTCGCTGTTGTTTTAACAAGCATCTCTTTTTCACAGGCTCAATTGCTAAGAACATCTATCAATAGTTTAGGCGCACAAGTTGGAAGCCAAGTTGGTGTGGTAGCAACAGGAACTCAAGCAACAGTTGGCTCTGGTTCTACATTACTTAATGCTTCCGTAAATAACTTAGGTGCACAAGTTGGAAACCTTTTGGGTGCAACTACTACTGGAACAAACACTACAGTAGGTGGCTCAAGCCTATTGAATGTAACTGCAAACAATTTAGGCTTACAAGTTGGCAACCTAGTAGGCGGTACAGCTGCAGGTACTGGCGCTACCGTTGGTGGTTCAAACATCTTGAACACGACAGTAAATGGCCTATCTGCACAAGTTGGAAATCTTGTAGGTGGTACAGCCACAGGAACTGGCGCTACCGTTGGTGGTTCTAACATTTTAAACACATCAGTAAATGGTCTTTCTGCTCAAGTAGGTAATTTGTTAGGTACTGCTGCTATCGGAACTGGTGCTACAGTGGGTGGTTCTAACGTTACAAATGTATCTGTACCAGTCTTAGGTGCTCAAGTTGGAAACTTGTTAGGTACTGCTGCTATTGGAACTGGTGCTACAGTGGGTGGTAGCTCTATTGCAAATGTTTCGCTTCCTGTTTTGGTAACAAATGGCTTAGTGAATAGTGCAACTACTGGTACAAATGTGACAGTCGGTGGTACGAATGGCTTGGTGAATACTTCTGTTAACAGCTTAAATGCACAAGTTGGTAATCTTCTAGGTGCACAAGTAAACGGCTTAAACGTACGCGTTGGTAACTAATTTTTCCCTCTCGATTTTTCTTAGCCGTTCTGTTTTCAGAGCGGCTTTTTTTATCTAAAAATTACTTTTGGTTTAATTTTTGTAAATTTTCGTATAACAAACCACACTATTCGTACAAAATGAGAAAATGTCCAATTTACATTCTCTTCTTTACTCTTCTTTTACCTGAAATGAGTTTCGGACAACAACTTTTGTCTCTCTCTGATTGCATCAAAGCAGGAAAACGAAACAGTCTGGCATACCAACAAACAACCATAGATAGACAATTGGAACGTGCTAAATTAGAATTTGCACAAAAAGATGTTTTACCTACTATTGAAGCATTTGCAAGCCCTACTCTCTCTTTAGGTCGCTCTATTGACCCCACAACCAACCAGTTCGCATCCAAAGGTTTTTTGAATAATGTACTTGGGCTCTCATTCAGCCAAATTTTATATGCCGGTGGACGAAAAAACACGACTATCCAACAACAATCCGTACAAGAAAAAATAGCTGGACTACAAATAGAAAAAATTGAAAATCAACTTATTGTACAAATAATCCAAAGTTATTTTCAAATTTTACTCACCAAAGCCGTCATCAAACAAACAGAAAAACAACTGGCATTTATTTTAGAAAATAGAGCGAAATCTTCTCAAGCGGATCTGTTGTACCTCCAATATCAAGCCCAAGCGGCCAACAAAGAATTGGCACTCATCCAAGCAAAAAATGAGCTACGCATTCAAAAAATTACGCTTGGTAATCTTATTGGCGCACCCGACCCAGAGTTTTTTGATATTCAGGATTTAACCAATGAACAACTCAACAAACCCATTCAAACTCAAATAGACCCACGTATTTTTCAACAATATTATGCATGGCATCCAGACTATAAAATCTCTCAAATGCGGCAAAAAAATCAAAGTTTGCAACGAGATGCAATCGTAGCTAGCCGATTTCCAACCGTTAGTTTTAGTGCCGGTTTTACTCTTCCTTACTCCAGTTTATATCAACAAATCGAGAGTAGCCAGCTCACCCGCATTGATACGATACCCGTTTTTTTTAGAGGTGCTATTCAACCTGCTTTAAATCCTGTTTTTGACTTCACTTACCGGACAATCCCAATGCTTTCCCAATGGAGCCAACTCGCGAATGCCTACATTGGATTTCAAATTCGTATTCCAATAATGTCGGGTAATTCACATAAACTTCAATTAAAACAATCTCAACACGATATTTTAGTGACGCAACTTCAGGCACAACAAGTAAAAAATGACTTGATTAAAGAGTCTATTCTCGCGCAATCAAATAGGCAAGCCGCTCTTTCTCAATACATTGCAACAAAATCTACATTTGACGTTTGGCAAGCCTATTACCAAAATGCGCTCACCAGCTACCAGAATAATCAACTGTCCGCCAAGGATTTCCAGGATATTATCCAAAATTATCTCCAAACAGAACTTGCTGTAGTCAAAGCGCAATACGAGTATTTTTTGTGGCAAGAACTCATGCCTTATTACGAAACGGGGCGATTTAACTACCGCTAAACCGCCCCGTTGCATTTCTCAAACTCGTTTTTATTTCTTCATTGCCTTGTATATTTCGTCCCCAATGGCTGTACGAATATTCAATGAGCTGATTTTTCCGTTGTCTCGTGTGGGATACACGCGATTACTCAAGAAAACATACACCAATTGCGACGCAGGGTCAATCCAAGTAAATGTTCCTGTGAAACCAGAATGCCCGTAACTTTCCGGTGAAGCCATCCGCGGCCCATTTGTCACATTTGGGTTAAAATCTAACTTATCAAAAGCAATAGCCCGCCGATTTTTCTCCTCCGGAAATTGGTATTTTGTTGCCTCCGCCAAAACATCTGATGCAATAAAACGCTGTCCTCCGTATTCTCCTTTTTGCAAATACATTTGCATTAATTTCATCAAATCATTGGCATTCCCGAACAAACCTGCATGACCAGAAATTCCCGCTAATAACCCTGCCCCTTCGTCGTGCACTCGCCCGTGAATCAAGGTTTTCCGAAATAGCGTATCCACTTCTGTTGGTACAATTCGGCTCAGTGAATACCATTTTCTCGGATTATACGTCAAAGTCGTTGCCCCAATTGCCCGGTACGTTTTTTTCAAGTAATCTTCCCATTTCTCACCTGTTATATTCTTTATTATTTCTGGATAGAGATAATAATGCAAGTCACTATATACATATCCTTGTGTAGGTTTTACAGGAGATTCTTTGATCTGGTTCAAGATAAATTCCCGATAGGTATTCCGTAACCAAAGGGAATCTGTTACCTCCACAGTATATTCCGCCGTTTGAACAGGCGAAAAAATACCCGGTTTCCAAGCAATTGTTTCTGGATGTAGCGCGTCTAGCCATATTTTCTTATCCTTGCGCATAGATTCCTTGTAATCAATAAGGTATGTTTTTTTCTTACCTATTAATTTTTGAAAAAACGTCCGTTTAATCTCATTTTTCACCCATCTTTCTTCTGCTATATATGAACCCAAAGAGGCGTTTCTGAGCGTTGCGACGGTATCAATGCAATCCATCCAAAACGGAATCCATGCTTTCAAACCCGACCGATGCGTCAACATATCTCGGAACGTCAAATTTTCTTTATTACTTCCTTTGAATGCGGGATAATACGATCCGAGTGTTGCATCCAACGAAAATTTATTCTCAGACATTAACTGCATCACTGCCAATGCCGACGTACTTATTTTGGTCACTGAAGCTAAATCGTATAAATCACTGACTTGCACTTTGCCCTGCTGCACGCTTGCATGGCTAGTCAACACAGGCATTACACCACCTTTTTTTCCACCATCCATGACATCTGCTTTCGTTCCCGTTTCGAATTTTGTATCTGTCATTGTCCCATTTTCTCCTTTACTTTGGGCTAATTTTTCCGCTTCAAATGTATGATAACCCACTGCTTTTTGGTAAATAACACGCCCTTCTTTAGCGATTTGCATGACAGCCCCCGGATACGCTTTTTCCATTAATCCCACCTGAAGAACAGAGTCCACTCCAGCGCGTAATTTTGTTCCGTCTATGCCAACCATTTCAGGAATCCCGTAAGCCAAGCGCCCCAACGCCGCCGTTTGTTCACCCATTCCATAAACAAAATGCGCATCAACGGTTACGGGCAATTTCCCTGATAATGGAATCGCTCCAAAAATCCCTTGTACAGCAGCGTCTTCCATATAATTAGTCAACTGGCTTGTTAAAACCACCGTTTTCATCTCGCGTAAAACAGGAATTTTACCCAACGCATACGGATTTCCAAGTACGACCACAACCGCATTTGGGTGAATCTCGTGGAGTTGACGGAGCATACGCTCGTGCTTTTCAGTTACTCCGTAATTTCCGTAAGGACGAATACTAGACAAGTGCACGGCAATCACTAATTGAGAAACCGCTTTTATTTCTGCAAGCAGTGAATCTGAAAGTTGGTCTGTTGTTTTGGTGGAAACTACCCATTGCGTCGTTTCTACATAATCATTCATTCGTTTTGCAAACAAGTTAGCCGAAGACGAAGCATCCAAAGAAACCAATCCAAACGATTGATTCAAGGTTTGAATGGGTAAAATAGAGGCCGTATTTTGTACAACCGTCACCGTTTTTTCAGCCAATAACCGATTCAACAAGTCAGATTCAGTAGTATTGAGATCATCAATTAGACCTTTCGTTTCGATGGGTTGGTACTTATCTAGTCCTACCCAAGATTTCGCTTGTAAGATTTTGCGAACGCGTTCGTTCAGTATTTTTTCAGAAAGTTTTCCGTTTTTGATAGCTGTTTTAATTGCTTCAACTGCAGTGGGCACGTCTTCAAAAGTTTCCAGAATATCATTCCCAGCTAAAATGGCTTTCACCAATGCCTCTCCGTTCGGGAAATACTTGACAGCTCCCTGCATATCCATTGCATCTGTGAAAACAAGTCCTTCGAATTTCATGTCTTTGCGCAGTAAATCAGTCACAATTTTAGACGAAAGCGTAGAAGCCAAGTTAGGGGTATTGTCTAATTGAGGAATGCTTAAATGCGCCGTCATGATTCCCGATATACCTGCGTCAATCAATTGTTGAAAAGGATATAATTCAACTTCTTTCAATCTTTTTTTATCATGACTAATGACGGGTAAGTCGTAATGAGAGTCCACTCCTGTATCGCCGTGACCAGGAAAATGCTTGGCGCTTGTCAGAAGCCGTTCGGACTCCATGCCTTTCATATATGCCAATGCTTTTTTCATGACATCCTCGCGATTTTCACCAAATGAGCGAAAATTAATGACGGGATTTGCCGGATTATTGTTGACATCCACAACGGGAGCATAATTGACATGTACGCCCATCCGTTTGCTTTGTTTGGCGACTTCTTGCCCCATTCGGTACAATAAATCTTCATTTCCTTGCATAGCACCTAATGCCATTTGGTACGGAAACCGAACCGTCGAGTCCAGACGCATGGCGAGTCCCCACTCCAAATCCATCCCGATTAGTAACGGAACTTTAGATAAAGCCTGCAATTCATTGACAATCTGCGCTTGGCGAGTAGGTTGACCCGCAAAGAACACAAATCCGCCTACTTGGTATTTTTCTACCCATTCTTTTAATTTTTCGGGTTGATACCCTTTACCAGACGTATTGCCACGCGGCATGAGCAGTTGACCGATTTTTTGTTCCAATGTTAAAGAAGCGAGTGTATTTTCTACCCAATCTTTGTTGTGATTGGTTAGGAATAAAGGTTTTTGCTGCGCTAAAAGTGGGCTTGTGAACAGGAGAAAAAGCCAAAAGAAGCGGACTTGTTTCATAGTGAATCGAAATTTCGTGGTTGAACTTTGTTTCAAATATACTGATTTCGCCCCTAAATTTTGCTTGCTGCGGTAGGTAAACAAAAAAGGAAACCAATTTCGATGATTTCCTTTTTTCGTTCTTAGTTGAATGAATACTTTACATAAAGCCCATTTTCCCCATTTGATAGTCGCGCATAGCCTCTAGAATTTGTGTTGTAGTATTCATTACAAAAGGACCTTGCTGTACAATTGGTTCTCCAATAGCCTCACCCGAACAAAGGATAAAACGGGTTTCTCCCTTAGCTTCGATTTCAATTTCTTCGCCTTCAGGGGCAAATTCGACGAGCTGGTGGTCGTAGGCAAATTTACCATTAATAAATATTTCCCCTTTCAGAATATACAGTAAAATGGTTCTATTTGCTGGAATTTGAAAAGACTCTTTACCTCCTTTTTGTGCGTGAACGTTCAGAATTTCTAGGTTCGTTAACGAGACGGCTGGGCCTTTTTCACCTCGACGTTCACCTGCAATGAGTTGTGTTTCCACCAAGCCGTCCTCGGAAATCTGAACTAAAATTTCTTCTTTTTGGAAGCCCTGATAGGTAGCGGGAGTCATTTTTAAGCGTGCAGGTAAATTCATCCAAAGCTGAAGAATTTCCATATCTCCTCCATTTTCACGCATTTCGTAGGGAATGTTTTCGGAGTGTACAATACCTCTACCAGCGGTCATCCATTGAACTCCGCCTGGGTGAATAACACTCTTAAACCCTTGACTATCTGCATGTTCTACACTTCCTGAATAAATAAATGTCAAGGTTTCAAACCCTCTGTGTGGATGCGGCCCAAACGGGAGTCCTCGGTTATACGGTTCAAAATAATGTGGCCCGTGGTGATGAACCAATAGGAATGGATCCAAGTTTTCATTGGTTTCATTCGGGAGAGGTTGGTACATTTGGTGCTCACCCATTTCGTGGCGTGAAGCGCTGAGGAGCTTGGTAACTTTACGTAACATCTATTTACTTATGTATTTTAGAATGCAACACAAAACGAATCAATTGAGTGCCATAGGAACTTCCATGAACAAGATTTCCGTTTCGGATTGTGCGGTTAGATCAAACGATGTCGCCTCTGTAATTCCCAAACCATCTCTAGCAGCGAGTGTTTCGTCGGCAATGGTTGCATTACCTGATAACACAAAAGCATAGACTCCATTATTCGGTAAATGCAGCGCATAGTTAGCGGATTTTCCGGCTTCAAGACGAATCAACGAAAACCATGCGTCTTGGTTCATTTTCACGCCGTCATCTGGAGTTCCAATAGGCGAAACGACAGTCTGAAAGGCGTTTAAGCGACCGGCGATATCAAACGCTTTTTGGTCGTACCGAGGTTGGATGTTTTTTACTTTTGGGAAAACCCAAATTTGAAGAAACTTGACTTGCTCGTGTGAATTTTTATTTTTCTCTGAGTGATAAATACCTGTTCCAGCTGACATGATTTGTACTTCGCCTTGGGTAATTACCGTTTTATTTCCCATGCTATCTTGGTGTTCTAAATCACCTGAAAGCGGTATAGAGACAATTTCCATGTTGTCGTGGGGATGTTTACCAAAGCCCATTCCACCTGAAACTGTATCGTCATTCAAAACTCTTAATGCACCAAAATGCATACGCGTTGGTTCGTAATAACTGGCAAAGCTAAACGTATGGAAGCTCGATAACCACCCATGGGACGCATACCCTCTGGACGAAGACGTATGAAGTATTTTTTTCATTTTTATATTACTTTGTATTTAATGTATAAACATACATATAATTAAAATGGTTTCGATTTACTTAAAAATACATATATGTATTTTTTATATACGATAAGTGTAAGTCCTTGGAAATCAAATAACTAATTATAGATAGTATAGATAAAAAATACCAAAAAAATCATTTCCACTTATAAAGAACTAATGAATTAATTTGTATTTTTGCTCGATGTCTCCAAATACAACAAAACAACTTTCGCCTATGCAATATAACTACTTTCCCATTTTGAAGAAGCAAGCATTTCTACTGTTTTAAACTTTCCTCTTTAGTATACTCCTCCTTACTTGCTAATCCTTCACACGTCACATTTGTTTCTTACGTACATTTTCTCCTCATAAGAATATGTGAGGTCGGTATGCGTGTCTATCGACATAACCCAACTGCGTAAGACAGTTCATTGATTTAAAGCCAATATACTTAATACAGAAAAAATGATTCGATTCTATACCTTCCTCCTTGTATTCAACTGTTACCTTACTCATGTAGTTGCACAGCAATTCCCTTTAAAGAATTACACCATTCGGGATGGGCTTGCGGGTATGCAAGTCATGACTTTGGCAGAAGATAAAAAAGGGTTTTTGTGGG
>CAYNRA010000083.1:0-1099 GCA_964399465.1 uncultured Cytophagales bacterium
AAGATACTAAGTAGAATAAACTTTTTCAAAATAGACTTATTTTGGGCAAAAATAGAAATAAGTCATGAATTGCAAAAGTTTATTCTACTAAATCAGTATTTTACTTAGAAATAGTTCGCTCGTGTAGTCTTTGCTTGATTTCCGCTAAAATGGCAGGGTCATCGATTGTGGATGGAACTGTAAAGTCTTCTCCATCGGCAATTTGACGCATGATTTTTCGGAGAATTTTACCTGATCGTGTTTTAGGTAATCTCTTGACTAATAATGTATTGCGGTAAAACGCAACCGCACCAATTTGTTCACGGACAAGCTGAATGGTTTCTATCTCCAAAGCTTCTTCCTCAATACTTGCACCATCTTTTAGAACGGCAAACCCGACAGGTCGTTGCCCACGTAGTTCGTCGGCTATGCCAACCACCGCACATTCAGCAACGGCAGGATGTGAGGCAATGATTTCCTCCATCGACCCTGTTGACAGTCTATGCCCAGCTACATTGATAACATCATCAACGCGCCCCATAATAAATACGTAGCCATCTTCGTCGATATAGCCACCGTCACCCGTCAGGTAATAACCTTCGAAGGTTGTTAAGT
Source organism: uncultured Cytophagales bacterium (assembly GCA_964399465.1). Lineage (GTDB taxonomy): Bacteria > Bacteroidota > Bacteroidia > Cytophagales > Spirosomataceae > CAYNRA01. The sequence continues at coordinate 595 of CAYNRA010000083.1, forward strand.
ACGAACTTTTAAAACGTGCATCGTCTTTCCAAAGGGATGGAAGACAACCAGGAGGAAGAGGTAATTTTAAACAGACATAGCCTTCTTGGTTTGCCCCTAGGACTTCGCCTGCTTCATTCAAAATATGCAATTCAAAACCAGGAACAGGTTTTGTCGCAGAACCCAATTTGACAGGAAGTGCCTCAACTCCTGCGAGATTTCCTACGATTGCCCAGCCCGTTTCTGTTTGCCACCAATGGTCATAAATGGGTTTTTGCGTTGTATTTTGAAGCCATTCCATAGTGGGAGGATCACAACGTTCACCAGCGACATAAATCGCATCTAGGCATGAAATATCGTATTTTTGCAGTAATAGAGCGTCTGGATCTTCTTTTTTTATAGCCCGAAAAGCAGTGGGAGCGGTAAAGAAGCATTTTACTTTATGCTCTGAAATTACCCGCCAGAACGTACCCGCATCAGGCGTTCGAATGGGTTTCCCTTCAAACAATATGGTCGTACAACCGTA
>CAYNRA010000083.1:1109-12533 GCA_964399465.1 uncultured Cytophagales bacterium
ATTTCTATTTAAAAGTGGTCCGTATACAATATAACTGTGTCCTACAACCCAACCTACATCGGAGGCTGCCCAATATACATCTCCCGGAGATACGTTATATACGTTTTTCATGGAATAATGCAATGCGACGGCATGTCCACCTTGGTCGCGGATGATACCTTTGGGTTTCCCCGTTGTTCCGGATGTATAAAGAATATAAAGTGGGTCTGTGGCGTCTAAAACTGTACAAGGAGCGGGTGTAGCATTTGCCAAAAGCGCAGTATATGTAATATCTCTAGGTTCAATTAATGGTGCTTCTAGTTGTGGTCTTTGAAGAATGACACAATGCGTTGGTTTGTGGTTTGCAGTCAAAATAGCTTCATCGAGGAGCGGTTTGTAGGGAAGCACTTTGTCAAATTCAATGCCACAAGAAGCAGAAATAATGGCTGTAGGCTGTGCGTCATCAATCCGAACGGCTAATTCATGTGGTGCGAATCCACCAAAAACGACGGAGTGAACAGCACCGATTCGTGCACAAGCCAACATCGCAATGGCGGCTTCTGGCACCATGGGCATGTAAATAACTACGGTATCCCCTTTATTTACACCGAGTTGTAAAAGTCCACCAGCAAGTAAGGCAACCTCGTCCCGTAGTTCACGGTAGGTATATGTTCGTTGTGAATGGGTTGCAGGCGAATCATAAATCAATGCAGGTTGGTCTGCACGTCCGTTTTCTACGTGGTAGTCTAAGGCAAGATAAGCCGTATTCATTTTTCCACCTTTGAACCACCGATAGAAACCGTTTTCATCTTGGGTTAAAGGAGTAGAAGATTTTTCGAACCAGTGCAAAGAATTGGCTTGCTCTGCCCAAAAAGCCTCTTTTTCTTGCATACTTTGCTGGTAAATCGATGCGTATGTCATTTGGTTAAAAATAGTTTGAAGAGTAAAAGGTGTTTTACGATGTAGTATTTTGTGTAAATCTACTTCGTATTTTCATCTTCTAAAGTAACAGATAATTCACCAAATTGTCCTATTTTAGTTTATAAACCTTGCTAATTGGTATAGGTAGTTTTAGTTTCGTTTCATTTTCTCTTTTGCTTCTGGTAATAGGGAAAGAAGTATGATGAAACCTAAGGAAAGAGCAAAGCCACCTGTAAATCCACTTGTAAAGTCCAACCACTTGGACATACTGGGAAACCAAAGTGAAACAATACCGAATGAAAAGAGTACCAAACCAAGCACAAGCCGAGGAATAAATGGGAGATTCTCAATAGGTGATTTCATATTTTTGTTTGTTTTAGGGGCAAAATGTATACTATAAATACCAAAATTAAAGAAAATACAAAATAGACAAAATCTAGTAACTTTGTTCTATGATTTCACAAGAGACTGTTCAACAAATTCTTCAAGCTGCTGATGTCGTAGATGTCATTGGTGACTTTGTTTCTCTCAAAAAAAGGGGGGCAAACATGATTGCTTGTTGCCCTTTTCACAACGAAAAAACACCTTCTTTCTATGTTTCGCCTGTCAAGCAAATTTACAAGTGTTTTGGTTGCGGGAAAGCAGGAGATCCTGTTCGTTTTATCATGGATATTGAAGGAATTAGCTATCCTGAAGCCCTTCGATGGCTTGCCAAACGCTATGGTATCACGATTGAGGAGCGAGTCTATACCGATGAGCAATTAGCCCAACAAAACGAAAGAGAGAGTGTTTCTCTTGCCATCCAATTTGCCACGAACTTTTATATTAAGCAACTTTTAGAGACGGAAGAGGGTCAAAGTATTGGTCTCAGCTATTTTAGGGAAAGAGGCTTTTCAGCGCAAACCATTCAAACGTTTGAGCTAGGGTATAGCCCAGATGCCTGGGATGCGTTTACCTCTCATGCTCTCTCGCAAGGATATTCGTTGGAAATATTGGAAAAAGCGGGTCTAACAATCCTGCGCGAAGGAAAAAAGCCGATGGATCGTTTTCGTGGACGAGTAATGTTCCCGATTCACCAAATGTCTGGTAAACCCATAGCTTTTGGAGCGCGTATTTTAAAAAATGACCCCAACGCGCCCAAATATCTCAATTCTCCAGAAACGCCCGTTTACCACAAAACACATGTTCTTTACGGCATCTCGCAAGCAAAAGCAGCAATTCGTCAAGCCGATCGCTGTTTTTTGGTGGAGGGTTATACCGATGTCTTGGCATTGCACCAAGCGGGAATCCAGCACGTTGTGGCTTCGTCTGGAACATCCTTGACCAAAGAGCAAATTCAGTTAATTCGGCGATTCACCCCAAATATTACGGTTCTTTACGACGGAGATGCTGCCGGAATTAAGGCTTCTTTGCGTGGAATTGATTTGATTTTAGAGGAAGGCATGAATGTAAAAGCGGTTGTCTTTCCAGATGGCGATGACCCAGACAGTTACCTGAAAAAAGTAGGAAGTGCCGCTTTTATCGGGTATTTAGATGCAAAACAACAGGATTTCATTCGATTTAAAACAGAAATTTCACTTCAAAGCATAGGGGCAGATCCGATTAAACGTGCCGAATTAATCGGGGATTTGGTGCAAACAGTGGCAAAAATTCCGGATGGAATCAAACGTGCTGTCTATACCAAAGAAATTGCTGATTTACTGCAAATCGACGAACAAGTTTTGATTGCAGAAGGCAACAAACAGTTGATGAAGCAAGGGGCGCAACAAGAAAAAAAACAAGTAGGGCGCAACCAAGTTCAAGTAGGAGAAACTACTTTTCCCGTTGAAGACCGACAGCCAGAACCCGCACCTGCGCAACCAGAGGAAAGCCAGCTTTATTTCGCGGAAGAAGAATGCGTTCGTTTGTTGGTTTGCTACGGTGACGTGGTCATCGAAAGAAATGTGACCGAAAACATGGAGTTTACATTGGCAGATTATTATTTCGACGAATTGAAAGGAATGACGTTCACAACGCCCATTTTTGAAGAAATTTTAGCTGTTATTCGGGCGCATTATGAAAAAGGAGAAAAATTACCGACGACTTTTTTTACGTCACATGCCAACCGGGTTTGGCAAAAAATGGCGATTGACTGGCTGACGCAAAAGTACGATTTGAGCGAAAATTGGGCAACGCGCGGTGTCATCGTTCCGACGGTCATTGATAAATTAGCAGACTTAGCGTATTACAATATTTTACGCTTAAAAAAAGCACGCTATGAACGCGATTTTGACGAACTTCACGCCCAACTGATGGGAAATACAGACCCAATTGCGATGGCTGAAATCCTCAAAAAAACCATGCGCTTGAAAGAAATTATCTCCAAAATTGCAGGATTACTCGGAACGGTCGTTCAACATTGAATGCGTGATTCCATACAAAAAAAGCACCTCCAAAAAGGTGCTTTTTTTATTTTTCAATACGTAATTCGTCTTTTTCGTGCTTCCACTTGCCAAGTGTCCACCCATTGATTTGCCTGAACTACATAGGCTTCATCGTATAGATTAACGGTCGGACAAACATGATACGGAACCGCATACAAGGCATCGCCGACGTTAAAAAGTGTGTCATTTTCTACCCGAACAACGGTATGTTCCTCGCTTTGGCTTATCAATTGATAGCCACAAGGCATATCTAGCAAACGGATTCGTTTGTCAATGGGGCTTTCCGCAGCCATGGCTTTGTGGCCAGCATCGAGTGTAATCACTCCGGCTGTTGGTTTAGAGATTATGCGCGTTAGCAAAAGCGCAGCATAAACAAAAGGCTGCTCAACCAAGGCATCGCCGTACCCCCAATCCCAAAAAACACTGGTTCCTGGACTACAAATTCGGGAAGGTTGAAGGGCATGGGCAGTAAAGGCGGGTGTTCCGCCAGCAATGACGGATTCTGTCAGTTGATACTTGGCTAAGAAAGCATCAAAGTCTGAAAAGCCCGCCTCAATTTTTGCCTGTCTTTCGGTAAATTTTGTATCTCTCAAATGACCATCATAGACATGAAAACCAGAAAATGTAATTGTCTCAGCGGTTTGGATGGCATGATAAAGTGTGTATAAATCTTCGTTGACTTCGTGTCCCGAACGATTCATCCCGTTATTCACATCAATATAAAGCTTGACACGACTATTTTTTTCTTTCGTTTGCGTCTTCCATTGGTTCAAAATAGATAGACAATCTACGAGAGTAGTGAATGAAGTTTCTGGAAATGCTTCTTGCAGTCGAATAAATCGTTCGATTTTTGGACCAACAAGCTGGTGCGCAATCAAGACATTTTGTATGCCAACTGTGGCCGCCAATTCTGCCTCCGCCAACGTCGCACATTTGACCTGCTGAATCCCTTTCTCTTTCAATAAAGTGACGACAGCCGACATTTTATTGGTTTTTATATGGGGAAAAAGCCGCTCAACTCCGCCAGCTAAACGAATCATCTCGTCAATATTTTGTTCAACTCGTTCGCGATAAATAAGTAATGAGGGCGAATCGAGCTGGTTTTCTTGGTGAACCTTATACCAATTTGAGGTTTGTTCTAATTGCATGTAGTAAGAATAGGTTAGGAGAAACAAAATTGAGAAACTTTGGTAAAAGAAGGAAATGCGAGTTGAAGTTTCGTTCGAAAATTAATGTATTTCATCGATTAATACATGGACATCTATCTAATGTGAGTATATATTTTACTAGATTTGAATTTTAACCCTTCATTTATTCAAAAACATAACGAGATGAAAAGAATCAGTACGTACATTTTTCTATTGGTTTTCTACTGGAGTTTAGCCGTTCAAGCACAGCAAGGACAAGTAGTTACGGAGTCGTTTCCGAGTACGATATTAAAGCGTGAGATGGGCTATTCTGTTTATTTGCCTGCATCGTACGGCACATCCAATCGGGCGTATCCTGTCCTTTATTTATTGCATGGCATGGGCGGAAATCACACGGATTGGGTGAATAGGGGTGAGGTTGCCCACATTGCTTCTACTTCGGCGCAAGAAGGGAAGTCGCCAGAAATGATTATCATCATGCCGGATGGACTAATTGATGCTTTCTATATTAATAATTACGATAAGTCGGTGCGTTGGGAAGATTATTTTTATGAGGAGTTAATTCCGACGGTCGAGAAAAAATACCGTATTGTAGCCAATCGGACGTACAGAGCCATTGCCGGTTTGTCGATGGGTGGGCAAGGGAGCGTATATCACGCGTTCAAGCACAAGGAATTGTTTTCGTCTTGCTATGCGATGAGCGGTGCTTTCCTAGAAATTACACCATTGAAAGAAGGACAGAAACCTGAATTTTTTGAAAATGTGTATGTAAAACTCTGGGGGCCACGCCAAAAAGATGGTATTCATGCCCAATTTAGAGCGCAATCTGTACATGAGATGGTGAAGGCAATGCCTGAATATTCGCCGCAGGCAGCTTGGCCAGCACCAAGTGGACCTGGCTTACCAAGGTTGACGATTGATTGTGGAGACGATGATTTCTTGCTTCGGAATAACACAAGTTTGGTTCATCTTTTAAAAGATAAAAAAATACCTTTTGAATTTCGAGTTAGAGAAGGTGCACATACGTGGGAATATTGGCGTACAGGATTAGCCCTCGCTCTCGAGTTTGTAGGTGATGGATTCCGGAACTATTGATTTTGCATTATTTGATTAAAAATGAATCCAGAATATACGGATAGCAAGCACATTGAAACATTGGCTGATTTCTATTCTCGTCGCTTTGAGTGGATTCCTGAAAGTCTGAGTAAAGACATAGGGCACGTCAATGTTTTTCGATTGCCACATCCACCAAGTCAACCAGTACCCTACAGCCGTCGTGACTTTTTTAAGGTGACGCTCTGTCGCGGTGCTAGCCGAATTCATTATGCAGACAAGGTTTTTTCCTTCGAAAAACAAGCCGTCGTTTTTTCTAATCCGTTTATTCCGTACAAATGGGAGCTTTTGGACGCTGATGCGAGTGGCTTCTATGTTATTTTCAATGCCCGTTTTTTTCAACAGTTTGGTTCTTTGACTCAATACGACGTGTTTCAGCCCAAAGGTGAACATGTTTTTGAGCTGGACGATGCACAATTTGAAGAAATATGGAGCAAATTTGAAAAAATGGAAGCTGAATTAAACGCTGAGTATATCTATAAATACGATGCCATTCGGACACAGATATACGAGTTGATTCATTTTGCGATGAAAACACGACCTTCATCGCAAATTGAAAAACTCCCCATAAATGCTTCCCAACGAATCCATTGGCTTTTTTTAGAATTATTGGAGCGGCAATTCCCTTTAGATGAAAGTCATACGGAAATTCAATTACGTACACCCGCTCATTTTGCAACGCAGTTAAATGTACATGTGAACCATCTTAATCGGGCTGTTAAAGAAGTAAGCGGACAAACGACCTCTTCATTTATTGCTGAACGATTGGTACGGGAAGCAAAAATTCTGTTGCAGCAAAGCCGTTGGACTGTCACGGATATTGCGTATGCGTTGGGATTTGCGGAAGTAACTCATTTTACTAATTTTTTCAAAAAACATACAGCTACAACCCCAACGCGTTTCCGGAAAATGGATTAATAAGTTATTGATAAAGAAGTAATTACACTAATAAATGTCTTGCCATTGTAACTTATATACTGATATGAGTCTGAACACTGGCTTTGCTTGATATATAAATAATGAACAGAGAAAAAAAACCGCTTTATCGGAAAGTAAATACGCGTGCAGCAGGTGTTCATCATGTAACAGGAGGTGACTTTAAGCAGGTAAGAAATAAAAAAAAAGAAACGCGTGAAATGGTCAAAGGGACGATGGCACAAGCCAAACACCGTGGATTAGATTACACGCCCCTTTTTCAGTTTCTAATTTCGAAAGTAGGTCAATTATGGGAAACCGTTTTCGAAGAGGCGATAGCTCGGCTAGACAAACCAGACCCTATCTTTTGGTTGGTTGCAACCAATGAAGATACAAAAAAAGAGATGGTACGGGTAGGAGAGTCCTCTTATTTTTCAGGATTATTTGTTGACAGTGCAGGAATTTTGCAGTTGTCAAATCCCACTCTTCGGGCAGCAAACATGGCGCCATTTTGTACTTGTTGTACACATACGTTCAATGGAAAAGTATTTGGTACGGAATAAATAGCTATTTGAATTTCGTAATTTTCTGTTTGAAATCTGTTCGTTTTTGACATTCTATTGCTAGTAAATTTGTACGTTTTTCATATCACTTGCTATTCATTGCTCATGCATTTATCTCGCTTTTCCCTCTTATTTTTTTCATTTTTACTCACTCAATCTGAACTAGTTGGGCAACAAACGAAACCCTCAATTTTTGTTGCTTTCACAGAAGATAAAATAACGCTCGATGGTTCTTTGGACGAATCTGTCTGGCAGAAAGCAGATGCAGCTTCTAATTTTTGGCAGTATTTTCCACTTGATTCCGTGAAATCACCGAATAAGACAGAAGTTAAAATGCTTTATAATGATCAATATTTGTACGTTGGTATTCGTGCAGAGAGTATCAAGGGAGGAGACTTTATTGTTAATTCACTTCGACGAGACTTTACAGGCTCGACCAATGACAACATATCGGTTGTTTTTGATACGTTTAATGATGGGACAAATGCATTTATGTTTAGTGCAAATCCATATGGAGTTCAGCGGGAGGTTTTTATATCTGGAGGGGGCTCAAGTAGTGAATCTTTCAATCTTACGTGGGACGTTAAATGGCAGTCTGTTGGTAAAATACATGACAATTACTATACCTTGGAGTTTGCCATCCCTTTTAGTTCAATGAAGTTTGAAGAAGGTGGACAAACCTGGCGGATGCAGACTTACCGCTGGGACTTGCAGTCAAATGAGCAGAGTGCTTGGGCTCGAGTTCCTCAAAACCAATTATTAGCAAGTGTGGCATTTATGGGAGAAATGCGTTTTGAGAGACCACTTGGCAAAAATCGTACGCCAGTCTATATTATTCCTTATCTGAATACTTCTTCGGCTGTTACTTTCCCGCAAAAGGCGACTACTAACAAATTGACCGTAGGTGGGGATGCCAAAGTGGCTATCGGGAATGGACTCAATCTCGATATTACTGTAAATCCAGACTTTTCCAATGTTGAAGTGGATAATGTCATTGTTAATTTGACCCGATTCGAAATTTCTTTACCTGAAAAACGACAATTCTTCATTGACAATAATGACCTCTTCGCAAATTTTGGGAATAGTTTTAATGAAGCAAGACCTTTTTTTTCAAGAAGAATAGGTATTGTACGAGATACACTTGGAAACTCAATAGAAAATAGATTACTAGGTGGGGTTCGTTTGAGTGGAAAATTAGACCAAAATTGGCGCTTGGGGATTTTAAGTATGCAGTCCGCAGAAGATGCAGTCAATCGCGTTGCTTCAACAAGCAATTCCATGTTTGCCGTACAACGAAAAGTTTTTAGTAGATCTAATATTGGTGCTTTTTTTATTAATAGGCAGACATTTCAGGAGAGTGAATTTGTTCAACCAGCTGATAAATACAATCGGGTGATGGGTATAGACTACAATTTGGCATCAACAGATAACAAATGGTCAGGTAAATTCTATATCCACAAATCATTTCAGCCTAATGATACCAAGGGCAATTTATCCTCACAAGCAACCATTACATTTAATAACCGGTTCTATACCCTCATCCATGACTGGGTTTATATTGATGCGGGTTTTCGCTCTGATTTGGGTTTCATCCCTCGGACCGATATTTTAAAATCAGGAAATGGGATTACGCGAACTTTTTACAGTAAAAGTGGGCGGTTCAATCGTTTTTCAACACGTCTGCTAAATATCATGTATTTTAAACCAAGTCTTGATATGAAGAAAACAGACCATGATATTCGATGGATGAATAGCTTGGAATTTAAAAATCAATCAAGTATCGGTTTGAATTTTTCTAGTCAATATGTATATCTATTTGGTTCTTTTGATCCAACCCGAACACCTGGTGCGATTCGTTTACCTGCTGACTCTGATTATCGTTTCCAACAAGTTAATGCCACTTTTCAGTCAAGTAATTCAAGACAATTGACCACAATTGCTACAGCTACTGTGGGGTCTTTTTATAACGGTTATATCTATTCAATTGGAGGAACATCAAATCTTCGCATCATGCCCAAGGCGCTTATTTCTTTAGCTGCTAATTTTGACCGCATCGTCCTTCCCAATCCGTTTCCAAAGGCGAATATTGTACTAATTAGTCCTAAATTTGATTTAACATTTACGAAATCCCTCTTCTGGTCAACGTTAATACAGTTCAGTAATCAACGAAAAAGCTTGGGTATTAATTCTCGATTGCAGTGGCGATTTGCACCACTCTCAGATATTTACCTCGTGTATAATGACAATTATTATACGCAAGAATTTGGCCCAACTTTCCGCTCTATTAATCTTAAGATGACGTATTGGTTCAATTGGTAATTTTGAAAAACTCCAAAAAAACCGTACATAGAAAAGATATATCTTTTTTTAGTGAGATGAAAGTAGCTATATGGAATCAAAGTTGTTTGATTTTCGTAACTTTCTGTTTGATTTTTATCTCATTTTTTGTCCAAAATAATAGAAATTTGTTTTCTTAACGCTAAAGTAATCTTTCGATATGGCATTATTCAACCTAGATATCAACGGACAAGTCAGAAAAGTAGATGTTGATCCAGCAACGCCAATTTTGTGGGTTTTGCGAGATACGCTTCAACTTTATGGAACAAAGTATGGATGTGGCATTGCGCAGTGTGGTGCTTGTACAATTCATTTGAACGGGGTAGCAGTTCGGGCTTGTCAATTGCCTGTTTCTTCCATTGGAAAATCAAAAATAACTACCATAGAAGGGCTTTCAGACGGAGGAGACCATCCTGTTCAGAAGGCATGGCTGGCACACGATGTAGCGCAGTGTGGGTATTGTCAATCAGGGCAAATCATGACTGCCGTAGCTTTTTTGAAAGACAATCCTTCGCCTTCAGATGAAGACATAGAGGCCACGATGTCTGGTAATATTTGCCGCTGTGGAACCTATCTTCGTATCAAGGAAGCGATTAAATCCGCCGCAAAGGAAACGGCAAGTCAACCTACGAAATAAATTTTCTCAGCTCTAAATTTGAAAAGTTACGATGAAAAATAAGAATCAAACAGAAGGATATTCGCGCCGTTCGTTCTTAAAATCTTCTGCTTTGGCGGGTGGAGGTATGTTGCTGAGTTTCAGTTGGTTTACAGAATCTCTTGCCGCAGAGAAGATGAGTGCCGAGTCGCTTGCCAAAGAATGGCATGAGTTAACGGGTTATATACAAATTAATCCGAACAATACGGTTAAATTATTCTGTCCGAACCCTGAATTTGGTCAAAATGTCATGACCTCTCTTCCCATGATTACAGCGGAGGAGCTCGATATTCCATGGGAAAACGTGACGGTTGAAATGGCTTCGCACGATGCCATAAAATATGGATTTCAGTTTACGGGAGGTAGTCAATCTATGCGTGCCTACTGGAAACCGCTTCGCCAAGCGGGTGCAGCAGCTCGTTTGATGCTCCGCCAAGCCGCAGCCCAAACGTGGGGTGTTTCCGTAGAATCCGTTCGCGCAGAGAAAGGACATGTAACCCACGAAAGCGGCAAAAAAGCGACCTACGGCGAGATGGCTAGTGTAGCCGCTACATTGGCAGTGCCAAAGGACGTACCATTGAAAAGTACCCAAGATTTCACTATCGTAAATCATTCCCAAAAAAATGTGGAAGGGAAGAAAGTAGTTACGGGTAAACCTTTATTCGGGATAGATTATTCTGTACCCGGAATGCGAATCGCGATGATTCAACATCCACCCGCATTTGGGATGACCTTGGCGAGTTTCGATGCTTCGCAAGTCCTCAAAATGCCTGGAATTAGACAGGTATTTGCCATAAAATTATTCGATGAAGGCACCGAACGAGGTGCTTTTGAGACACGTTCATTCAATGAATCTGTTGCGATTGTAGGAGATTCTACTTGGCAAGTCATGAATGCTCGTAAACGCCTAAAAGTTACTTGGAAAGAGCGTGGTGATTTCAAAGAAATTGTAAATTTCCGAGGGAATAAAAGCGAAGATTTTTCGCCAGGGAGACTAGAAAGTACAGATACGCATCTCGCACAAATGAGAGAACGAAGTCAACAACCCGCAACCGTTTTACGAAAAGATGGCGATCCGGAAACTGCGTTTAGTCAAGCGGCTCTTGTGATTGAAAGAACTTATACAGCTCCGTTTTTAGCCCATAATTGCATGGAGCCAATGAACTGCTTTGCGCATGTAACTGCTGAAAATGCGTTGTTTGCAGGGCCACTTCAAGCCCCTGGATTTGTAGAAGAGACACTTTGTAATCGGTTCAATCTTCCGAAAGAAAAAGTAGAAATTCAAATGACACGCATGGGTGGAGGCTTCGGGCGACGTGCATATCCACATTATTTGGTGGAAGCTGGGCTTATCTCAAAAGCTGCCAATG
>CAYNRA010000084.1:0-12487 GCA_964399465.1 uncultured Cytophagales bacterium
CAATGCAAAAAATATCAAATAAAATAGAAGATAAACCCCATTTTTACAGTGATTTCCCCTACCGCGTGCGCTATGCAGATGTGGATCAAATGGGGTATATGTATTACGGGAATTATGCAAGACTATACGAAATTGGCCGCGTTGAAGCCATCCGAAATTTAGGACTTCGTTACCGTGATTTTGAAGATGCAGGTGTGATGATGCCTGTTTATGAGAATACTTCTCGCTATTTGAAACCCATTAGATACGACGAACTCATACAAATACGGGTACACATTCGGGATATTCCTAAAGTTCGGATTGTATTTTCGTATGAAATATTCAACGAGGAAGGAGAGCTTGTACACACAGGAGAAACCACGCTTGTATTTGTCGAAATGGCAACGAATAAGATTATTCCTACGCCTAAATCTATCATTGAGCGAATACTGCCTTTTTTTTCAAGTTAATTTGTGCCTATGCAAAAAGTGAAATTATACTTTCTTCAGCTGTGCCGTATCCTTAAAAAAGTTTACTTTTTCAAGAGTGAGGTTTCTCTTTATGATTTTTTTAAAATTTTATGGGAGAAAATTGTCACTTTCGATATAGATCAACGTGCTGCGGCTGTTTCATTTAGTTTAATTTTAGCTATTTTTCCAGGCATTTTATTCCTTTTTACTCTTATCCCGTATTTTCCAATTGAAAATCTAGATGTCATAATCTTGACTTTCTTGGAATCCATTTTACCAGCGGGACTTTACAAAGCGGTTGCAAGTACGATTGAAGAAATCGTGAATAAAAAACGTTCGGATATATTATCTATTGGTTTTTTATTCACGATTTATGCCGCAACAAATGGTATGATGGCTTTGATGCGTGCATTCAATATGACATTGGAAACCGACGAAAAAAGAAGTTTTTTCAAAGCTCGCTGGATTGCTTTCTTATTAACTATCAACCTCATATTTGTCTTATTAATTGCCGTCCTTATTTTAATTGTTGGCAAGCTAATAATTTCCTATCTCGTTGATTTTCAGTTAATTAATCCAGACAATACATTGTTTTGGATTCATTTACTACAAAATATTTCCACTTTTCTCATTCTCTTCGTAGGTATTGCTGTCATTTATTATTTTGCAACGAATGCCAGCCCCAAACCTAAGTTCTTTAATATTGGTGCGTTTTTAGCAGCTATCCTTTGTATTTTTGCTACCAATGGTTTCTCTTATTATTTATCCAATTTTAGCTCCTACAACAAACTTTACGGTTCCATCGGGACGCTCATCGGTTTGATGATTTGGATATACCTCGTCTGTTTGATACTCATTTTAGGATTTGAGATCAATTTTAGTTACCGCGCTGCCGCCTTATCGAAAAAGAAATCCTAATTTTTCTTTTGCAGTTTTGGTTTGGGTAAATTTTTAGGTCTTCCCACCTTTTCGATCTCCAAATTCAAAAGTTCACGAATAGCAACAGAAGCAACGACACCGCCAAAGGCAGCGGGCAAATACGAGATTGTTCCGTAAGCAGAACGTTTAAAATTCGACCCGTCTGTCATTAATAATGACTCCTTATCTGTTTTTTCAATCGAATAAACCGCTGTAATTCCCTTTCCTACACCCAATTTTTTGATACGCTTTCGGATATATTGGGCAAAACCACACGAGTACGTCTCGAATAAATCGGCGATACGAATTTGCGTAGGGTCTATTTTTCCACCCGCACCCATGGAGCTGACAATCCGAAGATTTTTTTCATACGCAGTCGCCAATAACAATAATTTGGGAGTGATGCTATCAATACAATCTAGGACAAAATCAAAAGGTTCTGTTAAAATTTCTTCGAATTTATCCGGTGTCAGAAAAGACTGAATAACGACCAACTCCAAATCTGGATTGATACTTTTTAAACGATCTGCCATATACTCGGCTTTGGGTTGCCCGTGGTTGGTGGCGAGTGCTGGAAGTTGCCGATTTCTATTTGTTGGATCAACGACATCCCCATCTACAATCGTCATTTTACCTACGCCCGCCCGACAGATAAATTCAGCAGCAAACGACCCAACGCCGCCCAATCCAACAATTAATACATGTGCATTTTGCAAAATTTCTATTCCTTCGCTACCTATAAGTGCCTCCGTTCTTCCCAACCATTTTACATCTTTTTCCATCCTTACTTTTCCGTTTTTTTTGCGGTAATAAACCAATAATTTTCTTCTATTGTCTCTTCTAAATTTTTCATATCAATATGAAACTTTTGCGCAACTTCCTGATATACAGATAGAATAGATACATTTTCAAGCGTATCTGTCTCAACAAATAATTGCTCTTTCCACTGCGCATAAAACGCATCATCCCAAGAGGCATGTAATTTCTGCCCCATCGAAAGGTAAAAACCTCGACGAAGCAATTGTTCTGCCACTACTTTATTTTTAGCAAAGCCATGAATGACCAACGGGACAGACGGGCGAAGTACTTTTTGTATCCCAATCAAGGCATCAAATGCTTTTACACAATGAATGATAACTGGTATTTCGAGATTTTCTGCCAGCCGAATTTGTTTCCGAAATACCTCTTCTTGAAGCAGCCGAGGAGTTGCACAAAGTGCATCAAGCCCACATTCCCCAATAGCTTTTACTCGTTTATCTTGCGAGATTTCTTCTAATTTTGCCAATTGCAAAGCCATGGATTCCGAGGTACAATGCCACGGATGTATGCCTACCGAAAAATACCCTTCGTCGGCGGGAAGTTCCCATGTTTCGAGCTCCGTTACATCACTTGGAAGCAGAACATTTTGAATCGAGAGAGTATTTTCTGCCTCAAAAAGTGTGTGTGTATGTATATTTACTAACAAGTCGTATGTATTTTTGGATGAACTGTAAAATTACAAAAAATGGATATACATTTTGAGGTAAAAGCCTTTGATTCGCTCACGGTCAATGAACTTTACCAAGTTTTGGGACTTCGCCAAGCTGTTTTTATCGTGGAGCAAGCTTGTCTTTTTCAGGACATAGATGGACAAGATGCAGACGCCTTGCATTGTTTAGGAAAAGACAAAACTGGAAGAATTGTTGGGTACACCCGTCTTTTTGCCAAAGATGTATCCTATGCAGGATATGTTTCGATTGGTCGCGTGGTAACAGCACAAGACGTCCGCAAATCGGGGATTGGAAGAACTTTGATGGAATTTTCCATACAACATTGTCAAAAACTTTGGGGCAAAGAACCTATCAAAATTGGAGCACAGTCCTATCTAAAAAAGTTCTATGGTTCGTTGGGTTTTGAAGATACGGGAATAGACTATATAGAAGATGGTATTCCGCATGTATATATGATTTATACGCCTGTACATACGTAATTCGAACATGAAAAGAAAACCAAAAGAGACGGGTATAGAATACAGTCTCTTTTGGTTTTATAATAACATTGAGTGCGGTGTTGTGGGATTGTCGCTATCCAAAGGTCTTTTTTCCACACGAAATACGCGTTCAATAAAGCTAGTATCACCCGGATTTACATCCAAAATAGATTCAATCAAACCGGTATTTAGATTGAGTAACCAACCGTGTAAATAGATTTCTTCTCCGTGATTCCACGCATGTTGAACAATGGTGGTTTTAGCTAGATTACGGACTTGCTCCACGATATTCAGTTTAGTCAGTTCAAAAATACGTTCTTCTTCGTCTTCAATTGCCTCTAATTTTTCTTCGTATTTGGCATACGTATCTTTGATACTTCGCAACCATTTATTGATAAGCCCCAAATCTTTGTTTCCCATTGCAGCTTTTACACCGCCACAACCTGTATGTCCTACGACCATAATGTGCTTTACTTTAAGCACTTCCACCGCATATTGGAGAACACTGAGCATATTTAAGTCCGTATGAATGACCAAATTGGCTACATTTCTATGCACAAAAATTTGACCGGGTTGCGTATTGGTCAGTAGATCTGCGGGAGCACGACTATCGGCACATCCAATCCATAAAAATTCAGGATTTTGGTCAGTGGCAAGTTTTTGAAAATATTCAGGGGATACCTCCTGGGTACGTTCTGCCCAACGTTTGTTTTCTTCGAGTAGTTTGAGGTAATTTGGAGTCATGGTTGCTTATTTTATACCTATCCTATTTGTGAACTTTTGTATGATTTATTCTACTAAAGACTGGTGTAACATTCAAAATCAAACGTATGGTTACTTCAAGAAAGAAAGCTCTGAAAACCAGCTTAAATTTTCAATCGGTGCATTTACAAAAATAGCAAAATGTATCTGCTTTAAATAGAATAGATTTCTTGTAAAACCAATAGCAACAGTTTCAAGTAAATAAAAAATAGTAGAGGTTGAGTTTATTTTTTTTCATATTTGTAGTACGAAATAGATACCACCGAGAAAACCCTACCAATGGAATCCGAGTTTACGCTTGCCTTTTTTATTACAGCAAATGAAGTTGCGAGAAAGGAAAAAATCGAAAAAAGCAGTCAATATATTTTAAAAAATCCATTAAAACTTCCGAAAGACCAACTTACTGCGGTTATTCAACAACACGAATTTTTAGAAAGAGCGCCTCAAAAATTAGGCATTTTAGCTGAAAAATACCCACTTGTTGGGCCACCCGGTGTTTCTTTGGAACAAGCTTCCTCTTTTATAACTGCAAATATAAAATCCTCTCTAATAAAGAATTACGAAACCATTCTTGACTTAACGGGTGGTTTTGGCATTGATACACTCTCATTCGCTAAGAATGCGCAGCGTGTCACGTATGTTGAACAGAATGACCTATTAGCGCAAATTGTACAGCATAATTTTTCTTTGATGGATGTCTCAAACGTTGACTTTCATGTAAAAACAGCGGAGGTATACTTATCAGAAATAAACCAACGATTTGACTGTGTATATCTTGATCCTGCGAGGCGATCAGTTGATAACCAAAAACTGGTTCGAATAGCGGATTTATCTCCCAATTTCATCGAAATTTCAAATCAAATTTGGAATATTACTGACCATGTTTTACTGAAGCTTTCGCCCATGATAGATTTAGCTCAAATGCAACGCGAAGTGAGTAATATTCGAGAAATTTTCGTTGTTGGCGTTAAAAATGAAGTGAAAGAAGTACTTCTCATGCTAGAAAAAGGGTGGAATTCATCTCCTATTATTCAGACTCTGAATTATATAAACGAAGAAAAAACACAAACTTTATCATTTGCTCAAAAACAAGAAAATACCTCTTTTTGCCCCATCGGAAACCCAAAAAAGTATATTTATGAACCCAATGCACCTATACTTAAAAGTGGCGGTTTCAATGAAATAGGACTCCAATTTGGATTAATCAAACTGGCAACGCACTCACATTTATATACGTCCGATAGTTGTATTTCTGACTTTCCTGGGCGAATATTTGAAGTGCTAGACATTTTAAAACCCAAAAAAGAAGTCCTTCAGAAACAGCTTGGTAAACCTATATTTGCCAACATCATCTCTCGTAATTTTGGTGAAAACGGCGAGAAAATTGCGAAAAAATTCCAAATAAAAACAAAAGATGATGTTACATATTTGCTTTTCACTCAACTCAATGATGAAAAAAAAGTGGCTATTTGGGCTAAAAAACATACATAATCAGTAAAATGCTAGCTTTTTATAAATTTACTTTTTAGCACATCAGCATATTTTCGAAAGCGTCGCCGAGAAACGGGAATACTTTGCCCGTCAATCATTTCTACCTGAAACATTTCTCCTTTTTTCTCAACAGAACGTATGTATAAAGCATTCACTAACCAACTTCGGTGTAAACGAAGATAGAGTTTCGACTCTTGATAAAATTTTGTTTCAAATTTTTTCATCGTATATGAAAAGACTTCATTTTTGCCATTTTCATACACAAACAATGTATAGTTTTTGATAGCTTGGCAATATAAGATTTTATTTGTAGAATCGTTTTGCATACTTTTCTTCTTCTATGATGTTTTTTTAAGCAAATAGTCTCCTTGAGCTATTTTTACAAATAGCTGATTATCAATAATTTAATAAAAATTATCTCAACTGATTGAAGCAGTCAGTTGATTTAGTAAACGGATGTTTACACGCAGTGCAGAAAACCAGTAGAAACGTCTTTTGTGTGTCCTACTACGAACCTGTTAGAGCTCTTTTTCATGATTCCTTTTCTTCTTCGATGGACAATTTCTTCATTTTTTTTACGATTAATTTTGAGATATGATTTAATTGTGAACGAGCGATTTGCAATAAAATGAACGTATCCCTTTTCATACGGACATCTCCAGAAATGGCAACTTCTATTTTTTCATACAAAGAAGAAAATAACTTCTTCAATTGCTTTCAAATCGCATTTCAAAAGTCCACGATAAAAGTGAAAAAATAAATAATTATTGTGTTTATTGTGTTTCAACTTATGTTTCACATTTGATACACATATATATAACTAACTTATTTTCAATTAATTAAATACATTTCACAGAAAATAATTATTTCAAATATAGATGGCATTTATTTTTTCTCGACATGCGTAAACTTCCATTAGACTTGCAAAATGATTTGTTCTAATGGCCTAAAATTGACATAAAAAAAGGAGGCTATACCTCCTTTTTTATTTTCTTATTTTTGAATTTTATAAAATACAAACCGCTTATCGTCTTGACTTTTTTCTCGAACAATTAATTGCTTTCCTTCCTTTTCTTCATATAGTTCGTTTATTCGAATGATTAACCTTGACCGCTTTAATCTCCGAGTATCTATATTTTCTAAATTGTGTATACCAAGAATTTTATCTAATTTTTCGGAATCAATCTGTTGGTCAGCAAACAGCATCAATTGCTCTATAATACCTTCTGTTTCGCTTACAACCGGAGTTAAATCTTGTAGTACAACAGGTCTATTTTTCCTGTATTTCAAAAGAAGTTGAGCGAGTATTCCTAATAAAGCTAAAATCAGTAGAATATAAATGAAGTCTTTTATTGGAAATTTGTTTTCTACTTCTCCCCGACTGTCCAACTCAAGTTGACCAATCACTTTAGACTTCTTCGCCATCTCTTTGATATTCAATGATTGCGGTTGGCCATCACTATTTTGAAAATGAATGGTATTTCCGATCACTTCTGTATATGGAGACAAGTAAAAGGCACGATTGATAATCAAGTCATACAAAAGAATCTTACCTGTTTCTTTTTCGATGATATTCCAACCCATATTATCTACACTAAACTCAGAATTGAAGAAAAGGTAATCTTGTGTTTCAATTGCATCGAAATAAAATTTTTCTAAGTACTTTTCTACCGTATTCCCTTCAATATTAACACGCAAACGCTTCCATTCCTTGGTACTCCAATCTAAAAAGTAACCGTTGGGTTCAAGTTTTTCCGTTTTATCCCGTAGATTTCTATGAATACCAAATAAAGCATAAACCCCTTTCGAGTTCTGAAAAACAACACGCGTATAATAGTGTAAAGGCTGGTTTTTAGTGTAAGTAAACTCCCATGAACCATTTAATTCGTCAAAACGTATCAAATCCATATGGGAAACCCAAAGTCCTTCACCTCCCAAGGTGTAAACAACCGAATCACGTACAAAAGGAGTTGCTAGACACGTGTACCCGCGGTTGTAAAATTTATATTTTTGTTCAATCGCGGCTTCTTTCACTTCAAATAAATCAAAACTACAGAGAGTAAATGAAAACAAATTTTTTCCTCTATAAAAAAAAAGAGAGCTTTCTGGCGCATTTTGGTAATTTTTATATACCAAATTGATGGCTTTTTCTGTGAGTTGCCCGGAAAAGAAATTCCGTCTTCGTGCGTTTTCCCATTTAGATAAATGGATTCTTGTCCATTTGTACTCTTCAGCAGCATAGGATGCATAGAATGAGGTACAAAAAAGGAGTGTCAGACCAAATTTTGTGTACTTGTTCATCTGTTTAGATATGTCTATTTTTGAGCTAATTTTCGTTACACTTTTCAATGAAGAAAGCAATTACTGACTAAGAAAATAAACTGTTGACTTTTTAAAACTACGTGATTTCAGAAATTGTAATGTATACATTTCCTATTATCAGCGTACAATTCTATACGAAATGTATCTTTTGTCATCTGGATTTTTTTCTCTAATAATCAGATTTTTACCTTCTTTTTCACAATATATTTCATTCACTTTTGCAATCCTTCGTGCGCGTTTAATACGTTTAGAGTCAATATTTTCTACCAGTTCGATGTCTATCAACTTATCTAATTGTTCCGTATCTAGTACTTGGTTTTCAAATAATAATAGTCGCTCGATGTATATATCCACTTCAGACGTCCCGCTTGCTGATTCATCATTCAAAGTACTGTCCGACTGCTTGCGTTTGTAAACAGCAATACTCACCCCAATGGCCAAGAATAGAATCATTGAAAAAAATAGTATCTCTTTGGAAGCGAGATTGACGGTTTGGTTGGGTTCTCCAATTACTAGCTGCCCCACTTTTTTTGACTTTTTTCGCATTTCAGCGATGTCCAGTTTTTTTTCTTGTCCATCTGGCATTTGGAGACGAATGTCATCATTGATGACTTCAATGTAAGGGGAATCTTTGACATAATCATTGTTTAACCCATCGTATAAATAAATTTCTCCTGTCTCTTTATCCACGATATTCCAACCGATATTTTCTACTTCAAAATCCGCTAGAAGATAGAAAAAAATAAATTTTTTGGTTTCAATAGACGCAAAAGTACTTTTTTCTGTTAGCTGTTTTTTTCCCTTTCCTGCTATATTGACTTGCAGTCGCTTCCATTCTTTGGTCTGCCAATCTAAGAAATACCCGTCTAGTTCTGCCCGAATCATTTTTTTTCGAGGATTCACATAATTACCAAACAGTGCATAGATTCCTTTGGAATTTTGAAAAACCACTTCTGTGTGGTAATCAACTGGTTGGTTTAAGGTGGTATAAAACTCCCAAAAACCGTTCTTTTCATCAAAACGAAGTAAATCAGACGTACTATTCCATATACCTTCAGAACCAAGTAGATAAATGGCAGAATCGCGTACGAGAGGCCACGAACCACATGTATATCCCCTGTTGTAGAGCTTGTATTTTTGCGTTAGCTGGTTTCCATTTACTTCCAACAAGTCAAAACCACAAGGCTGAAATGCCAATAGGTTACTTCCACGATTGAAAAACAGAAACGCATTTGGCGTATTCTTATACCTTTTGGCGAGCGTATCAATGACTGTCAGAGGCAGCTTGCCACCCAAAAAATATTGTTTATTTTCAATTGGGACATTTTTTATTCTGATATGAGCCCAATAAAAATCGTTGGCAAACATTTTTGGTGAAAAACCAATAAAAAGAAGTAGTAAGATAGATGTTTTTGAGAATTTCATGAACAAGTCAGGTAAGGTTAATTTGGGATAGCCTCGTTTTTCCTAGCTATGGTATTTAGAATACTTATTTCTAAAGTAAAAGCATCGAATGCATGAAAATTGCATTTTTATTCAATGGTTCCTTCCAGAAAACACGCATACCAAATCCTTTTCAAAATACAAAAAAGATTGATTTTTTTCTCCATTTTCATATAGAAAAAGTATATATTTAATACAACACCTCTCTAAACCTGCGATGAAATATCATCATTTTACGACATATTCTTTTTATCCAGAATGTACCTAACGAATGCACGAAAAAGATTTACGAATTCATCCTGATTGCCTGCATAGTTCTAATTTCTTGTAACAAACGAGCAGGAAAATCAAAAGTAGGTTCACCCTCAGGAATATGGATATACGGAAAATCTTCGCCGTATTTAGTATATACCAAACTCAACGTTTCATGATTCGTAGATAGAAAAATAGATATATTCTTTTCTAACTTTCCACGCGAGAAAAATCCAGTTTTTGGGAGAATGCTACTGGAAACATCCATTGGTTCTGAGGGGGCTACGGTATTTGAATCCATATGTAGCGGTTCAAGAGAAGGATTAATTAGTATAACGGGGAATTTTTGCTCAAAGGCAAAAAATTCAGCCCAAAAACCACCAAATCTCTCACCAACGAGTAACGTATTGTCAGGAGAAACACCGAATAACTGCATTTTGATTTGCACAAATGCTGCAAGTAAGTCAGATGATTCATAGTTAATTACTTGTGCATCAGGGTAATGATTTTGGATAATTTGATAGGTATTAGAATGAGACCCACCTTCAAAATCTGGAAAATAGATGACTTGCATGTTAGCTAAGTGGTAAAGGGTTGAGAAAATAGGAATATTTAAACAAGAATAGATAGCTTACCGCCTATTTTATTGAAATCACTTCACAAAATTCCTTATTTATGAATTATTGGGAAAAATTACTTATTAAACGGTATGAAGAAATGGAGCCTTCTAATATCCCGATTCTTTAGACTAATGAAGTCCATGCTTAAAATTCTACTATGGATGTGGATCTTATTTTTTAAATACAAGTAAAAAATTTCAATACGTATCTACATTCAGATAGAATCAATTGAAGTAATTTATACTCTGATTAGATGAACAATAATTCGTAAGGCATCTATTGTTTAATTTACAATTACTTCCAAAAACCAAATTGGCCTTCGGAAGCAATTATGAATTTCTATAACCAAATCATAAGAGAATAAGTAGCCAAATTCACTTGTTTTTTAGTTAGATAACCTATATTTCAAGCGTTGATTTTGGAAGTCTATATAAACTTGGAAATTAGCAAAAAAGTCATATCCGATGATTCCATCTACACTCCCCATCATAAGCGTCATTTGTAACAAGGCAGGTAGATTGCCGTAATTCGCCTGAAAAGTCGTATCCCCAATACGCGTTGGAATAGCAAAGCAGTCTGTTTCGAACACTCCAAAACCAGGGTAGAAATCTTGTAATTTACCTGTAGTTTCGTGTCCATCTGTTACGTTACTTGCCAGATAGGACAGTTTTGCCCCTGTATCGAGAAAAAAGGAATACGTATTTTCACCTACAGAAAGCTGAACCCGTGGAATACTTTGGAAAGTGGTGAATTGTATTTCATTTCCTTCAAAATCTATGGTTTCTCTTTCAAAAGTGACGGTTTTATTGGCATAATCAAAAAGCACCACAAAGTCTGACAAGATATCAGCCCCTAGAAGCGTGGTGATTTCCATACCTAACATCTGTGTAATTGTTGAAATAGTCAAACCAAGAAAATTTGTAGTACAGTTGTATTCTTGTCCACAAAAATTCAATGCGTTCGCTGTATGAATAGTCGATGGAGCGCCTGTATCAATCAAAATGATGGAGTTGCCGTCATGGATAATTGGATGTCCATCGAATAAAGTCAAAGAAAATGTAGGCATGAGATAGATTATATGTTAGAAATAAAAACAAGTGAAAGAAATCTCTTTGTTCTTTATCCGTTCAGTATGAAGTATACAGGTATTCAAATAATTAGTGGTTTATGTACGAATAAATCCATTGTTTTTTCAACCATAAAATGGGTTTAAATGATTCCATTAAATAAGAAAACTTATTTATCGGTAGGTAATTCAGTGTATAAAATACACAAAAAAGCAAGTCTTATCTCCTGAATATCAAGCGTTTCATACTTATAAATACTAAAAAAACAACCAAGCCAGCGCCAAGTCCAATGCAATTTGCCCAAACGTCTTCTATATCAAAACGACCGTGAATAGCTTTACCTATCAAGCGAATAGAAATGCGATTGGAAAATGACTGCGCCGCCTCGATACCAACACCAAAGAGAGCAAGGAGAAAAGCGACAAGAAACCATTTTCTAGGAAATAAGCCCACCATAAACACGGTAGCACAAAAGTAAAAGAGCGTATGCAATTCTTTGTCATAATGGCGGAAAACACGAGGTAGTTTCAACATAAAACCGATGATTGAACAACTGAATACTACTGCAACCAAGAACAATTTTGTTTTATTTGACATACCTTTTACGATAAAAACCAGCAGAATATTTTGGTTGATTTGCCTAGATTAATTTAAAAAAAACAGAAAAAAATAATACACGTATATGAATATACGAATATAGAGACTCACCTTAAGCAAACTCTTTTGACGAAGAAATTAGACAGAATTAACAAACCTAATCAGTACCACTGCATTCTTCCAAACTTTTTTTATTAAGCGGTCATTTTGGGCTCTTTTTTTTTCATAACGACAATTGCCCAACACTTTTCTGCATCGGGCAATCGCGCGTTCAAGCAGTTGTGAGCTGCTTTCATCTAAAAAATCAATTAATCAATTAAATCAATCTTTTCACTTTATGAAAAATTTTCCACAAAGGTATATCGACTAACAGACACAATGAAATTTACTTATTATACGGTAATTCGTACTCCTAAAATGTATAAAAATCTAAATCTTCATCCTATATCTCACGAAAACTCTCTGAGGAAAAATTATTCCTAACAAACACTTTCGATACGAACCACTCCCTAAAAATGCGCACCTAACTTCATGTACATTTGCACTCTTTTTGGTAAATTGACACATTCGAAAATGTATTGCATTTTCTAGACTTCT
>CAYNRA010000085.1:0-12242 GCA_964399465.1 uncultured Cytophagales bacterium
AAGAAGCGAAAGAAGTACGAAAATTTCTAACTGATTTTTTGATGGAGCTTGGTGAATAAAACCATATTCTAGTTCAAGTACTTTCGAGATTTGGGAAAATTGACAAACTTGATGTAGTTTTAACAATCATTGTCCCAAACACGAACAACTTGAACTTGCAAACACTCTTATTGCTTGGTTTAATCCAAGCAGTAGATTTCAGCGTATGTGCTCAAACAATAGAGCTACATCCCTATTTACAACAACCAACACAAAAGTCCATCGGAATACAGTGGAGATTTACTGAACCAAGTAATGGAACTATCAGGTATTATTCTGTGGATAATCCTGGCGTTAAGTTTGAAAAAAGGAGTGACAAAATTCAAAAAGACCATTTTGTTGTTCTAACTGAGTTAACCCCCAATTCAAGTTATAGATATGAGGTCAAAGGGAATAATAATGTTTGGCAAAGTCATCCCGAATATTATTTCCGTACGGCTCCCTCAGATGCGAACCAAAAGATACGTATTTGGGCAATGGGAGATTTTGGGGACTTGCGTAAACAAGACTATGTACGAACGCAAACGGGTGTCCGTGATACCCATTTAAAAACAAAAGCCAATCACACGGATTTGTGGCTTTGGTTAGGAGATATGGCATATGGAAACAATAAAGACTCAGTTACTCAGAAAAACGTTTTTGACTTTTTCGAACCGAAAATACTCAGCAATACACCTATTGTAACCGTACCAGGAAATCATGAATATTACGAGAACAATGTATTTGATCGGCTTGATAGCCAAATCGTCTATTTTGACCTTGTTAATCCACCCGTAAGCGGCGAGGCGAATGGACTTCCATCGTATAACAAGTCCTACTACTCTATGCGTTACGGCCCATTACATATTATTGCGCTCAACTCGTATGGAAAAGAAAATGGCAAACTTTTGTACGACACAGACAGCAAACAATACCAATGGCTAAAAAAAGAGTTAGAACATTCAAAAGATGCACTTTGGAAAGTAGTAATTCTGCACCACCCACCCTATACTAAAAGATCTCACGATTCAGATGCAGAACAAGAGCTAGTTCAATTAAGAAAGGCTTTGGTCCCTCTTTTTGATACATACAATATAGATTTAGTTCTCACAGGACATAGCCATATTTACGAACGTTCTCATTTGATAGCAAATCATACAGGCCATTCAGCAGAATTTAATTCTACAGTTCACATAAAACAAGATGTTACTGGTCGCTATACATCCACAGAACCTCCATACATAAACAAAAAAGAAGGCACTATTTATTGTGTGGTTGGATCAGGTGGGCGACTAGAACTACCCGCTCGAAGTGCAGAATCACCCCACCCTACTTCTGTGTATAGTCAAATTGAAGTAGGTGGTTCTCTCTTATTCACCATTGAAAACAACAGACTAGATGCCCAATGGACAGCCTCCACTGGTGAAGTAATGGATCAATTTACTGTCTTTAAAAATGTCAATTCAACCATAAAAAAGAAGATAATTGAAAATGAAGTCTTTACACTAGAGGCATCTTGGCCTGGAAGTTACAGATGGAGCCACAGCTCGGCTAAAACGAAAAAAATCCAACTCCAAACAGACAAAAACATTCAAGTAACAGTTACAGACTCCCTAGGATATCTGAAAGATGTTTTTGAAATCGAGGTAGAACCCTTACCGCCTCTTAAAGCAGTTAGTATGCTTTTGCAACCTAAAAATTTTTATTGCCCATTTGATACATTAACTATTTCTACTAAAATTACGCATGCACGACCTGATTTGGCCTATAAGCTTCAACTTTCCGATGAAAATGGAAATTTTGAACGACCTATTCTAGAGACAACTTGGTCATCTGAGCTAACAAAAATTAGCATACCCAACAGCATACGTATTTCAAATAAGTATACATTTCGAGTCATTCCCATGAATTTTACAAACTTTGAAAGTGTCGGCACAGAATTTATCCAATTTCATAAGCCCCTGCGGATTACAACGGTTTCTCCCTCACAAATTCCGTACAATTCAACAATTGACCTTACCTTTCAGTCAGAAGGTTCTCTTCCTGGTCGTGGACTAATCAATGCAACTATTCCTGTAGTTATAGACAAACCAAACCAAGCTTTTCAAGTAACTGTTCCTCCCAATTCGATACAATATGAACTAACTGAAATAAGAAATCAATGTGGTTTGGGTGTGCTTGACAAGAAGAAAGTGACCGTCTTAGCACCCTTGCAAGCAGAACCAAATCAATCCCAGCAATGGATTACATTTCCCAATCCTACCGAGGATAGACTATACTTACAAGTACCAAAAAATACATCTGATTATTCTATGAGATTGGTTGACATATCAGGTATATCTAAGAAAATTACTTCAGAGAAGATAAATGACTCTCTTTTATTACTAGATATTAGCCACTTAGCAAGTGGGAAATATATTTTGGAAATTCAATCTGGCACACAAAAGATTAAGAAAGTTTTTATAAAAGTAGAATAATAGGTTTCAGATGAATAGTTAATTGTGATTTATTCAAAAATGAGAAGAAAACGAGTTTTGAAATGAGTTTAAAACTCACCTAAAGTCTCAGACATTTAGCTCGGATTTCCACTTTTATTTTGCAGATAGTTACCGTAATAAATTTAGATTCTTCTACTTCAATTTAAAAATTCAAATCACCTTAGTTGTCAGCTTTTTAAGGTTTCATCCAAGGAAAAGTGGAAAAAATAGAGATTTAAAGTATCTTTATGCTCATTTACTATAACCACTTTAACGAAGATAACCCTATGAGCCTCAATACTGACCATATTCGATTGATTTTCGGACTGAAACTCAAGCAATTACGCCAAGAAAAAGGGCTATCTCTAAGTGATCTTTCCCAAAAATCAGGTTTATCTGTATCTTACATAAATGAAATCGAGAAAGGGAAAAAATACCCAAAGTCAGATAAGATTGTCTCACTTGCAGAGGCGATGGAGGTTGAATACGACCACCTAGTCTCTTTGAAGTTGAATAAAAAGTTACAACC
This sequence comes from uncultured Cytophagales bacterium, assembly GCA_964399465.1. Taxonomy (GTDB): domain Bacteria; phylum Bacteroidota; class Bacteroidia; order Cytophagales; family Spirosomataceae; genus CAYNRA01. The sequence continues at coordinate 3,025 of CAYNRA010000085.1, forward strand.
TATTTCCGAATTACTTAACTCAAATTTCTTAACCGAAATTCCCTTTGATTTTTTTGGAATTGACCCCGCAAATCTCCTTGAAATGCTTTCAGATGCCCCCATTAAATTGAGTGCATTTATCAATACAATTATTGAAATAGGCAGGAATTACAATATGAGTGTGGAGCGTTTTTACTTTGCTGTCCTGCGGTCTTACCAAGAAATGCACGATAATTATTTTCCAGAATTAGAGGCAGAAGCAGACCGCTTTTTTTCTGAACTAGGGATCGATATTAACACACAATTGGACGAATTTTTCCTTTCTAATTTACTCGCTGATAAATACCAAATCTCCATCGAATATTTTGATGAAGAAGAATACCCAACCATCGCGAATATTCGCTCTATACTACTACCAAAGAAAAACAAACTCATGATCAACAAGCGGATTTCATCAGACCAGCGTGCTTTTACGATGGGAAGAGAAATCGGTTTTATTTATATGAATTTGAAAGAAAGACCCTTGACTTCTTCGTGGGTGGAAATCAATTCATTTGATGAAGTACTCAATAATTTTAAAGCATCTTATTTTGCAGGAGCCATTCTTATTCGTCGTGAAAAGATGATTCAAAAACTTACTCATTTCTTTGAGCAAGAATCGTGGCAACCTGAGTTACTAGGTAAAATGGCCGAATCTTTTCAAGCTACCCCTGAGACACTTTACCATAGAATCAGCAATGTTCTTCCTAAATACTTTGGTATCAATAAGTTATTCTACCTCCGTTTTGAGTCTATGGTTGGAAAAAATAACTATTCTCTCACCAAAGAAATGCATTTATCCAAGCAGCATGATCCGCACGAAACACAAAAAGAACATTATTGTAGAAGATGGGTTTCATTGAATATTTTAGACGATTTATCTAGTAAACAGTTATCAAATAGCTATAAAAAGCCACTTGTTGATGCGCAAATATCTGAATATACGGATGTTGATAATCAATATTTCGTGATGTCAATGGCGCGTCCTTTAAGCATTTTGAAGCAAATAAATGTAAGCGTCACACTAGGATTTGAAATAGATGCCCAACTCAAGGAAAAAATAAAATTCCTAAATGATGAAAAAATTCCTGTACGGAAAGTCAATCAGACATGCGAAAGATGCAGTATTTTTGATTGCCAGGAAAGAATTGCGGCTCCTATTGTATTACAAAAAATAAACCAGCAATCTGAAATGAAGCGAATCTTGGAAGAAATCAGTGAGAACTGATTACTTCCAATCGATCAAAGGTTCCTCGATGGTTTGATGATTCCATAACCACTCTGCCCATAAAAAATCTTTGGGAGTATCTAAATCTACTGAAAAACGGGTATCCATCTTATACTTTTGAATAAATCCAAAGTCTGAGAACCCGTTTGCTGCTTGTAATGAAGCATTTCTAAATAAATACAATGAACCATTAAATGCATACGTAGGTGGACAGTCTTGTCGTCTCGTTATGTTTCCCAAAGTTTTAGATAAGTGCAAAAAACCGTTTGTATTCTCTTCAAATAAATTAAAATATGGGCTATTTTTTGACTCTGTAACAGATACAATCACGTCTGTATTCTCCTGAAAACTAGCTAACATTTCCTCTAAATGACCTTTTAGCCGAAAAGGAGATGTTGGTTGGAGTAACACAATGGTCTCCCAATGTTGTCCTTTTTCTGCATAAAATTTGATTGCATGTTTAAGAACATCAAAAGTGGTAGATGTATCTGTAGATAAAGATTCTGGACGTATGAAAGGAATTTCATATCCTTCTTTTTTAACCAATTCAACTATATCAAGATCGTCTGTTGAAATACAAATTTGAGTATCAGGAACAAACAACCGCGCATAGGACAAACTATGCATAATTAAAGGGCGTCCCGCTAGTATTTTTATATTTTTACGAGGTACGCCCTTAGATCCACCCCGAGCAGGAATTACAAAAAGTGTCTTATCAAAATTCATATCCCTAAATGCTTAATGTCTTCTTGTGCTTTCTTATAATCTTCCATCCTGCCAATATCTAACCAATAGCCAACAATAGGTTCAGCTACTAATTTTAGCTCTTTTTCAATGATTAACTCCATTAAATCTGTTGCATCAAACCGTTGATTACTAGGAATATAACTCATTAATTCTTTTTTAAATAAATAAATTCCAGCATTTGAGAAATAGGTAAAAGACGGTTTCTCTTTGAATCCAAAAACTTGTTTTTCATCTCCTCCGACCTCCAGCACAGCATACGGAACATTGACGGTATAGGGCACGGCAGCAACAGCCATATCTGCCTTTTTTTCCAGAAACGAAGTAAAAAAATCAGCCAGGGAAATATCCGTCAATAAATCAGAATTCATTACTAAAACATAGGGATTCTGAATTGTTGCTAGCTGTGCAGCGGCTCCCATTGTTCCGAGCGGCGTAGTTTCGTGTAAATAATCTATATGGATATTTCGAGAGCTACCATCCCCAAAATAGGACTGGATTTGTTCACCTAAATACCGAACAGAAATAGCAATATCTGTGATACCATACTTTCGAAGTAAATCCAAATTATGTTCGATAATCGGTTTTTCACCTACCTTGAGCATGGGTTTAGGAGTTGTATCTGTCAAAGGTTTTAATCTTTCTCCTCTCCCACCTGCCATGATCACGGCTGTTATCGGTAAGTTTGCTTGTGTTTCATGCGTATCAATGAACCGGATAAGTTGATTTTGATTATCTAGCAAGGGAACCCAGCGAATATTAAGTGCTTTTGCCTCTGCTAATTCTCTAAAACCGAACGAAGGCGTAAAAAATCGAAAATGTGGGAACATAAATCGAGTAACTGCGTCATCTATCGATAAATGTTGAATAAGTCCACGTCGGATATCACCATCTGTCAATGAACCAATGATTTGCCCCTTTTCTTCTACAAATAAAACAGGAGCAACTGCCCCTAATTTATCTAGTTGCCGAAGTGCATCACGTGCAGATAATTGAGAAGAAATTAGTAATTGAGCGGCATTCATAAATCGTAAAAAGTTTTTCGAAAATCAATATTCGTTGGAAAGAAATTAAGTTGGGCAAGTATTTTTTCAGCAGTGAGACCGTCTCCGTACACATTTTCTATACTTTTAGCCTTTTGTACAAACTCAGAAGAAATTGCTAGTTGTATGCACTTCTGAATAGATTCAACCTGCATTTCTGTACACTGAATTACACTTGCAGCTGCTTGTCTTCCACCTTGTCGATATCCAACATTTACAGTTGGCGTACCCAAAGAGGGTACTTCAATGATGCCACTTGATGAATTACCCACCACAGCACTTGCATATTTAACGGCAGATAAATAGCGCAATTGACCGAGACTTGTATGTAAAACCAAGCGATTTGGAAATTTACTTTTTAACGTTTTCCATGCCTCAATAATCGAACGCCCCTCAGCATCTGCATTTGGTAAGGTACAAACGAGCATATGATTGGAAGCCGTAAACAGCGCTTCAACCAAAATTTCCAACTGCTGGACTGCAGGTATTTGATCCAACGTTTCTGGGTGATATGTAATTAGTAGATACTCCTCTTTCCTATCAATGCCAAGCGATTCCGCATTTTGCTCTTTAGAGAGTAAAGTCAACGAACGAATATTATCAAGCCCAATTGCGCCAACATTGAACACACGATCTGGAGATTCACCCAACTGAATTACTCGCTTTTTATGTTCCTCAGACGAGGTAAAATGCCAATAAGCCATTTTCGAAATCGAGTGTCTAAACGCCTCATCTGTAGCACCTTGTGTAGTCTCTCCACCATGCAAATGAATAATTGGAATATGTAAGATGTACGCGGCTGTCGCGGCAGCAAAAGCCTCAAATCGGTCACCTAAAATAACAAGAAGATCTGGAGACATTTGACGAAGTGCATCTCCATAACCCATTAAACCCAGAGCAGTTGATTTAATTTGAGCAAGTGGGGTGTCAGCTGAGAGCAAGTTTTCAACTCTAAAATCTACATGAAAACCATCACTTTCAATCTGTTGAACTGTTAGTCCAAATTCTGGTGAAAGGTGCATTCCAGAGACCAACAAAGACAACTCCCAATCAGGAGCCGTCTGAATTTTTTTCAATAATGGAAAGAGAAGACCATAATCTGCGCGAGTTCCTGTAAAAAATCCTATTTTTCTAGCCATTGTATAGGTTCGTCTGGTTCATAATTTCTTGTCGCTTTCTGTCCGATAATTTCCTCCCAACGCATAGGGTTTATGCCGTTCCCGGGTCTTTTTACAGTTAAATTTTCCTCTGTAAATACATCACCAGGTTGAATGGAAGAAGCGGCCACTATACTTTTTCTAGCTACCACCTTATTTTTTTGTTCAGACGGTGTCACTGTCTTTTCAGGCGAACCTAACGAAACAGCGATGCGTTCAATCCCATCAACCATCGCTTTCAACTCATGTGGTTCGAGAGAAGCACGATGATCTGGACCTTCCATATTTCTATCCAAGGTAAAATGTTTTTCGATTACCGTTGCACCAAGTGCAGTTGCAGCTAATGGCACTTCTATCCCCAATGTATGATCTGAATAGCCAACTTGTACACCTAGTTCATCCTTTATTCTATTCATAGCCAATAGATTAACATCTTCAAAAGGAGTCGGATATTCTGTATTACAATGCAAAACAGTTACCGTTTCAGGAGTATGCCCAAATCGATAAAGCACATCAAGTGTATCTTTAATTTCGTATAATTGCGACATCCCCGTTGACAAAATCAATTGCGGAAATGATCTAGCCATTTTCCGTAAAAAAGGAAAATTTGTCAATTCTCCAGAAGGAATTTTACCCAACGTAATCCCTAATTCAACCAATAAGTCAATACTTTGTAAATCAAACGCCGTGGATAAAAAAGAAATTTTTTTCTCTTTGCAATAGGCGATTAAATCCAGATGGTTTTGAGGAGTTAATTCCAGCTTTCGAAGCATTTCTTCTTGGCTTTCTTCTTTTGCGTTGGCATTTTTTTTCTGGTATTCTGCTTTTTGCGCATTCTTAACAACCAAGGAAGCTGTTTTAAATGTTTGAAACTTGACATAATCTACCTTTGCTTTTGCGGCAGCATCGATTAATCGATAGGCTAAAGCCATATCTCCGTTGTGATTTACACCAGCTTCTGCAATGATGATTGGCTTTTTTCCCATATGTACTTACATTTTTCTAATCGGACTACCTACGTAGATTCCCTCTTCATTTATAGACTTAACAACCGTTGAATTTGCCCCAATTACGACGAAATCCGTAACTCTAACTCCTTGAATCAGCGTGGCACTACTTCCGACTAATGTATCTGAGCCAAGGATTGAATCCCCATTAATAACAGCGTTGGTTGAGACATGGCAAAAATCACCCACACTTACTCCATGTTCGATAATTGCGCGCGTATTGATGATACATTGGTTACCTATTTCAGCTCCTGCATTTACAATTGCTCCGTGCATAATGATTGACCCCTCACCTATCAGTGCGTGGGGCGAAACATAGGCAAGCGGGGAAATAACCGTTGCCCATTGCACACCAATTGACGTATAAAAATCATGTATCCGTCTTCGTGATGTAGTGAATCTAACTTGGCCCACTGTATTTATAAAAAGTAAATGAGGCTTATTTTGAATCAAATGCGGTGCGATTTCATCATTTCCTAAATACGGTACGGGTAAATTTGTAGGAGACATATCAAGTACGCCTACCACATGGTACTCATTTGTAGCTTCAATTACATCAAGGCAAGCTAGTGCATGTCCACCACCGCCGACAAGCACAATTTCTTTCTTATTTGGCATAAAAAGAATGAATTACATCTAAAACTCGAGTCTGTTGTTCCTCCGTTAAGTTACTGGAGGAGGGCAAACTAATACAAGATTTATAAACCTCTTGGCTAACATCTTGCTTTTGAACATACAAACATGATGTGTACATTGGAAGTTGATTCATTGGTATCCAAAAAGGACGTGCTTGAATATGATGTGCATTCAAATAAGCAAGAAGTTCCCTTTGTTTTGGAAATTTAGCTGTAAAGAGCCAATAATTAGGTTGAACGGCAGGTAATACTTTTTGAAATGCGACTCCTTTTATACTTTCTAAACCTAATTTATATTTATCAGCGATACGTTTTCTTACATCTAGAAAACCTTGCAATTGTTCCATCTGAGCAACTCCAATAGCTGCAAGCACATTGACCAATCGATAATTATATCCTATTTCATCATGTAAGTATTCTGTAGGATCTGCTTTAGCAGTGGTAGTCAGGTGCTTAGCTTTCCGGGCGAGATCTGCGTCATCTGATAAGATCATACCTCCTCCCCCTGTTGTAATCAATTTATTCCCATTGAAACTGAGTGTACCAAGTGGAGCAAAAGTTCCTGCATGCTTGCCGTAGTAAGTCGAACCAAGGGCTTCAGTTGCATCCTCTACAACGGGGATTTTGAAACGATCGGCTATAGACAGAAGTTCATCCATCGCACACATATTTCCAAGGACATGAACTGCCATGATAGCACCTATTTTCTTGCCAGATTTTTTGTGCAAACAGCCCGTATCGGACTGGCTGGTTTCTTCAAGTAGAAAATCAAAAAGTAAATCTAGATCCATCTGCCAAGTATCCGGATCGACGTCAATAAATAAAGGTTCGGCACGTAGATAAGACACTGAATTGGCAGAAGCAACAAAAGTGATATTGGGTACAATGACCAACTCACCTGCTTGAACACCCAATAGTCGCAAAGAAACATGTAATGCAGAAGTTCCATTCATGGTAGCTACCGCATGAGATGCTCTCGTAAATGTTTGTATATCTTCTTCGAAACGAGTCACGTAACTACCAACCGATGAGACCCAATTTGTATCAAGACAGTCCTTTACGAACTCCCACTCGTTTCCATGGAGTGTAGGTACAGACAATGGTATAAATTCATCTTTCATCATAACTTATATATTGTAGATGTCTGTTTTATAATTTGCTCTGTTTTTAGGGTCGGAAAACCACTCAATTGTAGCATCGAGTCCCGAGAAGAGTGTATAATTAGGTGACCAATTCGTTAAATTCTTTATCTTTTCATTACTTCCAAAAAGACGTTCAACTTCACTTTTTTCAGGGCGAAGTCGTTGTGCATCTGTTTTTATTTCAGCAGAAGGATTGATTTTTTGTATCAGATACTGTGCCAAATCACCAATTGTGATTTCTTCCATCATAGCAATATTGACTTCCTCCCCGATTGCTTTTTCACATTTAGCAATTTCGATAAATCCTTGTACGGTATCCTTTACAAACAAAAGATCACGGGTTGGATGCAGTGCACCTAATTGAATAGTAGATGCGCCTTGCAAGAGCTGAGTGATGATTGTAGGAATCACAGCGCGGGCACTTTGGCGAGGTCCGTATGTATTGAAAGGCCGAACAATTGTAACAGGCAAACCGAAACTCCGATAAAAAGAATCTGCAAGTGCATCTGCACCAATTTTTGTTGCAGAATAAGGCGACTGCCCTTGTTTTGGGTGTTTTTCATCGATTGGTACATACAAAGCCGTTCCGTACACTTCAGAAGTTGACGTAACTAAAACACGTTCAGTACCTAGTTCTTTGGCAGCTTGTAATATATTTAATGTTCCTTTCACGTTTGTATCCACATAGGTATCTGGTGAATGATAACTGTATGGAATTGCTATCAATGCGCCTAAATGAAAAACCACATCGATATCTTTCATTGCTTGTTTTACACCATAAGGATCTCGAATGTCACCACTAAATATGTCTAATTGCTTTTTCTTCTCCGAAGTAAAAGTATCAATCCAACCCCAAGAATTAAACGAGTTATAATACACAAATGCACGCACTTGGCAACCTTCCTCAAGCAAGGCTTCCACGAGATGACTTCCAATAAAACCGTCAGCTCCGGTTACCAAAACCTTTTTATCTTTCAAATTCATCATTTATTTATCTTTTCAAATTCTTCTGTTTAACTTCTCTACTTATTTATTAAGGTTTAATTTATTAATAATCAGTACATTATAACATAGTTTCAAATTCTCCATACACCAAATGCTTTCCAAAAATGACATGGACGCGTCTAGAATATTTTATCTATGTTGATGTTCAAACTTATTATTCAAAAAATCAATTATACACTTTCGGTTGACTTTTAGCAAACAAAATTATTTTTTTAATCTATTGCTTAAAGAACGCAATGATTTTTCGAAGATGCAACCTACCTCTTGTTCAAAATACATTTCTAACGAAAAAACGCTTCAAAGATAGCGTAATTAAAAAATACTACATGGATAAATATATTTTGCACAATATTCTGCATTCAAGTAGATGGATTTTATCTGGACTTATAGCACAAAGCTTTGATTAAACCACTTCGCATTTTCAATGATTCTGTTTGACCCAATATTGATTTTTTTGTGTAGGCCTTTCAAGTACTCAAACATCATCAAAAGAAGTTTTAAACTATGTTTTTAGCGTAGTAAAATTGGAAGTACACACAAAACACGTAGGACAACTGAAGAAACTTTCGAAAGTACTTCGCCTCCCTAATTAGCTAAACTATGAGACCAAACAAACGCGTACAAGCAGTCAAAACGTTACATTTGACGCGTTTAATAGAGTTGATACAGGTCTTGAAAAAATCCTCAACTTACCTAAAGAATCTACAGTGTCAATACTCTCTTACAAACAATTAGCCCAAAACAGGAGAGCGCTAATATTCATTTAGTGCTCACGTAAAGATACTATTTTGAAAAAAAATCTAAAATGTAACAAAAATACATGGTTTCATCAGATTAAGCAGGTAATTTTGTCTAAAATTTTAAAGCGAAACCGAATTTCGTTAGACCTTTGATATGCCTAAACTCAGCATCATTACTGTAACTTACCAAGCCGAAAGGTATATAGAAAAAACACTTCAAAGTATCTCGGAGCAAACGTACCAAGATTTTGAATTTATTTTAGTTGATGGCGAGTCAACAGATAGAACATTAGATATTGCCAAGGAATATGCATCTCGTATTGATAAGTTAATTATCGAAAAAGATGAGGGTTTATACGATGCGATGAACAAAGGTTTAGAAAATGCAAGTGGTGATTTCGTTTGGTTTATTAATGCGGGAGATTACCTCACAAGCAAGGATTTGATTGCTCAATTAGTCCCCTATTTGACAGATACTACGGATGTAGTTTACAGTGAT
>CAYNRA010000086.1:0-11773 GCA_964399465.1 uncultured Cytophagales bacterium
CAAAGAAATAACTTCTTGCAAAAATATTAGCTCTAAAAGTGAAAAAGGTCCGCCATTGGGTTTGAAACCTATCCGATTTCTGATTGGCAGGAACTTGAAAGAAATACGCAAAGAATGCGATTCCCCAACTTATCAAGACAATACCGACGAAGCCAACCTACTGAAACCACTTCCACTCTGCAAATTTCAGATGACCATACCAAGCGAGCATCATGAACACATTTGATAAAATGAGTAATCCAACTTGTAACAAGACTTTTCATCGAGGGTTATTCAATTTCACTTTGAAGGAAAGATGCTTCTTCTGTTTTGCTAGATGTTTTTACTTTTTCATGAATGAGAGCAAGTTCTTGTTCTGTTAAATTTCTCCATTGCCCAATCCCAAGTCCCTTTAGTGTAACATGCATGATGCGCGTTCTTTTCAGTTTTTTTACTTCATAGCCCAAAAATTGACACATTCTTCGTATTTGTCTGTTCAAACCTTGGGTAAGAATGATTTTAAACTCAAATTTATCTACTTGTTCAGCATAACAAGGTTGCGTCACAGTGTCTAAAATAGGAACTCCTTTCCTCATCTTTTGGATAAAATCAGCTGTGACGGGCTTATCTACTGTGACAAAATATTCTTTTTCGTGTTGATTACCAGCACGTAAAATTTTATTAACAATATCCCCGTCATTCGTCAGAAAAATCAAACCTTCGGAGGGTTTATCTAGGCGGCCAATCGGAAAAATTCGTTGTGGATGATTGATATACTGGATGATATTATCTTTTACATCAAGCTCCGTTGTACAGGTAATTCCACGCGGTTTGTTGAACGCAATATAAACCCATTGTTCAGTAGCAGGACGGATTAATTGGCCATCTACACAGACTACATCGGTTGGTTTTACCCGTGTACCAAGAGCCGGAATTTGCCCGTTGATTGTCACCCGTTGCTCCTCAATGAGCTGGTCGGCCATACGTCTTGAGCAAAAACCAGTTTCGCTAATGTATTTATTTAATCTTTTATCTTGATTCTCCATTACGTCACTATTTGGGCACAAAAGTAAAACAAAGCATTTATTTCTAGTTGTTTTTTCCTAATTCTGAATATATTTAGATTTTTATTCAACCATTATTCCTTTTTACAAGAATATGAAATTCATTTTTACTCTACTTATTTTATTGAGTAGCTCGCTGAGTTCGCTTCTACAAGCACAAAAACCAACAGATAAATTCTACGAATTACGCATTTATCATTGCCTTGACGGGAAATTACCAACACTGCTACAACGGTTTGAGAACCATACGACGAAGCTTTTCGAAAAGCATGGCATGGAAAATATTGGCTACTGGTTGCCTACAAAAGCGGACAACAAAACGCTGTACTATGTTTTGGCATATCCTTCACAAGAAGCAAGAGAAAAATCTTGGCAGGCATTCATTCAAGACCCCGTTTGGAAGGAAGTCGCACAAAAATCAGAAGAAAACGGGAAAATCATAGAACGCATTGAATCCATCTATCTAAAAATGGAACCAAGCCTTTCCAAGAAAATAAGTCAAGCAAATCAAGGTAATGACCCCGTATTTGAACTTCGTTCGTATACTTGCTTACCTGACCGACTTCCAGCGTTGGTTTCACGGTTTAAGAAACACACACGCGCCTTATTTGAAAAACACGGCATGGCCAATATTGCTTATTTTACAACTGTTGAAAAAGAGGCAACTCAACCAAAGTTGCTGTATTGGGTTGCACATGAGTCTGTGGAGAGTGCACAAAAATCGTGGGACGGATTCCGGCAAGACCCTAAGTGGATTACTGCACGTGATGCTTCTGAAAAGTCAGGAAAAATTGTTGAAAAGGTAGAATCTATTTATATGAAACCCACCCGATTTTCTAGTTTAAACTAATCTATACTACATGTCCCTTTACAAAAAAAGAAATAAAACAAACTGGTTAGCATACGCACCAGTTTGTTTTAAAATAATGTCCTTGCTTTTCCTCATACAGTCCCCATATCAAGGTGTTAGCCGCATTATTTTCCAGAAATCATTGGTTGATTATCAATTGGTTCCTCGAGAAAGAACAACGAATCAAGGTAGATACACTTGGCAAATAAAAACACTAAACAATTCATTTTCAGCTATTTCTTCCATCATAAAGGCCGAGGGTTCGCTCTTTCATTACCAAAAAACATCGTTGGATAAATCCCAATCTACAGAGTCAACGTATGAGTTTAGTACGACATTCGTTGCACAAAAAAAGGAATACACTTGTGAAATTTATGCACATACTCCCTCTGGCGATTCTGTTTCTGTTCGGTATGTAAAACACATCGTTTGTGGAGATATATATGTTCTTTATGGCCAATCCAATATGATAGGATTAGCCGATTACGATGAACTTACTCAGCAAATAGATGATACCTATTTACGTAACTTTGACTTCATAGGTGGTAACTATGTGGATTCTGAACTACGATGGACACGTGCAAAAGAACCCTATGCACGCGTTGGCGGAATTGGTCTGCGACTTCAACAACAAATTTTAGACGAAACAGGGATACCCACTTGTATTATTAATGGTGCAGTAGGTGGTATGGGTATCCGAGACTTAGCCAACCGTACTACTATTCGACCTGAAGATGTATCAAATATCTATGGAAGGTTGGTGAGACGTGTACAATTAGCAGGAGCTGTAGGAAAAATTCGAGCTATTTTATGGAGGCAAGGGGAAAATGAAGGATGTACTTGGAAACCAGATATTGACGCATATCCAGCACAATTTACCCAACTATGGAATAATCTGCGTACGGATCTTGGGGAATTGGACTGGTTTATTAACTGCCAAACAAATATACATTCTTGTACACCGTTGGAAGCTGCGGGAGAGCTGCGAGAATGGATGCGTAAGACAAGCAAGTTATTCCCTTCCACACAAACCATGACTGCATTAGGAGTAGAAATGGGAGATGGCCTTCACCACACCTCGGCAGGGTATTCACAATTAGCAGATGAATATTTTCAATTATTGAAGACAAAAATTTATGGAATACCCACTGATACCAACACTGAGTTTCCGGATATTCAACATATTTTACTTTCTCCGGACAAATATGTATTGCGATTGATATTTCAAGACAATCAAATGTTGGTTTCTCCCAAAGACACATTACTGCATGGCAAAAAATGGACGTTAAAAAACCATTTTTTCATCAATGAGACGACACATACTCAAAATGAAATCATTGACTCCGTCCGTGTATCTTCAAACACCGTTACTATTTACCTAAACAAGCAAATAGAGGGTGGATACATAACCTATATTCCTTCTTATGTGGATCATCCGATACCTGATTTGGGAGCGCTACTTTCAAATATACGAGGTAGACGAGTACTTGCATTTTATCAATTTCCAATCAAATCATACCTAGGAAATCCTTATATTCAAGAGGTTGAGACTAAACGTATGGGGACACTCATCCAATTAAATCAGCCATTTCCAATTCCTATCCAAATCCAAAAATCAGTAGAAAATTCAAACAACTTCAAGGATATTTCCCGCACCACAGAAGCTTCTTATTTAGATACTTCTCGTTGCACACGTCGCTATGAGGTATTTTACCGCGTTCGACTGCATATTCCTAATTATGAGACCATTTGGAGTCCAATCATTGGACATCCATGTACACCTGTAGATTTACTTGAAATTAAAAATATACTAGATAAGCCGACAGAACTATACGCAAGAAAAATACGCTTGAATGCCCCAATCAAACATAACTTATTTCTTGAATACACAGAATCTTTGCTATTTCAACCAAATTTTCAAATAGATGCAGGTATTTACCTTCATACAAAACAAATTCAAGAAACTCTTCATGAATAGACTTTTTAACGTGAACAAAGCACAAGAGTTTGACATTTCGAAGTAAAGTATACACGTTACAGACAAGAATTTTTAACTTTACGGTTTCAAAGGTCTCGAACAGAAACTGAAAAGTGGAAAATTCACTTGTAAATAATTAGGATAAAATTTACCACACTATAAAAAAGTATGTTATCATTAATAGATTGGCTAATCAATAGGTTTGAGAAAAATAGGAAATCCTTTGCTATTAGCTTTTTCTTTTTTGGTACACCTGTCATTTACTTTCTTCGAGATGGCATTGGATTAGCACCAAATAGTACTGTATTTACTGCTGTATTCACGTTTGGAAGTTTATTATTAGCTATTCCTTTTCGTCATCCAGACAGACTCTATTCATTCAATAAACCAATTTTTTCATCCATACTTATCTACTGGATCATTGCACTCCTATACCTAGTGGTATATGCGCCCAATAGAGGGTGGTTTACAAATACCACCGTAGAGTTAGTTTACTTTTTAGTTTTGGTCGCCTCAGCATTTATCTTTGCCTCATCACCTACCTCCGAATTTTTAAATGGTTTTTTAAAGGCTACCTTCTGGATTTGCTTGTTTGGCTCTCTAGCAATGGTAATCATTGTTATTCAAAATCCGGCATACGTTTTAGGGCAACGGGCAGCGATCACCTACCAGGTAGATGGCGAAGGAAATGCCATCGGTAATCCACACATATACGGTCGTGCTGCTTATGCGGGATTCGTTGCAGCTTTATTGATTCGTTCATTCACCAAAAATATCTTTTGGAATTTATTCTATTTGGGTAGCATTTTTATTTTCTTAGCAGTAATTGCACTAACACAATCCTTTCAAACAATTATTGCTCTCCTACTTTTTGGGGCTACATACACCTATGTTCGCGCAACCCCCACGAATGTATATTTCCTTTTAAAATGGATTTTTGGATGGAAGGGGTTTCTTGTCGCTATTGTTATAATATCGATTGTATACTATTACCTCACCTATACGGATATCATGAGTACGTTTAATCAGTTTTCACAGATTATCGGCTCCCGATTTGAGAAAGTATTTAGTTTTCTAAGTTTTGAAGAGCAAAACCCATTTTTATCCCCAAGTAAAGAGATTACAACAGATGCATCTGCTCTTGGACGCGTAGAAACCATCGGAAAGGTAGTCGAAAAGATAGTTGAACACGTAGAAAACAAAGAATGGTGGTGGTTACTTTTAGGTAATGGCTACCATTCTTTGTATGTGGATAGCCCGATGATTCAAACATTCCATGATCTAGGTATCATTGGCTTTTTTTCTTACTTAGGGATGCACATTTACATACTTAAATACGCATTTAAAGAATACAAGAGGGCTTCACACCCAGCACTTTTATTCTTATGTTTATTCATACTACACACATTTGTACAAAATTTTGTCTATGGAATGCCCTATGATTACACTCGGTGGTCATTCTTCGTTTTCATGGCTAGAATACTAAAAGACTACCGCCCTTCTTCTACTCAGCTTGTTGTTCCTTAGCAAGAAGTTTGGCGCGTTTCTTTAAATCGTTTGCCTTTGCAACGATTTCGGACGCCATTTCCAAGATTTCTCTACCTTCTTTGGTAACAGAAAATGGATTCCGTCTAAATATTTCGATGCCCAATACATCTTCTAAAACTTTTATTTGCTGGCTCAAAGTAGGTTGCGTAATACAACAGTGCTCAGCTGCCTTTGTAAAACTCTTAAATTTTTGTACCGCTAAAATATATTCTAATTGTCTAAGTAGCATATCTTTCTTTTTTTACAAATGTACGCACTGAAATAACTAATATACAAGTGCACTGTAAGAATGTCTGTTTGGTTTAAGCTTCTTTATTTTTTAATTTTGAAAGAAAAAAGTCATTGTCACACTTTAGAGAGAAAATTCAAAATACGCCCATATTGCATCTCCTTGCGCAAACGGCAGCGAAACACAATACAGAAGCGTATGTTATAGGGGGGTATGTTCGAGATATTTTTTTGAACCGTGAATCAAAAGATATAGATATCGTCGTTGTAGGGAGTGGTATTTCTTTTGCTGAGCAAGTCGCCGCTTCCCTTGGAAATCATTGCAAAGTTGCTTTCTTTAAAAGTTTTGGTACAGCACAAATTCGCTATCAAGACCTTGAAATTGAATTCGTCGGAGCAAGAAAAGAGTCGTATCGGTCGGAATCTCGCAAACCTATCGTCGAAGATGGAACGCTAACGGATGATCAAAATAGACGTGATTTTACCATCAATGCACTTAGTATTTCGCTTAATCCTGCCAATCTTGGTGAATTAATTGACCCCTTTCAAGGAATTAAAGATTTGGACAATCGCCTTATTCGAACTCCTCTTGATCCAGAACTAACGTTTTCAGATGATCCTCTACGAATGCTTCGTGCCATCCGATTCGCCTCCCAACTTGGCTTTGATATGGAAACAAGCGCCTTCGAAGCCATCAAAAAAATGAAATCGCGCGTCTCTATTTTAGCACAAGAGCGTATCACGGATGAGTTAAATAAAATCATCTTGAGTCCTACTCCCTCCTATGGCTTCAAACTTTTATTTCAAACAGGTTTGCTTTCGATTATTTTCCCTGATTTGGTTAAGTTACATGGGGTTGAAACCATGGATGGCAAAGGTCACAAGGATAATTTTTACCATACCTTGCAAGTACTCGATAATACTGCCGCCAAATCAAACGATTTATGGCTAAGGTGGGCAGCTATTCTCCACGACATCGCTAAACCAGCTACCAAAAAATTTCATCCTAAGATAGGTTGGTCTTTTCATGGCCACGAAGAACTTGGCGCACGTTGGGTAAAGGGAATTTTTAGACGGTTTAAACTACCACTAGATCATAAAATGCGCATGGTAGAAAACCTAGTTCGCCTCCACCTACGCCCCATTGCTGTTGCTAAAGAAGGGGTGACAGACGCCGCACTTAGACGCCTTTTAGTAGACGCAGGAGAAGATATTGAGTACCTCATGATTCTTTGCCGTGCAGATATCACATCCAAAGACCCAAATCGTGTTCGGAAATACTTGAAGAATTTCGACAAAGTAGAAGAACTCCTCATAGAACTCGAACAGAAGGATAAGCTGCGTAATTTCCAACCAGTTGTTACAGGAGAAATGATTATGGAAGTGTTCGGACTCAAACCCTCCAGAGAGGTAGGACAAATCAAACTCAGTATTCGGGAAGCTATGTTAGACGGCGTCATTCCAAATGAATTTGACTTAGCCTTTGAATTTATGCTGGAAGAAGGTAGAAAACTCGGTTTTCGTCCTATAAAAGATAAAGAAACCATTCGAGCAATCATTCCACCCCCAGAACCCAAAGTACCTCCTATAGCTTAATCAATACCTGGCTCTTTCTGTATAATTTGTTGACCTACAGGGCATTCCAAGCATTTCTTTGTCTGGCAAAACTGTGTATAGAGACCTATCAATCCTTGTGATTCATACGCATCTTTGGGATTCTCCTCCAACACTTTCCAATTCTGAATAATTGTGTTGTTCTCAGCAGGTAACAAAGACAATAAATGGAGTGAGTTATCCATCATCTCTGGTAAATCGAAATATTGACCATAAAAAAACTGGTAAGGAACGATGGCATTGATTACGAGTAAATGAATCGAATCTTTCCCCATTCCTTGCCTTTTTTTCTTAGCTGCATGCTCCCATGTATTCTGATTTTGCCAATAAAACGATTGCGTCAATGATAACCAATGAATTGCCTCTTCAATGGATTTTATGGCCAATGTTTGCGAAGAAATATGAGCCGTTTTTTGAATAAATTGGGCAAATTGTGCCAATCGAACCGTTGGGAAGTTTCCAGGTCGAGTACGTGCAAACTGCCAAGATACCGTCTCCATCTTCCGTTCCGACCATGAATATTTTCGTTGGATAAATGCAAACTCATCTCTTATTTGTTTGACATATTCACTTTGTTGCGCTATGACTATCTCAGGTAATAAACCTGCCATCCCAAATAAGGTAGCTTCCGTTTGTAAGATATTTCCTCTTTGTTTTTGCAATATAGCCAATGGAACAATCTCAGTAAGATGCAAAAAAGACAACTTATTGAGCTTAAAACCAAAAGCTCCACCCCACCATTTGTAAGCTGTTTCCTCCCAATTATTTTCGGATGCTTGAAAAATCAGTGCAATTTCTTCCACTTTTTTTTCAAGTCTCACAATACAAGCTCGATCGATAGCTTGTTGTTTGTAAATAGACTCCACAGAAGGCCAACTCCCTTGGCAAACAATGCGCGTAGGATTCGTCGTTAATGAAATATATCGACCAATTAATTCGGGAGGAGTGATTGATTTAAGTTCAAGTGTTGGAATAGGAATCCCATTTTTATAAGCAATTTCCTTTTTTTGCTCCCAAACAACATGCAAAATGACAGAATCATACGCGGGGTCACTGGAGTGTTGGTGCGCTAACCAGTCGGACGATAAAAAATGGACTTCTACATGTCCGATCCACTCCAAGTCATCAATGAGCAAATGTGCTTCTAGGAAATCAGGGCCAGCATGTGGATTAGACCAACCCGGTCGAATAACCCGAAGAACCTGTCCTTGGGTCGTAAAGAGTTCACTCGTGCGCATCTTTTGATACTGCCACACGTAGTGGAGAAAAAATTCATTCATGGCTACTTTTAATTAGTAGCTCAAAATACCAAAGTTTTGCAAATAAACAGCCATTTCCTCTTGAATTTTTTTTGCTTCTACTGCCGCTTTCTCAGCAAAATCTTTCCCAGACGAAGCGTAGATAATTCCACGTGATGAATTAACCAATAAACCACACTCTTTCGTCAATCCATTTTTAGCTACTTCTTCCAGACTTCCACCTTGTGCACCTACACCTGGAACTAGTAAAAAATGGTTTGGAATAATTTGTCGAACAGCTTGTAAACTAGCGGCTTGTGTTGCCCCTACCACATACATCAGGTTATCTTCATTACCCCAAGTTTGTGAGATACGAAGTACTTCTTCAAAGAGGAATGTATTGTTTTCTGTGCGTAAATACTGAAAGTCTTGGCTACCTACATTGGAGGTTAACCCCAACAAAATCACCCATTTATCGTCAAATTGTAAAAACGGTTCTACAGAATCGCGCCCCATATACGGTGCGACAGTCACGGAGTCAAATGATAGTCCAGATGCTTTCTTATCAAAAAAAGCTTTGGCATATAAACTAGATGTATTTCCAATATCCCCACGTTTGGCATCCGCAATCGTAAAGCAATTGGCTGGAATATATTCTAAGGTTTTTTGGAGAGCTTCCCACCCTTTGACACCCCACGCCTCGAAAAAAGCAATATTGGGTTTATATGCTACGGCGAAGGGTGCAGTAGCATCAATAATTTCCTTCGCAAATGAAAAAATCGGATCTGGTTCATGCGTTAAATGTGGAGGAATTTTACCCATATCAGGATCCAACCCTACACATAAAAATGATTTTTTTTGTCTAATTTGTTCCAAAAGCTGCGCGCGTGTCATACAGAGATTTTCGTCTATTTTTTTTAAAAACCCCCGAAGATACTGCCTTTCGTATTTATTTCTCAAATCATTGAAACAATTGTTTTATTTTTACGCATTAATCAAAGACTATTACAACGATATTATGGAATTTCGACCCACACATATTGAAGGTGTTATTGAGATCATTCCACGCGTTTTTGGCGACGAGCGAGGCTACTTTTTTGAATCTTACCAACGGGAATTATTTGTTGCCAATGGCATCACAGAAGAATTTGTCCAGGATAATCAGTCGTACTCGACGAAAGGAGTTTTGCGAGGTCTGCATCTTCAACATGCTCCGTATGCACAGGGCAAGCTTGTTCGTGTCATTGCTGGAAAGGTATTGGATGTAGCCGTGGATGTACGACCAAACTCGCCCACACTCGGTCAATATGTAGCAGTAGAACTAAGCACCGAAAAGCACAATATGCTCTATATTCCACCTGGACTTGCTCATGGATTCCTTACATTAGAGGATGCCATATTTTCGTATAAATGCACGAATTTATACCACAAAGCCAGTGAAGATGGCGTTCGTTGGGATGATGCAACTATCGGCATAGACTGGGGCATTGCCAACCCGTTGGTCTCTGATAAAGATAAAATCCTACCTAGTTTTACTGAGTTCATGGAGTCATTGTCAAAGAGATAACAAGAAGCTTTCACAGAATTAATTTCATAAAACTCACTCGAAAAAAGAGATTTAATTCACTTATTTCGACATATTCATAGCTAAAAAATATAACTAATCAATGCCGAATAATATTTGGCATTGATTAGTTATAGGATTTCTTCTTCTTTATCATGTAACCTCACAGAGAGGCACAACCAGTACCTGCTTGGGCTGAGAATACACTCCCACTAGTTGCTTGAAAACCTGGTTCTAATTGCACAGCTCGTTGCGCTTGATAAATGACACTCCCACCCGAAATTTGATTAGACGCTGAAATAGAAACGGAAGCCCGTTGTTTTACTTTACCAGTAGTTATATTATCTGTAGTTGCTCTTGGTAAAATAACTTTTGGACAAATCGTAAAAATATAGTCTTCCATTTCACCATAACCTAGCGATGCACCAGGTAAATCACCACAGCCTGTCTCAAAAACAGCATCGTACAATAATGCTATACGCATCCGTATTTGCCCACTCAAAGTAGTATCTGGAATTGTAAAAGTTGTCACATCAGAAGTCCAAAGAGAGGGTGTTTTCGTTTTAATAATTTCAGAAGTTTCAAACACACCATTTTTATTATAATCCAACCAAATACGAAGCCCATCTATGTATTCTCCCGGTGACTGAACAGTCAATTCATACGTTTCACCACTTTGTAGCGTCGGAATTACATACGGATACAGAGAATAGCCACTTGTAGAACAACCAGAAGAATTTGAAAAAATAGTTGAACTCCCATTCCGTAGAATAACTCCAGTTATTACATCATTATCTGTACAATTTAACGAAGTAGTAGCCGTACAATGATCGCATTTTTCAACTACAGATGCTGTTACAGGTATTTTAGAAGACTCCCCACACCCTGAAATAGAACAAGTAGCATAATACGTTGTCGGAGCATCTATGATAGGCGTAGTAAAAGTAGATGAGGTTGCCAAAACTTCACTGGCGTTCAAACTACTGTACCATTTGACTGTTCCTGAAGGACAATTTGAAGATGATAGTGTAATTGAACCTTCGTAACTACCACAAAAGTATGCATTTGTTACTGTAGGACTATCCGCTTGACCACCTACTTGGATAGATACAGCTGCACGAGATGACTCTCCACAATCTGCCACCAAGCAAGAGACATAATAAGTTCTATTTGACGATATTACAGGAGTTGTATATGTACTACTACCTGTTTGCAATACATTTCCACCTGAAAGCGCATCATACCACTTGTATGTACTTGACTCACAGCCGAATGCACGAAGAAGATAACTCTGTGGAGTACAAGAGGTCTCCACTTCTTGCACAGCCGGTGGCGCAATGACAGAAGGTAAAATAGAATTTAATGCTTGTACTTCTGCACGTAGCTTTGCGCCAGGTAAAGGCCCAAAATTATTCGCTAGATTAATTCCAACCCCGGAAATTAAATGACAATAACTCATCACAGTTCCCCCATTGGTCGGTGTAGGAATATTTATACAATCACCCTCTTTGTACCCCGCATTCGTCCCACAATTATCAATTGCCTGAGTAATAAACGCATTGTTTGCATCTTTAGAACCGTCCGCCCAATTGCATGAATGGGTATGAGGTAAACCCATATTATGCCCAATTTCATGGGCAATCACCATTACATTCCACGAGTAGGTAGGTATATTCACTACAGAACTGTTAATACCTGCACTTACACCAT
>CAYNRA010000087.1:0-10866 GCA_964399465.1 uncultured Cytophagales bacterium
CATCGCACCCGAATCAAACCAAACATCTATCAAATCTGTCTCTCTTGTCATTACTTCTTGAGAATCTGACACCAAGAAGACATCGTCCACGTAGGGGCGGTGTAAGTCAAACTCTTCTGTGCCAAAAGATTCAATAAACGCCTTATTACTAGCAGATTGCTCGTCAGATAGAACTCCGGATTCAACTGCTTTGGTAGCGTAATCAACCAATTCTTGCATCGAACCTATGCAAAGTTCTTCACCTTGTTCGCTCCGCCAGATAGGCAATGGAGTTCCCCAATAACGACTTCGTGACAAATTCCAATCGACCAAATTTTCGAGCCAATTCCCAAAACGTCCGGTTCCGGTCGATTCTGGTTTCCAATTGATGGTCTGATTGAGTTCTACTAATTTATCTTTGAGAGCTGTAGTACGAATAAACCAACTATCTAGCGGATAGTAAAGAACGGGTTTATCTGTTCTCCAGCAATGCGGGTACGAGTGGTCGTATCTTTGTACTTGGAAGGCTCTGTTTTTTGTTTTTAACAAAATAGCGATGCGTTCATCAACGGATAAATACTTGTCGCGGCCTTGTTTTTGACGTTCTATTTCCTTTTCTTCTTCGGAGAGATAGGCTTCTTTGACAAATTCACCTGCGAAGTCTGTCACTTCCTTAACGAAGCGACCACGTCTGTCAACAAGGGGCATTTCTTTCCCTGCTTCGTCTTTGACCAAGATGGCAGGAATATCATTTTGCTGGGCAACCCGGAAGTCATCAGCTCCAAAAGTAGGTGCAGTATGTACCACGCCGGTACCGTCTTCTGTCGTAACGAAATCACCAATAATTACGCGAAATGCCGGTTTTTCAGGTTGTACATACGGCAATAATTGCTCATAGGTAATTCCTTCTAAATCAGCACCTTGGCAGGTATAGACGACTTGCCAAGGAAGTGTTTTTTTGTCGCTTGAAGCAAATCCTTCAAAATCTCCATCTTTTCCTTTGTCAGAGAAATACTTACCTATTAAGTCTTGGGCGAGCAATACATAAACGGGTAAATAGGTATATGGATTGAATGTTTTTACAAGCGCATAGGTAATATTTTTGCCGACTGTAAGTGCTGCATTGGAAGGCAAAGTCCAGGGCGTAGTTGTCCAGGCAAGGATAAAAACCTCCGCATTTGTATCTTGTGTAGCATCAAAGAGTGGCTGGGACTTCGCTGACTTTTCGACTTTAAACTGAGCCGTCATCGAAGTATCCTTTACATCTCTGTAACAGCCGGGTTGGTTCAGTTCGTGGGAAGAGAGCCCAGTTCCAGCAGCAGGTGAGTACGGCTGAATAGTATATCCTTTGTAAAGTAAGTTTTTATCGTAGAGTTTTTTTAACAGATGCCAGATACTTTCGATGTATTCATTTTTATAGGTGACATACGGATTTTCGAGATCCACCCAGTAGCCCATTTTTTCTGTCAATGAGTTCCATTGGTTCGTAAAACGCATGACAGTTTCGCGGCACTTTTTATTGTAATCAGCCACCGAGATAGACTTACCAATGTCTTCTTTGGTAATTCCGAGTTCTTTTTCGACTTGGAGTTCAATGGGTAAACCGTGCGTATCCCATCCACCTTTCCGGTGAACCTGAAAACCTTGCAATGTTTTGTATCGGCAGAAAATATCTTTGATTGTACGCGCCATTACGTGGTGAATTCCAGGAGCACCGTTGGCAGAAGGAGGACCTTCATAGAAAGTAAACGTAGGTTTTCCTTCTCGGACTGTGATGGATTTTTCAAAAATGGCTTGCGTTTGCCAGAACGACAGGATTTCGTCGGCTACCTCCGCGTAATTGATGGATTTGTACTCTGGATATTTCATTTTAATATAAATGGAATCTGTTGCGTTACAGTTCAACTTGGTTTATTCGATACAAATAAGCCGCAAAGATACACATTTACGCCCAAAGACGAATGAAGAATCCTTTAGTGGAAACCAAAGAATAGCTTATTTTTTCGTAGAAATGTTGTACTTAACAAAGAATGATGGAATGATTCCAAATTGATGAATGGAGCGTATCTTCTCGTTTTCAATGACTCTGTACCACTCATTTTTGCGGTTATATACATTTTGTATCGAAAAATGCAGGGAAAAGGTAGAGGAAAAATGGTGACTCAAACCAACATCGAGGCGATGGTAAGGAGTTAAGGTATTGGCATTATACTCCAACGGATTGACACTCCGGGGTGCATCTGCTTGAAAGGATTCCAAAATAAATGGACGTTGGATAGCAAAAACAAAGGTAGAGGAAATCGTCCATTGTTTCCAAGTGAAAGCATGCCAGGATTTCCATTCATGCTGCGGGATGTAGGGTGCGCGAAACCACGTATTGTCCGAAATACGAGGAAATGCAAAATAGGTTTGATTCCACGTATAATCAAACTGGTTTTTAAGTTGCTGAGTATTCCATCTTAAAGCCATTTCCATGCCCCAACCTTTGCTTCTACCTATATCAAATGCAGGCGTCGTACTTGGTATATATTTGGGAATAAATTCTGTTAAATTGGTTTGCTTTTTTTGAAATACATGAAATAAGAAAGCTCCTTTTCGAAAATTGATTTCTGTATTGATGCCACTCATCTGAGCTTGCGCAACCTGAATATCTTTTCCATCTGCCAAAACCCAAATACCATTGAAATGCGACGGAATGGTTTGCAAAGCTAATTTGATTAAGGCTTGACTTTGGTGAGTATAAAATACGTTTCCGGACCATTTTTTTTTCTTCGCTTCTAATTGAAAACGAGGCTCTAAAACAGCTGCGGACGAAAGAGGGAAACGTGTTATTCTTATCCCTGTATCGAAAGACACATAAGGAGTAAAATGTAAGCGGGCATCTGTATATAAAATCGGGCTAACTAAATTTGTTTCTCTATTTTCCACTCCATTTGTCAAAACCACCGTTGAATTGATAAACGCACTGTTGTAAAATTGCCCAATAAACCCTGATTGTAATTCAAAGCGATTATTACTTAATTTATGTGCCGCTTCTACTTCAGCTACTTGATTCCTTGACGTGTAATTCCCAATACCAACAGCCCACTCAAGTCCGTTATTTCCTTGGAAAGTAGAATCAGAACTTTCTTGTTGGTTTTGAATAGTTTGTATATTCACAGACATACTTGTCTTCAAATAAGTACTTTGTGTGGGCGACCATTTTTTCATTACCTGCCAACTTGCCCCTTTATTCTGCCAATGAATAAGATTTCCATATAGATAAGTGGCTGAAATAGTTGGTTTTGATACAAATTTATCCGCCGACTGAAAGTAAGTCCACTTCATTGAAAAACGGGAATTCGCCTCAAAATTTAATGTCATTGTCGCATCATGAAAAGCAATTTTTTGCGCAATTTCATTGGGTAGAGTTAGTGTTCGATGATTGACCAAATAATTCCCAAGCCTTGTTAAGTACGGAGAAGGGATATTTTTCTGAGCTGAAGCAACGATACTCCATTTTTTTCCCCACGTATGTTCCCATGTTGCGCGTGACTGAAAAATACCGACAGACAATTGGACTTGATTTGCTATTTCTTTTTGCTTTTTGGATTCTAGCAAAAGTAAAGCGCCCAGTCGTCCTCCGAAACGAGCAGGAATAAACGATTTATCCAATGAAACTGCTCCTATTTGTTCTGTTGGAAGAAAACCCGTCGTTGTTAAGAAGTGTTCTGGTTGTATGAGTTGAATTTCGTCGTAAACAGTCATAGTCTGATTGGGAGTTGTACCCCGAACATACGCCCCGTTTGTAGGCTCAACGACGGGAGAAACACCTGGTATTAAACGTAAAAAATAAAGGATATCCGAACCAAATGGCTGAAATGGAATTTGCATCGCTTGTATTTCTTCCAACCTTATTTCGGAAACTGACCGAGGGAAATTTGCGTTAGTTGTTTTGATTTTTACCTCGGCTAATTCTGTAGGTGACGACTCCAAGTAAATCGTCGTATCTCCTTGTTGATAAGTCATTTGCAACTCAACTTGCCTATAGCCTAAACGTTTTAACTGGAGTATCAATTGGGGTTTTACACTATAAAAAGAAGCAAGACCTAGAGAATCTGTAAATGTAGATATATTTTCACCTACTACCCAGGTTTCGGGTAAAGTGAATAACGAATCTTTGTCTAGAACCCGAACTTCGTAAACATATCTTTGTATATATACAGGTGTAATTTCTTTTTTTGCACTTGATTGCCTGCGTAGGGAAATCAAAAACACTGCCTGGTTATTTTTTTGAAATGTGAGCGGTGAATTAGCTAATATTTCTTCCAATTGTACATGAACAGGTGCCGTTGGGTGCGTACTTGGTTGTACGAGCAGATTTGTCCATTTGGGCTCATAAATATAAAAAAAGGTGTGGTTTTTCTTTAATTCCGTAAGCGCCTTTTGCAAAGTCACTTGACCCCTAAGCGATGAAAATGAAAAAAAAAGTAGCAGGCAAACAAGTAGTCGCAGTATGAAGTACATGATATCATTTAGTTAAAGACAGTCGATATTCTTTTTCATTTTGTTTCTCCCATCTTATTCCCAAACCACCTGTAAGTATATCCAGTAATTCCGTTGGATTTTTAACAATAGGCAAAGAAGCCGAAATCATTCTATTGGAAACAGACGCATCTACTTTTATCTGAATAGAATAAATCGACTCAATTTCCTTTACGACCTCCTCTAAAGAAACATTTATCCAATTAAATTCGCCTTTTGTCCAGTTGGGACTTTCCAATTTTCTGCCGCTATTTTTCTGCCAATTTCCTGTTTTATCTAGCTCAATTTGTTCGTTCTTTGTAAGGGTAATTTTCTTATTTAAGGTATGGGATAACAATACATGTACCTTTCCTTCATTTACATACACCCCTTTTTTCCAAGGTCGTGTAGCCACTTCAAATTGTGTTCCTACGACCTCAACTTCAAAGAATTGCGTCCGAACAACGAACGGTTTTTTCCCTTTATGCACCTTAAAATACCCTTGGCCTTCTAGCGATCCGCCTCTTTTTGCGGAGAGCCATGGAAATTTCTTTTCTGTGAATCGGGCATTGGCATGAAGGGTAATTTCGGAACCGTCTGCCAAGGAAAATCGGCCAATTTCACCGGCAGAGGTTTGATAAATTGTATTTATTTGTGCCAAATACATCCATAATCCCACTGAAACCGCCATGAAAATACTAGCAGCAACAGCCCAACGGTATTTTTTTCGCTGCACTTGAAATACAGATGAACCAAATGTAGCGCGTTCAAAACGTTCCCAAGCATCTTGCCCTTCTTGCGGAGAGACTTCGGGAGAATCGTTTAAGGCCTTAGCAAGTAAAACCGCTTTTCGAAAATTCGACACCTCCATGGGATTTTCAGCTAAATATGTTTGCCAATACAGCATGACGGCATCCGAGGGTGAGTAAATATATTCTCGTAGTCGCGGGTCTTCGAGTAATTGTACTAATTTATTTTCTTCCATTTTATCAAAAACGGAGGAAAGAGCTGTAAGCTTCCTCCTCCGTTTCATTTATTAGTTCTTATTTCCACTTTCTGTTGGATAGGCAAATTCACCATCCCCTGCTTCCACAAGTATAGTAGTTGTTACTGAAAACTGTCCCACTTCATCGAGAATTGTCCGAATAATGGATTTATCTGACAGACGAATACGCCAAATATCCGCACTAAACTCGCCCTGTGCAGGTATATAAAGGTAGCCAAATTTAGAGATAGTACAAGGGCTGCTAGGTAAGTTTTCCAATTGGAGCTCGCCTTTTTTTACGCCTGAAAGCGCGTCGAAAATATGTACTTGCTTTTTTTCGTCCAAAAGTACCAATTCTGTTTTTCCAAGGAGTGGACTCCCGTACCAAGAAGTTGTATTTTGAAACGTCCATTTGATTTTTCCTGTTGCACTTTCAATGGCCATAACTTGTCCATTTTTTGTACTCACGTACAAATGACCATTTGCTGCCGTGGGACTACCCAGCGAAGATTCTTTCAAATCAAGTACCCATTTTTTTATTCCCGTTTGGATATCTACCGCATTTACCTTCTTATCTGTGGTAGAAAAATACAGAAGTCCTTCTTGAATGGTTGGACTACAGTCTTCGGAAACGGCTGCGGGAGTTTGCCACAAAATAGTACCTGTCGTTTCGGACAAGGCAATTATTTCTTGTTTACTTACGATATAAATGACATCCTTATACCCCGTAGGTGCAGCATGAATGGGATTTTTTGTATCGAAACGCCATTTTTCATTGCCCGTTGATTTATCAAAAGCGTAAACAAAACCATCCAAAGCAGCTACCACAATATGTTGAGATGTCATGAACGGAATTGCTCTCAAGCCATTGATTGTTTTTTTCCACTTCAATTCTCCATTCGACTTATCCACAACAAAAAAATCCTGAAATGTATAAACTGCTACAATGTCTTTATCACCTGTCAAACCTATTAGTTTTTGACCAATTCCTAGGAAAAATTGAAAATTATAGCCCAACCATTCCAGTTGTCCATTCACTTTATCTACAGTCGAGACCATTTGGGAAGTTGGAAATGGGTTAAGCACAAAATACATTCTCGCATCACCATTTGGAACTTCAATTTTTACTGTTTCAGAAAACTTACTTTTCAAGTTCTCTTTATTCTCTGCAAGCACACGAATGTAATACGTTCGATTAGGCAGAATACCCGTTTCAATGAACCATTCATTGTCTTTCACTTTTATTTCAGGAAAACCAGGTACGAGAGTTAAAAAGTCAGCTTGTTCGGATACGTATAATCGATAGCTATCCGCGTCTTTGACGGACTCCCATTTTACATGTATCTCATTGGCTGGTGTCAGTTTGGCTTCTAATTGTCTGGGGACACCCACAGCATCTGACTGAATAAAGTTTTCAACCGATCCCGTCATGAAATCTTCTTGACAACTCCACAGCCCAATTAGCTGAAAAACAAGAACTATTTGTAGAAGAACAAGTATTTTTTTCATCTTGATTAAAAGAAAAATAATGAATCAATTAAATTGTTGGATAGCGGCTTCCAATTGTCTGTCTATGCCTTCGCCCAGAGATACAGGATCGTATTGCACTTTCATATCAGGTGGAATGCCTTTGCCTTCGTACGATTTGAACTGTTTATCTACGGTTGCAGCGGAAGACGTATATGTATAAGAGGCACGATTTATGCCAATTGTAAAACTCCCTCCCGTCAGAATATTTTTATCAGTCAATGCACCCATCGCCCCCCAGGTAGTTTCACCGATGAGCTTGTTTTTTTCAGAAAGCCCACGAATGGCTAACGCAGTGATTTCGGCCATGCTGATGGAATGCGCGTCTATCAATGCGATGACAGGAACTGGACAATCTTTGGGGTTGGGATTTAGTTCGAGATTGGGTTTGACAAAAAAGGGCAACCAAGGGGTGTAATCTAGGCGATTATCTCCATTTTTATAATGTTGGTAACCAAAATGCGTCGGCTTACTTACAAATCTTCCCATCAGTAAATTCAAATCACGTAAATCTCCGCCGCCGTTTTGTCGGATATCCACAATAATCCCTTTGATTTTGTTTGATGGAATTGCCGCTAGTGTCTTAAAAAAGAAATTAAGTGCCTCACGTACTTTGTTATCAAAAGAATAGCGGGAAGTTAGATTGAAGGTAGAAATACGGATATAGAGAATTTTTTGTTGAATTGTACCAACTAATAGTTCTTCTGGTTTGGTCAAACCGCCATTATCTGTTGAGACACGGTAGCGATTTTCTGGGTCTAAATAATTCTGAAAATCAACATCGGCATACAAATCTGGGGTAGCGGGGTCTAAAAGTCCGAGATAAAAATTTTCCGCTTGTGCTTTTCTCCATAAAGCAGGCGAAAATGAAGTCCCGGGCAAAAACAAGCCATTGATAATCGTATCGTTTTGCGTCATTCCTCTGAAACTAGAGAAATCCACATTGTAGTGAGAATCAGATAGACCCGATAATATTTCACGGAAATACATCCCTGCAATTTTCTCGTGTGCTTGATTGCCAATTTCCAATGTATCGAATTTGGGGGCATACTCGGTATATACTTTGTCCCAATCGGTTCCGTCTATGTCCCAAAACACGTAACTTCGGTTCATTTCACGCCAATAGGCATCAAAGAAAGCACGAAAATTTGTCGAAATAATATTTGTATTTTCTTGATTATCAGGATTTACCTCAAAGTCACATGCTTCTAAGGCAAGTAGAAATACAAGAAAAGTAAGGGAAGTAACATACTTTTTCAAGAAATGTTGTACTAGAATGACAGCTCGTTTTATCGGATTATTTTTCATTTTTCGGATTATTGTTTTGAAGATTCCATGTAATACCTAGGCGAATGTGCTGTGTATGGTTGCGTCTTGGGACGACATCACGCATGTAATTTTTGACCATACTTTGTTGTTGCTGTTCGGAGAATTCGAGTTCAAGAGCTATTTGTTTAGTCACTTGATACTGAGCCCCTACGCCCATCTGATAGCCAAGTTGAAGCAAGCGGTCGGTTGTTGGATGAAAAGACTCCTTTAAATTGAACTGTGTAAATCCAGCTTCGTCTGACAAAATCCCTTTGGGATAAGTTGTTTCAGAAGGAAACATATCCCCGACATTAAATAGATTTCCCTTTGTTCGTTTATTTATCCAGATATCTGTATTTGCTCCCAAACGGAGAAAGCCCTTTAGTTTTTCTCCTCCAAAACGAAAAGTACCAGCTAACGGAATTTGGATATAGCTATTTTTGAACAGTTGGTATTCCTCTTGAAAATAACCGGTTCTACTCCGTTGGTATGATTTTTCTGCTCCAATGAGCCCAGTACCGATACTAAACCAGTCAGAAATTGACCTTTGCGCTGTAATGCCAAACTCTTTGCCCCATTTATCTTCATACCGTACTTGGCTTGTGGCAAAAACAGTATTTGTTTGAAGGTGATTTTTATTTACACCTGAGACAATGCCTACTTTCCACTGTGCTTGGCTGTAGAAGCCAAAAAGGCCCAAAAAACAGACTTGTCCGAGCCTAAGAAAGCCCTTTTGGAGACATCTAAAACGTTTTTTCATTTTTCCCATTCGATATTTTCTTCCTAGTCTCGAAAAACCGCTTTTTATACTCATACAGAATGAAAAAATAATCAAGAAAATAAAAAAATACGGAGGAATGAGTATAAAAGAGGACAATACGAGGCTCTCTATTACTCATCAAAACAAAGTACAGTATGCGTCACTTTTTTTTATTTACAAGTCTTTTTGTGTTCCTGGCGACGGCGAGTAAGGCACAAGAAAAGGAATCACGGCACACCATTCGCGGGCAAATTATAGATGCCACTACAGGCGAGCCACTCCCCTATGCTACGATTTCTGGTTTGGGACGAATCCGGTTCACGTTACAAAGCAATGTAGATGGCTATTTTAGTTTGATGCAGGTACGTTCTACGGATACGCTCGAACTCAATGTAAGTTATCTGGGCTATAAAACATTACGAATGAAAACAGTAGCTCCCATAGGTGAAACTACAAAAGACCTTATTCTGAGTCTAGAACCACGAACAAAAGAGCTGGACGAAGTAAAAGTAAAAGGAGTAACAACGGGAATTTCGAGTCAAGGTTCGGCGGGGTATATACGGTTAAATACCGCCTTATTAGCCAAATTACCTTCGTTTGGTGAGCGTGATATCCTTCGGGCTTTGCAGTTACTTCCAGGAGTTAGTGCGGCGCAGGAATCATCTGCGGGGCTGTACGTTCGTGGAGGTACACCAGACCAAACCTTGATATTATACGATGGATTTACCGTCTATCATGTCGATCACCTCAATGGATTCTTTTCAGCATTCAATCCTCATGCCTTGAAAGACGTCCAATTGTATCGAGGTGGTTTTCCAGCAAAATTTGGGGGACGTGCCTCTGCCATTGCCGACATAACGAGTAAAAATGGCAACCAAAAGCAATTCAATGTCGGTGGAGAAATGGGGCTCATCAGTGGAAGTGCATTCTTGGAAGGCCCTATTGGTAAAAAAATTACGTTTTTAGTTACTGGTCGTCGTTCATGGCAGAGCCCTATATATTCCTCCATCCTTCAAAAATTCTTTAGCAATTCCGAAAATCAATCTTCGGGTTCTTCAAGTGGTACAATTGAGGTAACTCCAGATGGTTCCTCAAGTGGTTCGATGGACCAGACGACTAATTTTGCTAATTCGTATTTTTACGACGTCAATGCCAAGATGGTTTACCGTCCGACCTCCAAGGATATTTTAGCATTAAGTATTTTTCAAGGATATGATTTAATGGATAATTCTTTTCAAGACGATGCTTCCAATTATTTGCCTCTACCAGGGGAAACAGCCATAGATCCTAGTTTACTTTCTTCTACCACCGATATTAGTCGTTGGGGAAATACAGGAGCTAGTTTAAAATGGTCGCGCCAATTTTCTAAATCCTTGTACAGCAACGCATTAGTCAGTTATTCTTCGTATTTCAATAACCGCGATTTTTACACAGATATCGCACGCGATTCTACCCAACAACAAAAAGAGGGAAGTATTGAAAAAAACACCATCGAGGATATATCCATCAAGTGGGATATGACGTGGAACCCTACTTTGCGGCATCAAATTGAATGGGGAACATTGCTAACTAAGCAGGCGGTTTCCTATCTTTTTACGCAAAATGAAACCACAGAACTTACGAACAAGCAGCAAACAGCTACGACGTGGGTTGGCTATTTACAAGACACTTGGCAAGTAGGGAAATGGGAAATTCAGCCTGGAATTCGGATAAATTATTATAGTCCTACCCAAAAAATATATACAGAACCTAGGTTTGCCTTGCAGGGAAAACTGACACCTCATCTTCAATTCAAAGCTGCAGC
>CAYNRA010000087.1:10876-11647 GCA_964399465.1 uncultured Cytophagales bacterium
GGGAAGATATATTTGCGGGTAATCGTCCATTTTGGTTATTGGCAGAAGGTGCAGAGCTACCGGTTATTCGTTCTGTTCATCAAATTGTTGGTTTGCACTATAGTAAAAATGCATTTCAGGCAAGTGTCGAGTTTTATTCGAAACAAAACACAGGTATAACGGAATATAGTCTTCGCTTCACACCCTCATCGAGCGAAAATCTTGCTTTACAAGAGACATTTTTCAATGGAAATGAGCGAAGTCAAGGAGTTGATGTATTGGTACAACAAAAAATAGGCAAATGGAGTGGTTGGATTGGCTATTCGTTGGCAGATGTTCAAAGAGAAATTTCCGCATTTTCTGCAAACCCTTATCCAGCAGATCACGATGTTCGGCACCAATGGAAAGTAATTCAATTGGTCGAATTGAAAAAATTTGATTTTTCTGCCTCCTGGTTTTATTCTTCTGGGCGACCATTTACGTCCATTGATGGAAACTACCGACTTACTCTTCTGGATGGAACACAAAAAACATTTTTATTACCATCCGCTAAAAACGGTAATCGTTTTCCGGATTATCACCGACTAGATGTCTCAACATCGTATCATATTTCGCCGAGATGGACGGTTAATCTGACTGTTTTCAATACCTATAACAGAAGAAACACGTGGTATAAACGCTACGCGATAAATCCATTGAATCAAACAAACATACAAACAACCACCGTTCATTTTTTGCCCTTTACGCCAACGTTGCGGGTAAACTGGAAACTTCATCCTTAATTAATCACGC
>CAYNRA010000088.1:0-11315 GCA_964399465.1 uncultured Cytophagales bacterium
CGTTTTACACCCCACCCACCCAAAATCAATAAACTCTGCTTAAATTGTAATATAAGATCCAAACCATGAGAAAAAGGAAGAGTATCCACCAGTAAAATTTGATAAAAAATCGTATTGCCATAAACACATGATTAGCTTCCGTAAAATCATGTATGATAAACAGTTAAAAATTTGATTATTACATAATCATTACCAATTGAAATAAATCAAAATTGTTATTGCCACCCACTAGTACTTCTCCGTCAAATTAAATAAAACCTGAGTATTTAGAAAATAAATAGCCTAAAATTAAAAAATAACTCAAAATTGTGATCTAAGTATAATTTGGCTAGTAAATAGCCATTTACTAGTCAAAAAAGGTATAATTTTTTAAAATTGGGTTATTTTAGATGTTGAAATAGTTATACTCACGTTATATAAATTAAAAAAATGTACGAATATGGAAATATACTATACGGAAAAGTAGAGAATAAATAACTCATTTACAATTATCTAATAGTCAAATATTTAGCTAAGCGAATTTAAGTACTTATTTTATGGTAAAAATTTGGTAGTTGAAAAATCATAGTCGATATTTGAAGAAGCAAAGGGGAGTATATTAAATAAATCCAATTTGCTCGACATATAGCCATGAAACAATACATATTCCTTGGCTGCCATACAGGTAGCCAAGGTCTTGTAAAAAAAACATCTCGAGTGAATATGTAACATATGTCACGCATATTCTTCCAAATAAGCATGAACTTTGTATTGTAGTAATTATATTATTCACTTCAATTCTAAAAAGGACATGTTTAACTTCTTCAATTCAAACAAAGGATACGAAAATATTAATTCGCCAAAGTTCAATGAATTAATGCATTCAATTAAAGATGCTGTCATATTAGATGTAAGGACTTCTGGTGAGTTTAGACAAGGGGCAATTCCAGGAGCTAAAAATATAGATATTATGAATCCGAACTTTCAACAGCAAATTGGTGCACTAGATAAATCAAAAACATACCTTGTTTATTGTCGTTCAGGTAACAGAAGCGGACAAGCATGTCAAATAATGTCTGGCGCTGGTTTTACGTCGATATACAACCTTTCTGGAGGGATTATGAGCTACACTAACTAATGCAAAATAAATGAAAACATTAACAACTGGATGGACAATAGTCCGGGCAATACGCTTCATTATCGGAGCTATAATATTGGTTCAATCTATTGTGATGAAGCAGTATGCTATTGCTGCTTTTGGAGGTATTTTTATGACTCAAGCTCTATTAAACTTAGGCTGCGGATCTTCGAATGGTTGTGGAGTGCCTACAACAAGGATGACAAATTTAAGAAGAACGCAAAACGCAGGAGAAATCGAGTATGAAGAAGTTAAAAGCAAATAAGTGGCTAGTAGGGGGAACGCTAGTTGGTGGACTTATGGGTTATTTTTATTGGTCTGAAATAGGCTGTTTAACAGGTACGTGTCCACTAAAGTCTCAATGGCAAACCATGGTTCCATACGGCATGTTCATAGGGTATGTAGTGACTAGTTTTGTAGAAGATTTTTTCGTAAAACCACAAGAATGAAAGAGTTTTGGAATCAAAGATATGCTGAAAAAGATTTCGCATACGGAACTGACCCCAATGAATTTTTTGCTGAAAAGCTTTCACTACTAAAGCCAGGAAAAATTCTATTACCCGCTGATGGGGAAGGACGAAACTCTGTTTTTGCTGCAACACAAGGTTGGAATGTTGATGCATTCGACTATAGTGAAGAAGGACAACAAAAAGCACAAACATTAGCTAGGGAAAATGGAGTTATTGTGCATTTTGAGGTACTTGATGCTGCCTTGTACCAACCAAAATTGGATACATATGATGTCATCGGTCTATTCTATGCACATTTCCCTAATGATCTGAGGAAATGGTTTCACAAAGAAGTAATAAAGTCGCTTAAAAAGGGAGGTATTATCATTCTTGAAGCCTTTCATCCACTGCAGATGAACCATTCATCAGGTGGACCGAGAGTAGAAGACATGCTTTTAACTGTCGATATGCTTAAAAATGAGTTTGAAGGGCTTTATTTTGAGGAAATAGAGGATAAACAAATAGAATTGGCAGAGGGCAATTATCATATAGGCACTGGTCATATTGTACGCATGGTTGCCGTTAAATCTGGTGTATAGTATTTATAAATTATTTCAGGAAAATGATTTAAATGCGAATTGTGTTCTGATTTTATATGCAACAACATGTAAAAGAATGTAATTGACTGTAATTCGAGCTTGTCTAACTTTATTTGAAAGATGCTCATGTGGCAATTATTTTTGTTTTGGACACAAAAAACAACTTCCAAAATAGGAGCATCTTAGACAAAGATAAGATTAGAAAATTCATTTTACCCTCATTTGAGTAAAGGAAAACGTGGGAAATCACTTTGTGAAAAACAACAAATGCACCTTATTGAAGCTATCTTCTATCGTTTAAAGACCGGCTGTCAATGGCGAGAATTACCTGTTGAAAAGTATTTCAACGAACCCTACAGCTATCAGAGTGTTTTCTATCATTTTAACAGATGGTGTAAAGATGGCACCTAGCAAGCTATGTTTCTTTCACTTTTGAGCAGCTACAAACGCTTTTTAGATTTATCACCGGTTCAATTAGACGGCTCACATGCTCGAGCACAACGAGGTGGTCAGGTAGTTGGGTTTCAGGCTCGTAAAGCCGACCAAACCACTAACTTCTTGTATCTATGTGAGAATCAAGTCGTTTTAGAAGCTATTTCAGCCCCCATTAGTGGCCAACACCATGACTTGGCTGACATACAAAAACACTTTGACCAACTAATTGGTTGGCTAACATCAGCCGATATTCGGCACAAAGGGTTATTTCTAAACGCCGATGCTGGATTTGATGCTCAGGATTTTAGAACCATTCTTTTCCAAAAAGACATCCAAGCAAATATTGATTTTAATCCTAGAAATGCAGTCAACGGAGACCGTTTTGAGTATTTTGATGAGTTGCTTTATACAAACAGATTCGTCATTGAAAGAGCATTTGCCTGGTTAGATGCCTTTAAAGCATTACTGATTCGATATGAAACATCGGCGCAAAACTGGCTAGCACTTAATATCCTAGCTATGACAGCCTGTTTTATTCGAAAAATTAACCCGAAATTAAAATGTTAAACAAGTTCAATAAAAAAGGGAGTGGCATAACTTTGCCACTCCCTTTTTTATTGAAAAAAAATTAAGGACTAACCAAATTTAAGCTAATATTGAAATACATGGGATTACCTACGGAAGTAGTAAACGCTGGTACTTCATTTGCTACCGGATTTTGATCATTGAAAACTTCAAATCTATATGCATAACGCAATCCTGCCTGCGCCGCCACCCAAACAAAGCCAGAGAGCTGTCTTTGGAACGTAACACGAGGTTTTAGCTCACCGCGACGAAGAAATAAATCCTGCGCACTATTTTGTGGGTTTTGACCTAAATAAAAGGAGTTTCCTTCGATCTCATACCCGAAAAGTAAAGAGCCTGTCGTTCCGAAACTTCTACGAAGGTTCAAACGGGCAGGTAGGATAGATTCAATCCCCCATTTCGCATTGTATGTTTTATTATAATAAATAACAGGGATGTGAAGCAATTGGCCAGCACGATATGTACGTGTTACCCCCAAACCAAACATCGTATTCTCGTTGTTTTTCCAACCGTAAATTGCTGTTGCACTGTAAGTAGTACTTTTCCCAATAGCGAGCTCATTTAGGTTTCTGTAAACACCATTAAGGTCGGCACTTCCTTGAAAAATAAGGAAACGAGTGTCGTTCAAAGGTTTGAAAATAGTCGCATTGATACCCGTAGTGCGGAGACCTTTTTCCAAATTACTACCGTAAGGAACGTTTTCAGGGTTTGCTAAATTTGCTTGCGTGTCCCAATAGGTCAAACCGAGGTTTAAAATAAAATTTGAGCGAGAAATAACAGGCGCATTGAAGCCAAGTCTTAACCCTCTGAAGGCCGTTACGTTACTAGCACCAAGCGTACCAGGAGAAACAGTCGAAAGTGAAAATGCCCCTTGCATTTCGTATCCAACAGAAATAAGCTGAGTAGGGCTTAAATAAGGTACTTTTTGCGTACAGAAAGTCTTAACAGTAAAGTCATCTGCATTGTCTAAATTGGAAAAGTCAAATTCGTCTTCAGAGGTCGTTGAACCCGTAGAAGTGGAATCTTGCGCAACTGTTTGTACAAGAGAAGTAGCAAAAAGTGCAGCGAGAATGAAAAATTTCTTCATGAAAAAGGAGTTATATCGATGAAAAAGGAATTATTTTTTTGTTACTTGGCGTTTCCAAACATCTGTACGACCAAATAGGGAAATACCGATGAAACCACGAACTTCAAGCGTATTAGGATTCACAAGGGTCATTTCACATGAATAATCATTCCCTGTTTTAGGGTCATAGACATTCCCATTTTCCCATTTTCCGTCACCAGCATATTGGAATCCACGTAGATTCTCTAGCCCTTTTAATGGACGAGTGCGCAAGCTAGCTTCAGGGTTATTAATATCTTTTCTAGGCGTACCGTCTGGGTCATTGGTCACTTTAAGCCAAACGATTTTACCGTAGTACTTATCTCCTTTTTTGTAAATTTGGACGATACCCGTACCCTC
This sequence comes from uncultured Cytophagales bacterium, assembly GCA_964399465.1. GTDB lineage: Bacteria > Bacteroidota > Bacteroidia > Cytophagales > Spirosomataceae > CAYNRA01. The sequence goes on from CAYNRA010000088.1 coordinate 4,651, forward strand.
TCCGTTTTTCCAAAGTCCAAGTATGTCGTCTGGGTCAGCGGCTAATGTAGCAAAGCTGGTAAAGAATAAAAAAGCAAACGAAAGTTGTTTCAAAATGGATGATTTCATAAAAAAAATGATATTAAATAGGAATAATTTAAGGTAAACGAACTTCAAATTTACTTTGTTTCAATGCGAAGTCCAATAAATCATAGATAATAACTATTTAAGAAGATAAATGTAGTTAAATGCCAAGGTGAAACAAATCATCTCATCTATCTAAAATTCAATAAGATGAAGAAAAATCATTCAAATGAAAACTTGGATTTATAAATAGTGTTTTCGGTAAATTCATAAAAATTAAGTAAGATAATTTTTGGGTAACTTAAAATTAAAGTAGTACCGTACCTTATTGCCATTAAAGTTGATTTAATTGTAAACACATCAACAAAGCACGCTCATATCGGTGATACATTGTTTAAGATAAAAAGTTTTGACACTTTGAATTCACTGATTATTCCTTGAAATGCGGTATATAATTGCAGCGAAAGGTTTAACTTTAAATTAAGAATTAAACAAAGATAATTAGCAAGGTAATTCTAAGACTGCCTTCAAAAAAACATTCCTCCATTTTTCTACCAAACCGAATAAAAAAAGTAAAGTGTAACTAATATCACATTTATGGGATAAGAAAAATTCGAAGTTTGTGAAAAATTATAAGATGCGTATGAAATCAGTACTAAGTAATTTTCTACTTCTATTATTGCTTTGGTCGTGTAGCAAAATAGACCAAAATGGTGTGAAAGGAGTAGATGTGGCGACCTTCAAGCAGGTCATTCAAGAAAAAAAAGATGGAATTCTAATCGATATCAGAACCGACTCGGAAGTAGCTACCGGAAGAATACCAGGTGCGATTCAAATTGATTATTATAGCACTGATTTTGCTTCTAAAATTGGTCAATTGGATACTTCGAGGCCACTATTACTTTATTGTGCGGTAGGTGGAAGAAGTGCCAGCGCGATTTCAGATTTTAAAAAAGCAGGATTTAAAGAAATTTATCATTTACAAACAGGAATCCAAGGCTGGAAAGCTGCTGGAGAAATCATTGAATAATAAAATGAAAGAGTTATTAAATAATACACGTACTTGGGCAGTAGCTAGTTTGACTCTCGGTTTAGCACCATTTTTTCCTGAACCTCACATCTGGGGAAAAATAAAATGGATAGTAGGGGGAGCAAACGGCATGAGTTTAATGGACTGGTATGATGTAATTCTACATGGAACCCCATGGGTACTCCTGATTCGGGCAGTAGTTATTCAATTGAAGAACAAAAAGACAGTATAACCCATTGGTTTTGTTTTTGGATTTTACGAACAATGTATTCATTGAAATCAATAGGAATACATCGTTCGTATTTTTTTTAATCAATTTTTTATTTGAAATGTCCTACAAATGTCACTGTATGTAACAAATGTTACAATGAAGCATGATGATGGTCATTATTTTTGTGCTCATTCAATCATTATTAATCTCATTTGTTCATGGCACAAAAAGATTCAGAACAAGTAACCAAAACCTTGATTTTATCGCTCCGTGTACTATTTATCGCGCTTGTTTTCACGAGTGTATTTATAGGTATTTTGACGTATTCGTACTTTTTCGGTGTTCCTTCTGTTTCATTAGATGATGTAGCTGAAGTGGAAAACGCCCCTATTGAAATGCCTAATCCAGATTTTGTAAATGTATGGATTGCCCCGCAAGAATGGCGACTTATGCGCTTGTCACCCAATGAAAAAGACCAGGTTTTGTATGGAAAAGAATTGATTGCACATACTGCTGCTTATCTAGGGCCAAAAGGAACCGTCGCTCCCATATCCAACGGACTCAACTGCCAAAATTGCCATTTAAAAGCAGGTACACAGCCATGGGGTAATAATTATTTTGCCGTAGAAACGACATACCCAAAGTTTAGAGCGCGATCGGGTGGTGTAGAAAGTAAAGCAAAACGAGTAAATGATTGCTTTGAACGAAGCCTCAACGGAAAGGCACTTGATACAACAGGTAAAGAAATGCAGGCTATTTTGGCATACATGAAATGGTTGGGCTCGGATGTTTCCAAAGAAAGAAAACCCAAAGGTTCAGGGATTTATAAATTGGCTTTTATGGACAGAGCCGCTGACCCTGCAAAAGGAAAAGCAGTCTATGAAACTAAATGCCAATCGTGTCACCAAGCGAATGGAGAAGGAGTATTGGCAGCCGACGGTAAAGAATATACGTATCCACCACTTTGGGGGAAACACAGTTACAATGACGGAGCAGGGTTGTACAGAATGTCCAATTTTGCAGGATATGTAAAATATAATATGCCACTTGGAGCGACATACGAAAATCCGCAGTTATCAGACGAAGAATCTTGGGATGTAGCCGCGTATATCAACTCAATGGAGCGACCGTCAAAGGATTTGTCTAAAGACTGGCCAGATATTGCCAAAAAACCTTTTGACCATCCTTTTGGGCCATTCATAGACCCGTTTCCGGAATCGCAGCACAAATACGGTCCCTTCAAGCCGATTGTGGATTGGAAGAAAAAGAATGAAAAACAAACTACCAAAAAAACAACTATCGCAAAATTATGAAAAACAGAACCTTCCTTTATTCACTACTCATCGTATTGTTGGTCGGTGTATCCACCAGTTTCGCGCAAGAAAAGACGCACAAAGTAGTCTTTCATTTATCTACAAGTGACACACTTGCATACGATGCCCTACACATTCAATTAAATAATGTTCTAAATCATTGGCCAAGTGCACAAATTGAGGTGGTTGTGCATAATAATGGGATTGCATTCATGCAAAAAAGTAAAAGTAAACACGAAGCAAATATCCAGGCATTAGCCCAAAGAGGTGTTGTATTTGCTGTTTGTGAGAATACAATCAAGCGAAAAAAAATAGACAAACAAGATATTATTTCGCCTGCAAAATTTGTCCCAGTTGGTTTAGCTGAAATCATCGAAAAACAAGAAGAAGGTTGGGCATACATCAAGTCCGGATTCTAAATCAAATACACTTTCATTCTCAATCCCTATTACTTATGTCATCATCAAGAAGAAAATTTCTACGTTCTGGTTTATTAGCCGGCGTAGCCATGCAAGGTGCGGCTGTACCACTTTTAGCTGCGGAGGATATTCAAAAAGAGTCAAGTAATACTACTTCGACGAATGCGAAATCGGGTAAAATTACCTTTTTGCAAACGACCGATGTACATTGTCAACTACACGCCCACGACGAACTTTTTTGGGAAAATAACCAACTAACGTTTCGTAAAGCTGGTGGCTATGCACACATGGCTACGGCGTTGGACAAGATGAGGGCTGAAAATCCACAAAACACCATTACTGTTGATACAGGAGATATGTTTCAGGGTAGTATGTTGTCGGTAAAAACGGAAGGAGCTGCTTTTGTACCTTTGTTGAACGCGCTTGCGTATGATTTATATATTCCTGGAAATTGGGAGGTTGTTTACTACAAAGAGAACATGCAAAAGTTGATGGGTAGCTTATTAGCTCCTAAAATTTGTACAAATATGTACCATGATTTAGGAGATGGCAAACGCGGAGATTTTATCTTCCAACCGTATCAAATCATGCATAGAATGGGCGTAAAGATTGGCTTTTTGGGTTATACGGACCCACTTGTTCCGCTCAGACAGTCGCCGCTGTATAGCAAAGGCATTGTATATTCTGAACCCAATGAAAATCTCGCAGAATACGTGAAATTATTGAGAGAGCAAGAAAAATGTGATTTTGTTATCCTTCTTTCTCACCTCGGTTTATCGCAACAAATTGCGTTAGGAAATGACCCTTCTTGTGCTGGTGTTGATTATATTTTTGGGGCGGATACCCATGAACGAGTGCGTAAGCCAATCCAGACAAAATATACGAAAATTGTTGAACCAGGTGCTTTTGGTTCATTTATTGGGCGTTTGGATTTAGAGATTAAAGACGGAAAAATCGTCAAGGATACGTACGAGTTAATTGAGGTTGACCCCCAAAAATATCCCGCAAATAAAGAGGTTCTTGCGTTAATTGAAAAGATAGAAAAGCCCTTTAAACCTCAGTTAGAAAAGGTTCTTGGTTATACGACTGTGCCTTTGTATCGGAACATGGTTGTTGAAAATACGATTGATACGCTGATTGTAGATGCGCTGAAGTGGAAAATCGATGTGGATGTTGTTTTATCCAATGGTTTTCGTTTCTGCCCACCTTTGATTCCAGGAAAAGACGGCAAAGCAGCCATTACGGAATCGTATTTGTATGATATGTTACCCGTAGAATCGACGGTTCGGACAGGTAAAGCGACAGGTCAGCAAATATTAAATTGGTTGGAAAAAGAGCTTGAAAACGTTTTTGCACAGAACGCAGCAAAACGCTTTGGTGGTTGGTTTGTGCGTTTTAAAGGAATGCAAGTAGAGTTTAAAGCGTATGAACCTGCCGGAAAACGCGTACAAAAGGTAATCATTGGCGGTAAACCATTAGATCCAACAAAATTGTACGCACTTTGTGCTTGTGAACGTGAAGGCGACCCCGAAGATATGCTTTGTCGAATGAAAGGAGTTGTAGAAGCCAAAAACTTGCCTGAAACACTTCACGGTGTCATAAAAGCATATTTAGCGGAGTTTTCACCCGTTGCTCCCACGTTGAGACACGATGCCAAAATATTAGATGGCCCACAAGATCTACTCAGCCAAGTGCATGGCGTTGACTACGTGTTTTCTTGAAAAGATAACTGTTTAAGAAAAAAAGCAATGAATTTGCACAACTAGCATCTCCATGTAACATTTGTCACGAATAAAGTATGATGGGTATCATACTTTTGCAGATACAATAAGTCACACACTTTTTATATCATGGGACGAAGTAGATTCATTTCTTTTTTATTCCTCATCTGTTCGTATGGTACACCTGCCCAGGGTATTCATACAAATCACGAACATGAGATTGACAAGGATACCAACACGCTAAATCACTTTTTTGAGAAAGGGCGTTTTTATGGACATGCACGTTCGTATTTTTCCTCGACTGTCAATAAAGGAACTCTCACAGACTACTATGCGCTCGGAGTGGGAGCAGGTGTTGGTTATGAAACTCCGAAATTCTTAAAATACTTTCAAGTAGGAATGAGTGGTTTCTTTATGTTCAATGTCGCTTCATCAGATTTAGCAGCTCCAGACCCACGAACGGGGCAATCGAGTAGATATGAAGTCGGCTTATTTGATGTTGAAGAACCCAACGATCACGAAGATTTGGATAGGCTAGAAGAATTGTTTATCAAAATTCATCCGACAAAGAAAACCGTTTTTACGTTTGGTCGCCAGGTTCCACAAACCCCGTTTATTAATCCTCAGGATGGTCGTATGCGCCCTACGTTGATAGAAGGAGCTGTTCTGGAAAGTGATGAAATAAAGAATGTACAATTGCATGGGGAGTATGTTTTTAGAATTTCACCCCGTTCGACGGTCGAGTGGTTCAATATCGGAAAAAGTATCGGGATATATCCAAGTGGCGTTACCACAGAAGGCGTACCAGCAAACTTCCACGGAGCAATTCACTCCAAGGGAATTGCAACAATCGGAGGAATTTACACGAAGAATAGATGGTCTGTCCGGTATTGGAATACGTATGTTGATAATATCATGCATACGCAATTTGCCTCTGCTGAATGGAAATCTCCCGAATTAACTGGAAAAACGTGGTTTGTAGGCGGGCAGGTTGTTTCACAAAAAGCAATAGGTGAGGGTGGAGCTTCAGCCGAACACCCAACTCGGTACATCGAGGAAGGGGAAGCTTCATTGGTTTTTTCAGGGCGTATTGGAGCACGTTCCAGAAAATTTGATTACTACTTGAATGCAACGCGAATCACTGGAAAAGGGCGCTATCTCATGCCTAGAGAATGGGGGCGAGAACCGTTTTATACATTCATGCCTAGAGAGAGAAACGAAGGGTTTGGAAACCTGACAGCTGTAACCGTAAATACCTATTGGAAACCCGAAAAACACATCAAGGTTGAGTTAAGCGCCGGGTATTTTCAGTTGCCAGACGTTAAAAATTACGCGTTAAATAAGTATGGATTGCCGTCATATACGCAAATGAATGCCGGCTTAACGTATCAGTTTGACCATTTCCTTGAAGGACTTAATTTACTGATTTTGGTTGTAAGGAAAGACCAGCTCGGTGAAACTTATGCGAATGATCGCTTTGTTTTTAATAAAGTCAATATGTCTCACTTCAATTTTATCATTAATTATCATTACTAAATTTAACAAATCAACATGGAGCAAATCTTCGAAATCATCCGTAAACCTTGGCCTTGGTATGTTGCCGGCCCATTAATTGGTCTAACTGTACCTACTTTGTTACTCATCGGGAACAAGTCTTTCGGTATTTCATCTTCCCTACGCCACATTTGTGCAGCTTGTGTTCCAGCAGATATTTCTTTCTTCAAATACGATTGGAAAAAAGAAATCTGGAATTTAGTTTTTGTCCTAGGTATATTTTTTGGAGGTATCATCGCTACAAATTTCCTTGCAAATCCAGAGGCTTTCGTTCTGTCTGAAGCAACTATCGCGGATCTTTCAGCGCTAGGAATCCAAGATTTCTCTGGATTAATGCCCGCTGACTTGTTCTCA
>CAYNRA010000089.1:0-10941 GCA_964399465.1 uncultured Cytophagales bacterium
AATGTGAGTGTAGAAAGAACAAATGACTTTTTCATAGACGATGTAAATTAAATTTCAAACTTAATAATAGCAATAGCTGCCGCATACGCACCAAACGTGGTGAAAGCAGCCGTTCTATGAAGTGCCTTATTGACTTCAAAGTTGTTGTAGATTCGATTGCCCAAGACATTTGTGGTAATCATACCCGTCAAATGGATGTATGACAGCCACCGATGAATCCGAATATTGTCTATTCGTTTGCTACTGACCAAAGGAGGCGGAGAGGCAAATGCCATAAGCGCAGTGGTCGCATAGCCTATATTTACTCCAGTTGCCATGCCTTTGTGCCATTCGTAAAGTCGTGTTGTATAGGTTTCTGGACGGTAAATCTGTGAACCCAGATACCCTTGTGCCCCCATACCTACGGCAGTGGCAATGCCCACAATCTGGTGAATCCGGAACATCGTTCTTCGGGTACGTAACTCGCGCTCTCTTGACTCTGCGGTAAGTTCACGCGGAATCAAGCCTACACGTCTGTAAATTCCTTTTTCTCCCCAAAATAAGCGCTGTGTAGCCAACATTTTGTCAGAGAGAAGACTGGATTTCACAGCTGTTTGCTCTTCTGTAAGTTCCAGTAATAAACTATCGGCTGAACTAATCTCTTGTGCCCAACTCGCAATAGAAAAAAGACTTAAAAAACAACCAAGTATTCCTATTTTTCGCATATCCAGACCTTGTTAAGTGAAGAAATGAAAATGAAAGCAGGGGTTGCCCTAAATCCATTTTCTATAAGGTACGTCATATTCAATGAAAATGTTTGAAGCATCTGGAAATTACCTGGAATTAGAGCAAAACAAAAAAGCGACCGGAAGGTCGCTTTTACGTATTTTCTGATAAATAGTTAGTTCTATTAATCGTGGTGCAAATGCTCTCTGTTGTACCCACTTGCAAAGACAAGTGTCGTAACCAAAATACCAAGTATAAACGTGAACATGTCTCCTAAAGTAAAAAGTACTGCCAATATTAAGACATAAACAAGTATAAGTAGCCAAGTTGGTACAGAAGGAGTCGTTGAATCGTGTGACATAATATGAATTTATTTTGTAATTTTTTGGTCATAAACTATTTAGCAAAACTAAACAAAAAAGATATTCAAGCCGAAAAAATGGGAAGAAAAATCCCAATCTGTCTTTTTTTTGCTTCTTTCTAATCTAATTTTATACTTCATGAGTTTATGTCTTATCTAGGCAAACCTTTTACCATTTCGCGAGAAACTGTTTTTGTTCAGATTTACAAATGAAAGAGCTTTGTTTTTTATCTAAACGAGTTGTTAAAATCGTAGTTTTGTAACATAAAATAAGGAATTTGCCTATAAAAAAATCTTCTAAATGTATCAAGGTAAGCTCAAACAGCTTCTGAATGCTTATGGATTAAATCAGATGAAAAAACGCAAGAATATAGAAGTACGGATCCTTTTTTTTGTTTGTATCTTTAGCATACATACTCAAACATACGGGCAAATTGAGCCCGGATATTACGAGTTGCCTCAAAATAGGGACAAAAAAGGGGTTTTGGGCATTCCGCTTCCTAATTTATCCAATGAAACGTCCAAATGGTTTCTACAACCCGAAGGTGCTTTTTTGTTCGGTAGCGCCCAAACTAGCTCAGATTTGAACGGTTTTCTGACGCCCAGACGAAGTGATGACTTGTTCTGGGGAATCCACACAGGTTACACACACAACGCAGACTGGAAAGTTTCTCTCGGATACGTCAATTCTGTTTTTAAAACAGTTTCTCTACTTGGCTCTTCACGCACTAGCCGGATTTTTTCTAATTCGTGGGGTGGACGATACGACGGCATTTCTGCGCGCTATTTACACAAACTGAAAACGCTTGATAAAGTAACAAAATCTGCTAATTGGATGCTTGGCGGTGGTATTATCCAATATATCCCCGTCGGAAGAGGCTCACTAGGTACATTTTCAGCGCAGGCAAGCATCGATAATCCACTCACAGCTCAGATAGATGTCATTGATTTTGCCGGACAAGGTACGCTCCAAAATCAAATTCCTCATCTTGAAATTCATACAGAAATTAATGGCTTATTAGCCGATTTTCTTGAAGTCAGCGCATTCGCGCGCGGGCAATATTCTCCCCAACGTTTCATTACAAGCAGTGTGTCCGCAACTTTTAATGGACAACAACGCCTAGAAAGTACGCAGTTATTAAACCGCTTTTTCTTTCAAATGGGCGTAAGTATTTCATACAATTACTTCAGACATAATCGGTACAAAGAAACAATTGTACCGTAAAATGGATTAATAAGAGAATATTATCTTTTCTTTTTTGAGAATTATATAATATTTTATGGATTTTTTGTGATTAAACATATATTTTATTCTTATTTAAGCAAAAGTCACAGAATTGATAAAGAGGTATTTTTAAATTTGTACTCTCTTTTCCAATCGCTTACCAATCTTCAATTACATCAGTATCGTGGTACAGAAACTCTCAGAAAAACAGTATTTTATTATTGATTTTGATAGCACTTTTACACAAGTAGAAGGACTAGATGAACTTGCTTCCATCGCTTTGGCAAATCAGCCAAACCGCGAAGAAACAGTTCAACAAATTAGAAGCTTGACAGACCAAGGCATGAATGGTGAACTACCGTTTTCGTCTGCATTGAAACAAAGAATCGCTTTACTGAATGCAAACGTCACTCATTTAGAGGCGCTTGTGTCTTTTCTGCAAACCAAAGTGTCTGACTCTTTCGTCAGAAATGAGGCTTTTTTACGGGCTTATGCTTCGCAAATTCTCATTGTTTCTAGCGGTTTCAAAGAATTCATTACACCTGTTGCTACAGCATTGGGAATTCGAGAAGAAAATATCTTTGCCAATACGTTTGTCTTTGATGAAAACGGAACAATTATCGGCGTCGATGAAAAAAATGTCCTCGCGCAAGACGGAGGTAAAGTGAAATTGGTTCGTGCCATGCAACTCGACGCGCATGTATCCGTGATTGGAGACGGATATACAGACTATGAACTCAAAAAAGAAGGTCTCGCCAATCGGTTCTATGCATTCATTGAAAACGTAGAGCGTGAAAAAGTAACAGCCGTCGCAGACTTCGTAATCAAGTCATTAGATGAATTTCTTTTTTATAACCAACTACCGCGTGGCTTTTCTTATCCAAAGAGTTTAATTAAAGTACTTTTACTCGAAAATGTACACCCTGCTGCTGTTCAGTCATTTGAAAATCAAGGGTTTAGTGTAGAGTTTCACAAAGGTGCAATGGACGAAGACGAACTTTGTGAGAAAATTAAAGGAGTTTCTATCATTGGTATTCGTTCCAAAACAAATCTTACCAAAAAGGTTTTAGAGAACGCGGATAGACTCATTGCTGTGGGCGCTTTTTGCATTGGTACAAATCAAATCGACCTAAAAACATGCACTGAAAAAGGAATTGCGGTTTTCAATGCGCCTTACAGCAACACGCGTTCGGTGGTAGAATTAGCCGTAGGCGAAATGATTATGCTGATTCGAAGAATCTTCCCGAAAAGTACACAAATGCACCAAGGAATCTGGGACAAATCAGCGAATAATAGCTTTGAAGTTCGGGGTAAAAAATTAGGTATGATTGGTTACGGTCATATCGGAACGCAACTTTCTGTTATCGCAGAAGCCCTCGGTATGGAGGTATATTTCTACGATATTATGGATAAAATGCCTATCGGAAACGCCAAGAAATGCAAAACCATGTATGAGGTTTTTGAGGTTGCAGATGTCGTCAGTTTACATATTGACGGGCGAAAATCGAACGATAACCTTATCGACGAAAAGGCCTTTGCTGCAATGAAAGACGGTGTTATTTTCCTCAATCTTGCTCGTGGGATGGTCGTTGATATTCCTGCACTTGTTGCCGCGCTAAAAAGTGGAAAAGTAGCTGGCGCTGGCGTTGATGTATTCCCTGAAGAGCCCAAAACAAACCAAGACCCGTTTGTCAGTGAATTAATGGGGATGGACAACGTGATTCTCTCTCCACACATCGGAGGAAGTACAGAAGAAGCGCAAGAAGGTATTGGGAATTATGTCCCAGAACGTCTTTTGGAGTACATCAATAACGGAAGTACCACTGGTAGCGTGAACTTCCCAGAGGTACAATTGCCTCTCTTGGTTCATTCACACAGAATGTTGCACGTACATAAAAATGTTCCAGGTATTTTGGCAAAACTGAACAGTATTTTCGCCAAGCATCACCTGAATGTAACGGGGCAATACTTGAAAACAAATGAGTCCATTGGTTACGTCATCGTTGATATTGAGAAAACATATACCAAGGAGTTTATTCAGGAAATTAAGAATATGGAGGAGACAATTAAGTTTCGCATGTTATTTTAATTTTTGTATTCTTGCATAAAATTGCAAGAATATGCCGAACCTCTCCAAACCAAAAATACAAATTCCACACCCTGTAGTATTACTTTTCGGTATGCTATGCGGTGTGGCTTTTTTATCTTACCTCATTCCAGCGGGTCAGTTTCAACGTGTGATGCTAGATGGCAGAGACGTGGTTGTGCCTGGAACTTATCAGATAATTCCGGCAACGCCCATTGGTTTCATGGATATTTTTCTGGCGATGCCCAAAGGGTTCAAAGGCGCAATTGAAATCATTTTTATCATTCTTTCGAGTGGAATTATGTTCGGCTTCCTCCAAAAAAGTGGCGCTATTGAGCAAGCTGTCGGTACACTAATTTTTAAGACGGGAAGGGAAAATGCAACCAAGGTAATTGTTTTAGTTACCTTTATTTATGGATTTTTGGGTGTGTTTGTTGGGTATGAAAACAACATTGCACTCGTTCCAATTGCCGCTATTTTGAGTATCGCGCTTGGAGGTGATTTACTCCTCGCAGCCGGGATGAGCGTTGGGGCAATTACCATTGGCTTCGGTTTATCGCCATTTAATGCTTATACCGTCGGTACTGGGCATAAATTAGCCGGTTTGCCGATGTTTTCAGGATATGAACTTCGTACAGTTTTATGTCTAATTGGTTTACTCGCTCTTTCTTTCGTCAATGTCAAACATTACAAGAAAAATAAGACAAAAAATGCTGCGAACCTCTCGGTTATTCCAGATGATTTACGCCTTTCGAAACCGCTTGATTCGTACCAAATGAACCTGAAAGATGGGTTGATTATCAGCTTATTCATTAGCTCGATTGTTCTTATTCTGATTGGCGTTTTTCGTTGGAGTTGGTACATCAATGAGCTTTCGGCGGTCTTTTGTATGCTCGCGATTCTCTTAGGTATTGTGGGTAGATATACAACGCACGAAATTGGAGAAACAGTTCTTTCTTCTGTGGCGGTCGTCGCACCTGGGGCATTTATGGTCGGTTTGGCGGGTTCTATTCGTATTTTATTGGAACAAGGAAACATGAACGATACCATCGCCTTTCATTTGTCAGAAATGCTCCAAACAGGTTCAGCTAGTTTGTCCGCTGTTATCATGGTTTTGGTGCAATCGGCCATGAATTTCTTGATTCCCTCCGGTAGTGGCCAGGCATTGGCTACTCTTCCTGTTATGATTCCAGTGGGAGAGGTCATTGGGCTAACTCGACAAACAACGATTCTTGCTTTTCAAATTGGGGATGGATTAACCAATTTAGTTAATCCATCTTTCGGTGGAATTATGGCCATGTTAAGTCTTTGTCGTGTTCCTTTTGACGAATGGCTGCGCTTTATTTCTCCGCTTCTTCTCGTTTTGATGCTTGTGGCAAGTCTTTTTGTAGTCGGGAGCGTATATTTGAATTATGGCCCTTTCTGATTTATTTTTTTAGAAATAATCCAATTGATTGAAGCAAAAGGGACGCATTGAAACTCTTGCAAACACCTTCGCGAAGTTGGTAATCAAAGGCTAAATCACCTCCATTCGTAGAAAATTCGAAGTAATAATTTCGGACGTGTTGTGTATTTTCTTCTTTGATTTCCGCCATTCTTAGATCATGCGTAGCCACCAAGCCATATACTTTTGACTCGATAATTCGGTCTAACATGGCCAACGAGCCCGCTAATTTGTCTTCGGAATTGGTTCCGCGAAGCATTTCGTCTATTAATAAAATCACTTTTTCATCTCTATCAATGGCTTGAAGAATCAAACGTATTCGGTCAATTTCAGCCTTAAATGTAGAAGTATTTTGGAGAAGTGAGTCCTTGATTCGCATATAACTAATGAGCCGAATTCCCGTTTGTACTTTGCAAGATGAGGCAAATACGGGCGCTCCCAGATAAGCTAAAATGACATTTAAGCCTATGGTTCTCAGGAATGTACTTTTACCCGACATATTCGAGCCCGTAATGATGCTCAATCTGTTGGCATCTGTCCAAGAAAAAGAATTGGTGACGACGCGTTCCCCAGCTATCAAAGGATGTCCCATATTTTCTGCCTCAAAATAAAGGGAACCACTCGATGTAAAGGTAGGAAATGCCCATGCTGGATGGTTATAACGCCAAGTACCTACGCTCACATAAAATTCCATATCCCCCAAAACGTCGCGAATGTCCGCAAAAAAACGCGGATAGGTTTGTACCCATTTTCTCAGCTTGATGATTTCAGCCATGTCAAATGGAAGAACAAGATAAATGAATAGTGCTGCCAATTGGTTTTTTCGCATGTCCAAACGTTTGACAATATGGCCAAACGTACGTATCGGATTGATGGATGTATGGGGTAGCTTTTCTTGGATTTTCTGCAAGATAGACGTTTCAAATGGCTTGTTTTTGACAATCTCCACGGCTTGTTCATATTTGCTGATGACTTTTCCTAATCCACTCAATTGATCGAAGTAATTATCTGTTAACGAGCTATTTATACGAGATAAATACATATTTACACCCATCAGTCCCATAAACAAAGGCAAACTCAATGTAATTGGTAGGTTGATAGCTGCCACAACGAGCGCAACCCAAATGAGTGGTAAAATTTTGATATAAATACCAATAAATTTTTCAAATCGTAAAGTAGGAGGAGGCGTAATATCTGCTAATTGTGTCGCTTTAGCCTCCATTTCTGCGGATATATCAAAGAGAGTTGCCTGAAACCGAACACGCCAATCTGTCTGATTCGCTAGTTCTTGAACCGCTTGTTGTTCGATGATTAGATTGTTCTGGTGCGTATTTCGGACGAGTTTCTGGGCTAATTTTTCTTGTCCCACACTCGTTTGGGCTCTGTTCATCAGATGGAATAAAGACCGAGGGCCGAATATGTCCAAATCGTCACAGTAATCGTGTGGTGAAACCGCGAAGTTCAAACCGTGCGAATACACGTTGTCACCACCAGCAAGTACGGTTATTTCGTTTTTTATAACCTGTATTTTAGTCTGTTCTAATCGGATTTCATCCTGTATTGCTTCGTGTTTTTTTACTAATTTGTAAAATATACCAAGTAAAAGAATCAATCCTGTACTCCCCAAATAGAGATTTAAAGGAAAAATGAAGTAAAGAAATAAGACAAAAAAGAGAAGTAAACCCAAGCGTTGGAACGCAATTTTGCCTTCTTTTTTCTGAAGATGGACAGTGTTTTCTTGTGTTTCAACAAGATGTTGGTTGTATGTATTTTGCATTCGTAAAAAAAATAAACGAAGTGCCTAGTGAAAGACACTTCGTCGCAAATTCGCTAAAATTTGATTGTTATCCAATGTTTTTTAGAGCTGCTTGGATTCCTGCAAAGTCAGGTAAATCTCCTGCACTCTCTAGTACTTCGGCATACTGGATTACACCTTTTGCATCAACTACAAACGCAGAACGTTTCGCGACACCCTTCATTCCAAGTACAAAGTCTTCGTATAGACTTCCGTACGCTTCTGCGGTCGTTTTGTTAAAATCTGAAAGCAATGGGAAAGGTAACTGCTGCTCTTCTTTGAATTTTGCCAATGTGAACGGGGAATCAACAGAAATAGCCAATATTTCAGCGTTTAACCCTGAGTACGTCGAAAGGCTGTCGCGCATTTCACAAAGTTCAGTTGTACAAACGCCAGTAAATGCCAAAGGGAAGAACAAAACAACTACGTTTTTTCCTGCGTAATCCGACAGACTTACTTCTTTCGTGTCTGAACCAATCAAGGTGAAATTTGGGGCTACATCGCCAATTTGTAATGCCATAATACGTGTGATTAAGATAGTATGATAAGATGAATACGAAGTAATTTTTGGTGGGCAATGCTACCCAATTTTACCTCCTTCTATACAAACGAATTTGAGCGAAACATGGTTTGCTGCTTTTCGTTTTTCGAGGGATGAAATATTTTTAATGGGTTGAAGTAGATTTTCTCCAACAAAAAACGCCCTTTCAAAAAGAAAAGTGAAAGGGCGTTTTTTGCTTAAATGGGAATTAACGAATGATTACATGATACGGTAATCTTGCTTGAAGTTGTTCCGCTTTTCCCATCGCGCGAACTTCTTTTACAATAGGGGCAAGAACTCCAAAATAATTCTGAAGGGCTGCCTCTTCACCTGAACCATTTATTTTTGAAATGATTTGTTCAAAATCAGATTTAGGCGTTGGCATGTAGCGTACGCGGTAGTCATTTCCTTTTATTCCGGCTTTCTTCGCTGCAATGGCAACGGCATCTTCCAAACCACCTAACACATCTACTAAACCATTGTTTTTTGCTTGTGCACCCGTCCAGACACGGCCACCTGCAATTGCCTTTAGCTTGTCAATGGGCATCTTTCTGCCTTTCGCTGCTTTTGTTGTAAAGGTTTCGTACCCTTGATTGACTGAGTTCTGAATCATCATCTTCTCCGCATCACTCATCTCACGCGTCAACGAAGGAGAATTTGCGAATGTATGTGTTTTAACGACGTCAAACGTAATTCCTACTTTGTCATTCATTAATTCTTGTACATTGAATAACATCCCAAATATACCGATGGAACCTGTGATGGTCGTCGGTTGGGCTACAATGGTATCGCAACCCATCGCCATATAATAGCCACCCGATGCAGCTACATCGCCCATAGAAGCAATGACGGGCTTTTCTTTTTTGGTTAGTTCAATTTCTCTCCACATGACATCTGAAGCCAAGGCACTTCCTCCCGGTGAATTAATTCGTAAGACAATGGCTTTTACTTTTTTGTCATTTCTAGCTCGAATAAGTTCTTTGATGAAACTATCCGATCCAATTCCACCAGACTCAACTTCGCCGCTCGTGATTTCTCCTTCACTCACAATGACGGCTATTTGTTGCTCCCGATTTCCTTTTTCAATGTATTTTTTGGCATTTCTGTATTTATCCAAAGAAACATACGCTACTTTTCCTTTCTTATTGGTTTTGGAAGCGATTTTCAACGCTTGCTCAAATTCATCAAAATAGCCAACATGCGTTAGTAATTTATGTTTTACTGCATCCTGCGGACTTTGGATTGCCGCTGTGTTTAGGAGTTTTGTCAACTCCGCCATCTCGACTCCTCTACTCGCAGAAATTCCCTTGTACATGTGATTGGCAATGGAGTTTAAATAAGACTGAACTTGTGCCTTGTTTTCTGGACTCATATCCGTCCGTATAAAAGGCTCTACCGCACTTTTAAATTCACCAACCCGGAAAATAACAGGTTTTATTCCTACTTTATCGAACATTTTTTTGAAGAAAACCAACTCAGCATCTAATCCATTGAACTCCACTCCACCTGCTGGGTTTATATAACTTTTATCTGCCACTGAGGCCAAATACATGGCTTGCTCCGTCATGATTTCCCCGTAAGTGTAAACGAATTTCTTTGATTTCTTAAAGTCAATCAACGCATTTCGTATTTCTTCAATGGTTGCAAAACCTGCCATCGGATATTCTATCTTGAGGTAAACTCCTTTGATGTTTGGGTCTAATTTTGCGTTGGCAAGGGCTTCTTTTATGTCTATTAACCCGATTTTCCCTGGACCGTCTGAGAGAAGCTCACTAAATGGGTCTTCTTCAGCTGCATTTTCGGTAACAACTTGGTTCAAATCTATTTTCAAAACAGAGTTTTCAGCTACGCTGGTTTCTTCTGTTGAACTTGAAAAGGCACTTCCTATGCCTGCCAATAAAAAAATACTCAAGACACTGAACAGGAACAACCCAACTAGAGTGGCGAGTACGTACTTCAAAAATTGAATCATGTGCGTATGGTTTTAAACGATGGTATCGATAATAAAATAGATAAATCTGATAATCTGCTTTTATCTAATTGATTTTCAAATATATCTTAAATTTTATTTTTATGTCTTTTGTTAAGGACAAATGGTCTTTATTTTTCATAAGGGGCTATTTTTATTCTTCTGTCTCCTAAATTTGTGGCTATGGATAAGAAGAATCTAATTCGTATTGCTAATTTTTGCGTCTATCAAGATAGAACGCAGCAGGAAGTGCGTGAAAAATTAGCCTCTTGGAATATCGACGAGGAAGAAGCTGAAGAGATGATTGCTTTCTTAATCACAGAAAATTACCTCAACGAAGAACGCTTTGCCCGCATTTTTGCTGGAAGTAAATTTAGAGTGAAAAAATGGGGAAGAAGAAAGATTCTCTACGAACTCAAAGCAAGAAAACTCTCTTCCTATTGTATCCAAGCAGGCATGTCTGAAATTGACCCCGACCTTTATTGGGAAACGCTCGTTAAGGAAGTAGAAAAAAGAAGTAAAGAAGCAAGTTTAACCGAAAAACAACGTGTTTTTCGGACACTTACGGGCAAAGGTTACGAATCTGACCTCATTTCAGCTGCCTGGACAGAGGTTTGGGGAAAATAATCAGTTCAACAAAGGCTTTAGTGACTTTTGTTATTTCATAGGAGTAATAATCCAACACCAAATTAGGGGAACGAACCAAGGTAATGAAAAGAATGACTTTGTTCATACGCGAGGTTTTGAGTTCAACCAACCTATAAATTCCATACAGTATAGAAAACAGATATACGAGAAAAATAGCTGTAATCTGG
>CAYNRA010000090.1:0-10911 GCA_964399465.1 uncultured Cytophagales bacterium
TTTTACTTCCGTTGATGATGTATCATGCGCTGCAATTGGTGTTCATTAGTCAAATTGCTGGAAAATTGGCGCGGAGGAAGTGAGGTTTGGAAGAGCGTTGTTTGATTCTTCGAATGTTAGTCAAAAAGGTAAGCCATAGCTCCATCAAAAAAACTCATCAAGAAGAATATAAAAGTCAATCTTATCGTAAGAAACAGCTGTTATTCCATATTCTTCAAAGAAAAGAGGAAGAAAGTCCTCAGAATATTCATCTCGAATGCTTCGTACCGCTAATGCGATGTCTTGGTATTTGTCGGCTATACCTCCGCGCCCCATATCAATGAATCCTGTCAAACCTGAAGCATCAAAAAGCACATTATCCAAACAATAATCACCATGCGTAAATACCAATTCTGTTATTTGAGGGATATTGGAGGAAAGTTTTTTATATAAATCTTCACAACTCATATCTCGATTCTCCTTTTCAAAGTCATCTATATCTACAAGATTTTCTTTTATTCGAATACCAGCTTCCATTACTTTTTCTTGAATGTTTTGCCAAACTGGCGCATTTTGTATCGGAATAGCATGAAGCAATTTCAAAGCATGCGCATACTGTCGTACAATATCTGAAGGATTAGCTTCATGTCTTTGACTATCAAGTGTTTGACCCTTGATTTTTGTCATGCACAATATGTCGTGATTTTGCCAAGATGTATAAAATTGAACACGCGGGACCGGAACTTTACCCGCTAGAAATTGATAATTGAGATATTCATTTCGTAAACTTTGCTCTTGTATTTTCACCACAAAGTCATTTCCATTTTCGATGTTTATGGAGAAAAGCTTGGCGTCAGTCCCACCACCAAGCATGGGTTCTAGGGTATAATTTTTAAAATAGGTGTCAAGTAAGGGTTTCAAGTCTTTTGGGTGCATGTTTTGTATAGGGTGTAATTGGCTTTCCAAAAAGATAGGGTTAATTCTAAATCAAAAACGCCATTCCAACTTATCTTGGAATGGCGTTTTTTCGTTTATCTCAAGTCTTTCGCCTTGATTTCATAGTCCCATTTTTTCTTTCCTTCTTTATCAAACACGTTGATTTTCAGTACTCTGTCAGTTCTTTTTCCCGAAACTTCCATAATCCCGAATGTCTGCATTTGATTGACCATCGTACCTTCAACAATCGGAGATTCTTTCATCTCGCGCTCCGTTGGCTGATAGGCCCCAGAAGTAAGCGGCGAAATCGTGAAATCGTACAAGGGATACGTGCCTTCTCTTTCTAATTTCTGCAAATTCGTGCTATGTCTGTCCCCCGAAATAAAAATTACGCCCGGGATTTTCTGCTCCGCTAATTTGTCTAAAAACTTCTTGCGTTCCACCGGATAAGACGAATAATTCTCAAATTCTGGCACTGGATTTACAATTTGCCCACCCGTAACAACAAATTTAAAAGGTGCTTGCGAATAACGAAGTGCGTCAATCAACCAATTCAATTGCTTTTCTCCAAAATAATCCTTAGTAGAATCTTTCAACGCATTGGGTGCTTTGAACCAACGATCGTCCATCAAGAAAAACTGACAGTCTTCCCAAAAAAATGTACCCGTTGTGGCCTCATCTTTAAAAATATAGTTCGGATTTCCCCAATGATTCTTGAAAACTTCCAAAGCCCAATCTTTTCCCCAAAAACCTCTATCTGAATCATTCGGGCCGTAATCGTGGTCGTCCCAAATGGCGTAGTGGTGTGTATTGGCAAACAAAGGTTGTAGTTCGGGCTGTTTCTTAAATTCTGCATAGCGGTGGTACATTCCTGTTTTTGTATTCCAGTCAACTTCACGGAAATACACGTTATCTCCACCCCAAACCATAAATTGTGGGCTATTTTCATAAATTCGTGAGAAAATTGACATATCGCCGCCATACGGTTTGCCCGGTCTATCGACTTCTGGTTCGTTCACATACGTACAACTTCCAACCGCAAATTTAAAGGCAGGCGGATCTGTTCGGAAATTCCATAAGGTCTGCGTCTGAAATTCAAGCGGGTGGTTAAATCCTACCTTTTTGCCTGAAACATGTACTTCATACACATATTTTTTGCCCGGTTGTACTTTGTTGGCAATTGCTCGAACAATGTAATCAGTTTCTGCATTTCCAGTTTGTTCTTGCGTTGAAAACTTGACACTTGGGTTTTGCTTATCCCAATATACAAATTTTACAGGTTGCGGTTTTTCCGTCTGTACCCAAAGCAATACTTCTTTCATCTCCGAGTAACCGAGCATAGGCCCCGCCTTAATTTGCCCCCAACTAGGTACAGAAATGAGGAGTAGAAAAGCAATAAATTTGGTCGTATTTTTCATTCATTGATTGATTTTGTTCTCCCCAAAGTTAATAGATATTTGCCTTTACCGTTTGCGAACTGTTTATATCTTTGCAAAAACTTAATTTTTTCGGTGTAGCATGATGATTCAAGAAGATGGTCGGTACGGAACGCAAGGTATCGCAGTGGTGGACTTAATAGCCAAATATGGTAGCCCTCTCTATATATATGATGGAGAAAAAATGATTGCACAAATTCAATCTATGCGTCAAGCTTTTGCTGGTGTGGACTTGAAAATCAAATATGCGTGCAAAGCCTTGACCAATTTATCCGTCCTTCGATTGATGAAAATCAATGGGGTTGAAGTCGATGTTGTGTCTATTGAGGAGGCACAAATCGCACTAAAAGCTGGGTATGAACCCGCGCAAATTCAATATACGCCAAGTGGTGTTTCGTTTGCCGAGATTGAAGAGGCAGTTTCGCTAGGATTAAAAATGAATTTGGACTCTATTCCGCTCTTGGAGTGGTTTGGAGAAAAATATGGGTCGTCTGTGCCTGTCTCAATTCGTGTAAATCCATTGATTATGGCGGGTGGAAACTTAAAAATTTCGACTGGTCACGCAGATTCTAAATTTGGGATTTCTATCGAACAAATGGAGGAAGTCTCTACCATTGCAAAAAAATACGGTGTGCCTATTTTAGGTCTTCACCAACATACCGGTTCTGACTTTAAGAACGCAGATGTTATTATTGAAGCAGCCGAGAAGCTTTTTTCATTGGCATTTACGTATTTTCAAGATATTCAATTCATTGATTTGGGCTCTGGTTTCAAAGTGGCATATTCTGCCAATGATTATGTGACAGATATGCAAGCACTAGGGGAGAAAGTAGTCGTTGTTTTCAATGAATTTGTTCAAAAATTTGGAAAACCAGTACAACTTTGGTTTGAACCCGGGAAATACCTCGTCAGTGAAGCTGGACTTTTAGCCGTTACGGTCAATGTGGTAAAAAAGAACCCAAATAAAACCTTTGTTCACGTCGATTCTGGTCTAAATCACCTCATTCGTCCCATGATGTATGATGCACATCATGACATTGTAAACGTTTCAAATCCTACTTTTGAGCAGGGAACGGGTATCTACGATGTTGTGGGATATATTTGCGAAACAGATACATTTGGAAAAGATAGGGAGCTACCACTTGTCTCTCAAGGAGATATTTTGGGACTCAAAAATGCAGGGGCATACGCCTTTTCTATGTCGTCTAATTACAATTCTCGCATTCGTCCAGCTGAAGTTTTACTCCTCGGAGGGAAAGATTACCTTGTCCGAGAACGAGAAACATTGGCAGATATTCTCAAAAACCAATTGTTAATCGACTTATAATCAACAAATAACATGGATTCAGCTGAACACTCGTATCAGAAATCAATGCGTTCGGATTCATTTCAATCACCTGATTTTTATGAATTGGATGATTTATTAACATCCGAATATAAAATGATTCGGGAAACTGTCCGGGATTTTGTGAAAAAAGAAATCTCGCCTATTATTGAAGATGCTGCTCAAAAAGCAACATTTCCCCAATTTCTTATGCCTAAAATGGGTAAATTGGGATTACTTGGGCCAACGGTTTCCCCTGAATACGGCGGGCAAGGCTTGGATTACATCGCGTATGGATTGATGATGCAAGAAATTGAACGAGGCGACTCGGGAATTCGCTCGGCTGTGTCTGTTCAAAGTTCTTTGGTCATGTTTCCGATTGAACAAATGGGTTCAGAAGAACAAAAAAAGCGTTTTTTGCCCAAGTTAGCAACGGGAGAACTCATTGGTTGTTTTGGTTTAACCGAACCTGACCACGGTTCAAATCCTGCTGGAATGACCACGCATTTTGTGGAAGATGGAGATTCCATTATTCTCAATGGGTCTAAAATGTGGATTTCAAATGCGCCTGTAGCAGATGTAGCTGTTGTTTGGGCAAAAAATGAAGCTGGACGTGTGAAAGGCATTTTAGTCGAACGAGGAATGGAAGGTTTCTCCACGCCTGAAATTCATCAAAAATGGTCGCTTCGTGCCAGTGCAACGGGTGAATTGGTCTTTTCGGACGTTCGGATTCCAAAATCAAATATTCTTCCTGGTTCAGACGGGCTTAAAAGTCCATTTGCCTGCTTGGATAAAGCCCGTTACGGAATAGCTTGGGGCGGAATTGGTGTCGCCATGGATTGTTATGTCACCGCCCGCAATTATGCGCTAGAAAGGCAACAATTCGGGAAACCAATTGCTTCCTTTCAATTAATTCAAAAAAAATTAGCCGAGATGTTGACGGAAATAACCAAAGCGCAGTTGCTCGCTTTTCGGTTAGGTCAATTGATGAATATGGGTAAAGCGACTTCAGCACAAATTTCGATGGCAAAAAGGAATAATGTGGAAATGGCGTTGACTATCGCGCGCGAGGCACGTCAAATTTTAGGTGGAAACGGAATCGTGGGCGATTATCCCATCATGCGACACATGGCAAATTTGGAGTCTGTGATTACGTATGAGGGTACACACGACATTCATTTGCTCATTTTAGGCGCAGAAATTACAGGTATTCAAGCATTCAAATAAAGAAAAGTGAAAAAAATCCGGGTTGGAATTATTGGGTATGGTTTGTCAGGAAAGTATTTGCAAATTCCTTTTTTTCTTCATCATCCAAAATTTGAGCTTGTCTCAGTAGTTACAAGTCAATTGGTTGACTTACCCGTTTCTGTAAATAAATTAACTGATATTCAGGATGTTATAACAGATTCGTCTATTGATTTAATCTCGATTTGTTCACCGAATGAAACGCATGTTCCGTATGTCCGGCTGGCATTGGAAGCCAATAAACATGTTTTGGTTGAAAAACCCATGGCGGTGACTGAGGCAGAAATGAAAGCATTATTTGCTTTATCCAAAGAAAAAAATAAGGTCTTAGCTGTTTTTCAAAATAGACGCTGGGACAGTGATTTCTTGACCGTCAAGAAAGTTATTCAATCTGGCATTTTGGGTAAAATTGTTCGACTTGAAATCCGATTTGATCGTTTTAAACAAGCACTCAATGTAAAAAAATGGAAGGAAGTTTCAATACCCACAAATGGTATTTTGTACGATTTGGGTGCGCATATCATTGACCAAGCCGTCGATTTATTTGGAACACCGGCTGCGATAACTGGGAAAACCTATATGGAACGTCCCAATTCTGCTATTTCAGATGCTTTTGATGTTTTGTTGGATTATACAGGCGGGCCAAGTGTTTTTTTACATGCAAGTTTGCTCGCACTAGAGCCTTTGCCGCGGTATGTTGTCTATGGAACAGAGGGCTCGTTCATCAAATACGGTATTGATATTCAAGAAGACCAATTGAAAGAAGGCGTTTCACCGCTTGCCGTTCACTTTGGCGAAGAATCCCCGGAGTTTCAAGGATTGGTTTCTGTTTGGCAAGAGGGTAAAAAAGTGAGTTATCGCTTGCCTACAGAGAAGGGAAATTGGATGGCTTTGTTTGATTCCTTAGCAGACGCAATTCAAGGTGTTTCTTCGTATAAAATCACTGATAATGAGTTATTTGTGCAAGGAAAAATATACGATATATTGCATAAGCGGAGCAGTTAACCCACTCCGCTTTTTGTATTTATGACCAAAGAGAATTTGGATATTTACCCGCGCGAACCAGTTCTTGAATAGCTGTTTTGACTGTTTCTTTATCTTCAGGATACGTTACCCCAAACCAATCAGAACCGCTCTCAAAAACTTGACATTTTCCTTTCTGCTCCTGCATTAAATTAGACATCACAACCGGAATGTAAAATTCAGCTTTGGGTAAATGATGGTTTTTGAGCGCATAAGCTTCAAACATTTGTTTGATTTCAGGAAAAACAGACGCTTTGAAACCCCAAAAGTTCATCGAAACGACTGTTTCTGGAGAAAGCGAAGTAGCAACGTTGTTTTCGATGAATACGATTTCATTCGCTTCATTTTTCTCAATTTGTGTTCTTTCCACTACAGAAATCAAATGGCCCTCTGCATCGGTTGTACAAACCCCTCTCGACACAGATCCATTCTCGGATAGCGTGTTTTTAAGCTGGTAGCCCACCATGGCATGTAGTGAGTCGTCGGTATCGTTGGCTAAAAAATCAGCCATTGTCTGGAATGCCTCTGCGCCATAAAAGTCATCTGCATTGATAACTGCAAAAGCCGTATCTGTTTTGCTCCATGCACAAAGTACCGCATGACCCGTTCCCCAGGGTTTTGAACGTTCGATAGAACCCAAGGAAGCGGGGACATAATCTTGAAAACCTTGGATTGCGTAGTCAACTTCTATTTTTCCCGCCAGTTTATGGGTGAAAATAGCCTCAAATTCAGCTTTTAATTCTTCCCGGATGATAAATACTACTTTTCCAAAGCCTGCTTTTATTGCATCGTAGAGAGAGTAATCGATGATTGTTTCTCCGTTTGGACCAAATTGATCTGTTTGTTTTGTACCACCGTAACGGCTGCCCATACCTGCCGCTAAAATCAGAAGTGTCGGTTTTGTCATTTTTTTCATTCAAAAGTTTGGGCAAATTTACAAAATCCTCCGCCTATTTGGTCGCATATTTTGGTGATAGAGTTTTAATGAGTGGTCATTTATTTTACATTTGTAAAAAAAATCATAGTATTTATATGAAAAAACCTATCATTACAACCATTTTACTATTCATTTACCTAAGCCAAGGGTTCAGTCAGGGGCTTCCTGATTTTCCTTTGTTGAAAATCCCACCAGATAATTGGCAATTTGATGCCACTGCTTGGCGCAGCATAGACGACGTCGTTTTTGATCCATCAACAGGTGAAAAAATCAAAGAATCGAGTGGAAATGTAGGATTTGCCTCTCTTTTACCTGGCGCATCTATTGTTTCGACGATTGCTACGCAGGATGCAAAGATTAAGTTTCAGTTTAATTTAGCGACACAATCTTCTGTTTTGTTTTATTTGATGGGAAAATATCCCATTCGATTGACTTCCTTAGATATGGCGCAAGCGAGCGGTGCTGTTTTGGTTCAAGAAAATCAGCTTATTTTACCAACCGAACGGGCTGCAAGAGCATCAGGACTTTGGCAAACCTGTGAAATTGTGTTTTCTGCCCCAGATAAAGCAGGAGGAATGGCAAGAATTGAGAAAGTAATGTTGAATGGAAGAACTGTCCAACAAAATATTTTTGTAAAAGGCGTAAATCCCAAACCATCGCTCGGTTTCCAATTTGAAGTAGAAAAAGGCCAATTCGCTTTCAAAGATTTCGAATATTTATCATTTGGTAAAAATCAACCCGTCCGTTTGGCGAATTTATCGTACTCTATCCAAGAAACGTACGGATGGGATAGAACCTTCGAGTTGAAAGATACACCCGTAAAGGAAGGAAAATCGGATGTTTTGACGGTTCAAATTCCAAATGATTTCAAAGAGTATATTCTGACGTATTCAGGTGAAATTTTGGTGGAAAAAACAGGTACGTATGCGTTTACAATTGATTATCAAGGTGTTGGCGAATTTTCCATAGACGGAAAAAGTGTAGCTGGTTCGACGGAGTATCTCTACAGAATCCCTTTGACGGGTATTCTGGAATTGAAGGCGGGCAAACATACATTCACATACAAATACCAACGTATTTGGTGGGCACCTGGAGCAGGCTTATTTGTATCTAGTGGTGATTTTCGTCCTTATCCACTCCATGCGTCCAATTCGTTGGCAGAACCTGATGCAGTGGGACGTGTTTTCCTAGATGCAACAGATGGAAAATCTGCGCTTACACGTGCTTTTATGCAGTTCGGTGAGGAGAAAAAAACACATGTTATGGCCGTTGGCTTACCAGAAAAAGTAAATTATGCACTTGATTTAGACCAAGGGGCGCCGCTGTTTGCCTGGAGAGGACGATTTGCAGATGTAACCGATATGTGGCATGAGCGTGGAGAACCGCAACTGTTAGTACCTAATGGTATTACAACCCAATTATCTGGCTTTTCACCCTTTTTCACACGTAAACCAGCCATGAAATGGGATACTTATAGTGAAATTCAGTACAAAGGATATCAACTTGACGGACTAGATAAACCCACATTCAACTACGTATTTGATTCGAAAAAGGTAAAAGTATCATACGACGCAACACATTATGGATTGTATACTAATGTTTCATCTGATGCAACAATGAAGTATGTAGTGGACTATTCAAATGCTGATATTCAGGTATTTATGAAAAAAGTAGAAAGTGGTTTTGGGAAATTAATTGGCCAAAAACAACCTTTCTATTTGGTGAACA
Source organism: uncultured Cytophagales bacterium (assembly GCA_964399465.1). GTDB lineage: Bacteria > Bacteroidota > Bacteroidia > Cytophagales > Spirosomataceae > CAYNRA01. Next base: position 8,609 of record CAYNRA010000090.1, read on the forward strand.
ACCGATTTGTCCAACCGATAGGGAAAAAGAAACTACAGATAGAAAAACACGACGGACAGAATTTCTTGGTCGGAAAAACAGGGAAACCACTTCAGTATTCAATCACTTGGTAAAATAAGATTTAAAAGATGTATATCTCAAAAAAAATAGCAATTGGTGTCATTGGTTTGTTACTTTTTAATAAAGTACAAGCGCAACAAACTGTCGCCAACGAAGAAGATTATTACAAAATCATCACGGTTCCTATACCAGCGGGCATTGACCTCGAAGTCGGCGGTTTAGCACCGTTACCCGACGGTAGACTAGCAGTAAGTACCCGAAAAGGGGATGTTTGGATGATTCATAATCCGTACATGTTTGGGCAGTCGCAACCTACGTTTCAGCGTTTTGCAAAAGGGCTGCATGAACCACTGGGATTGGCCTATATTGACGGAAAGATCTGGGCAACGCAGCGAGGGGAAGTCACGATTTTACACGACTTAAATCAAGATGGAGTAGCCGACGAGTACGAAAGTTTTTACAAATGGCCTCTGTCAGGGAATTATCACCAATACTCGTATGGCCCCGTTCCATTGAAAGATGGATCGATGATTTTTACTCTAAATCTGGATTGGATAGGAAAAGGAGCGAGTCTCTCCAAATGGCGTGGTTGGATGTTGAATATTGACAAAAAAGGCAATATGACTCCTTTTGCTACGGGTTTGCGTTCCCCAGCTGGATTTGGTATAAACAAAGCAGGAGATATTTTTTATGCGGAAAACCAAGGAGATTGGGTAGGTTCTGGTCGGGTAACGCATCTTGAAAAAGGAGATTTTGCGGGGAATCCCTCGGGACTTTTGTGGTCGAAAGAAAAAGACTCGCCCGTTAAGTTAACGCCACAAGATATTCCAGATACGGGCGAAACTTTATACGATGTAGCTAAACGTGTGCCAGGCATCAAACCACCTGCTGTTTGGTTCCCGCATACATTGATGGGAATTTCTACATCAGATATACTGGAAGATAGTACACAATCTTTTGGCCCTTTTGCAGGACAGCTTTTCGTAGGAGACCAGGGGCATAGTAAAATCATGCGGATGTTTCTCGAAAAAGTGGATGGCGTTTATCAAGGGGCTTGTTTTCCGTTTAGAGAGGGTTTCCAATCAGGTATTTTGCGGATGCGCTGGGGAGTGGACGGTTCTATGTTTGTCGGAATGACAAGTCGTGGATGGGCTTCAACCGGAAAAGATAATTTTGGATTACAACGTTTGGTATATACTGGGAAGATGCCGTTCGAAATTCAAAAAATTGAATCTGTAGCCGATGGATTTATGCTCACCTTTACGCAAGAAGTAGATAAAAAGTCAGCTGAAGACCCTTCTTCTTATGCGTTGAATAGGTTCAACTACAAATATCATCACTATTACGGTAGCCCAATTATCAATGCAAAAACATTGGAAATCAAAGGGATACGTGTTTCAGAAGATGGAAAATCTGTTCATTTATCTTTGGACTCTCTCAAATTAGGAGATATTTATGAAATCAAAGCGGAGGGATTGGAAAACAAAGAGGCAATGCCTTTGCTACATTCAACCGGCTATTTTACCTTGAATGCCATTAATACGGCAAAGAAAGGGTTAGATTTGACGAAATACGCCGTTCAAAAACCAATGGCTATGGATGAACACGCGCACCATGCGATGTCTGCGCAAACCGCAGGTACTGAAATCGTTTCAGTAAAACGCCAAAATCAAATGCCAGAAACTTGGAATGGTAAACCCGATATGATTATCAAACTTGGAACAAAACCTGGTCTTAAATTCAATGTTTCCAAAATTCAAATCAAGGCGGGAAGTAAAGTCCAGTTGATTTTCAATAACAACGACGATATGTTGCACAATTTATTGGTCGTTGAACCCAATGCGGTGGATAAAGTCGGACAAGCTGCCTTTGAATTAGGGTTGGAGGGCGAACAAAAAGCCTACGTTCCTGATTTGCCAGAAGTACTTTTTCATACAGGTTTATTGCAACCAGAAACACGCGAAACAATCTATTTTGAAGCACCTAAAAAGAAAGGAAATTATACATTAGTTTGTACTTTTCCTGGACATTATACACTCATGCAGGCGACATTGGTCGTGAAATAAGGGCATATTTCTTTTCGAAACGGGGATATAAAGACAATTTATATCCCCGTTTTTTATTTATACATAGTTAATTTCTAGTGAATTATGTTTGTCATCATTCGCTCAGTACAAAAAATCATATACTATTAGCACTCCGCTAAATTAACAGAGATAATAGATGCAAGACCACCTTCAGAT
>CAYNRA010000091.1:0-4935 GCA_964399465.1 uncultured Cytophagales bacterium
AGATCAAGATCAACGCGTGCTACCAGTATTACAATAGAGGCGAGAATGGGGCGGTAGTGCATACGAAGGTGGATCCGAGTTGGGGGAAACAAAATAGGCTTCGGAATCATATCCGAAGCCTATTTTTTGAAAAAAATCTATCTTTAAACCATCTCAGCCAATTCTTCTTTCGACATCAGCCAAGTTGGTTTGGTTGTGCGTACATTGGCTTTTAGGTCGTTTAGAAGGGTATATAAACCAAAATAGGTGCGATTAATGTATAACCCATGTTGCGAACCTCTGGCTGCACTCGCCGACTTAAGTTCCTGCACATTGGCGACGTATTCAAAAAACGCATAGACTTCATCTACGTAGCTATCATCTCCAAAATTAAACGTCTGCTGCGCAAAAGGTCTGCCAAGAATTTCAATCATTTGTTTGAACAATCCATGGAAAAACACCTGTTGGTCTGGTTTGTCTTCTTCCAAAATAAATTCTAACTCCCTGAAAATCTCGCCCATACGTTTGTCATCGCTCATCAAATCCCGATTAATCAAGGCGAAATAATTTGTGTAGAAATGGTCTGGAATTTCTTTTATACAACCAAAATCAATAATTCCTAGACGACCGTCTTGTGTAAACAAGAAATTACCAGGATGAGGGTCTGCATGAACTTGCTTCAAATCATGAATCTGAAAGTTATAAAAATCCCACAACGCTTGGCCAATCTGGTCGCGTGCTTCTTGCGAAGGATTCGTCTGCAAAAATTCTTTCAAGTGCTGCCCTTCAATCCAATCCATAGTAATGATGCGCTTGGAAGAAAGTTCAGGATAATAGGACGGAAAGAACAAGTTCGGGATTTGTGAACACGCAGACGTAATCTCAACAGATCTTTTTAATTCCAGCTCGTAGTCGGCTTCTTCCAAAAGTTTGGACTGTACTTCTTCAAAATAACGGTCGATTTCAGCATCATTTAAGTTCAATAATTGAACGGCCAGGGGTCTCGCCATGCGTAAATCGGATGTTATGCTGTCTGCAACGCCTGGATATTGAATTTTAACAGCTAGTTTTTTGCCATTTTTTGTAGCCAAATGAACTTGACCAATGGAGGCTGCATTTTTGGCTTCCCACTCAAATGTATCGAAAAGTTGTGTAGGCGATGTGCCAAAATAACTTTTGAATGTTTTCATCACAAGCGGTGCAGAAAGTGGAGGCGCCGAATATTGTGACATAGCAAATTTGTCTGTGTAGGCTCTTGGGAGTAAGTTTTTATCCATACTCATCATTTGTGCCATTTTTAGCGCCGAACCTTTCAAATTACTCAATGCCTGATATACGTCTTTGGCATTGGCTTCGTGCAACTCATCTTTGGAAAGTGAGGGGTCTATGATTTTTTTTCCGTAATGTTTGACATAATTGCCGCCCACTTTTACGGTTGCCTTCACAAATTGGCTTGCTCTTGCCACTTTGGAAGTTGGTATATTTTCTTGTGATTTCATTTCCTATTTTGATATAAAAATTTGCCAAGATCAAACAAAGAATCAAGGGGAGAACGTCCCATCCAATCTAAACTTGTATTGACATACTTTTCAATGAGTGTATCTGTTTTTTCGAAAGCTTTGCTGTAGTCATTCGCCCAAAACTCCAGAATAGTTAAGGTTTGCATCCAAAGCATATCTGGGTATTTATTCATCAATTGTGGGATAGGTCTTTGCTCAATTTCGCGTGTTTCCCGTCCTTCCATCAACAATTCGTTCATATAATCCTTGAAGAAAATAGCGGATTCTGCCAAAACTGGATTTTTCTTCATGGCGATAGGACGCGGCCATTTTGAGATACTCAGCAAGATAAAACTTCTGTCCTCTTTGAGCGTCTCAATCCAAGTAAAATAAAAAGATAACATTTTCTCGCGGACGCTGTACGTCGCATATACTTCTTCTTGGCGAATACTTTCAATCGTTTTTTTAAATGTATCTTTCCAAACTTCTGATTCCATTTGTTGGAATGAATTAAAATGCTCGTAGATAGCTTTTTCTGTTGTCTTTAGTGCTTTTGCGAGTGCATAAACGGAAGCGGGTTCCTGCCCATTTTCAAGAATATGTGTCTTGTATTTTGAGATAATCTGATCTTTAGTCATGTGATTAAGCGTAAAAATTTGATAAAAAAGCAGTGGATTTATTGAATGCTTGTAAAACAGAAGTAGGGAATCTCTGAGGCTCTATACCTAGCATATCCGCATACGTTGAACCTAATAATATACGTGCTTGTGCCCGAAAGAATTCACCTGCAAGAACGCTTCCAGCCATTTCTGTGTAACAAGTCATAAGTGATTTTGTTAAAGAAAGACCGACTTCAGAGCTCCTAAAGTTTCTTTGTGCAATGAGTTTATCTAATTGCAATGCCTCCTTAAAATTATCACAAAGCAAGGTTTCTTCAATACCCAAAAGATGACCAATGACTTTCCATGTATGGAGGTATGCACGTTCGTCAACTACGTCAATGGTATGTCCTAGTTTTTGCAATCCGCGTAATAAAATCCACGAGAATGCAAGGTTCGTACCTGCCATATCTTCTTGGTTAATTGGCACTCCCCATTGCATGTCCCATTGACCAGAATGCAAACTAAAATACCGAACAGAGGCGTGTAAAAGGCGAACTTTAAGGATAATTTGGAAGATTTTACCATCTTGCCAATGGTCATAATTCATGACTTTTCGCAAGAAATTGCCTGTTTCTTTGAGGCGATTGTAGGTATCTTTGTGTATTCGTTCGGAGAAATACAATACACGCGCGCCGTCTTCCCCGAGATAGCAATACGGAAGTGAATAACAACCTAGCACCATACCAATTTCTTGTTGGTGTTTGAGGTAAAAGTCGGTCGCGCGAATAATCTCTTTTTTCTGAAAGAAGGCCGGGAATTGCGCGAACGAATGGTAAAAGTCTTGAAATTCTGCCGGAAAAACGTGGATATCCGTGTGAGAAAAATCACTGAGTAGTGGCATCAATTGGCGAACGCCCTGAAGCCCTAGCCGGCCAACAACCGCTTGAATAACAGCGTCTGCCTTGTAGTCACCCTGTTGTCTGAGTGCACTTAATTGGTCGAGCAAGTTAGGCTGAGATATCATTCGGTACTAAATTTTCTAATATACATGCTAGCAACTTTCGGTTGAAACCAATTGTTTGGCATCCAAATTAAAAATTAGGGGAGTTCAAAGAAAAAGTAAATTTCACCGTAAATTTGTCCAACTATTCCTTTATCCAGCATGACTCCACACGTACTTAACAGTCCAATTTTACAGTTAAATGGGCATTTACAGACGATTATTCCTAGCTTATTTCGCAAAATTCCGGTTCACTACAGAAGAGAACGCCTCGAATTACCCGATGGAGATTTTCTAGATGTAGATTGGGCACAAAAGGGTTCAAACAAATTAGTAATTATTACCCACGGGTTAGAAGGTGATTCGACACGTCATTACGTGACTGGAATGGCTAAAATGGCAAATGATACGGGTTTGGATGCCCTTGGTTGGAATTGCCGCAGTTGCTCGGGTGAAATAAATCGTTTGCCTCGTTTTTACCACCACGGTGATGCCGAAGATTTACGATTTGTCATTGAATATGCTGCAAATCTAGGTGTATATGAAGAGATTTATTTGGTTGGTTTTAGCATGGGAGGTAGCCTGACACTCCGGTATTTGGGAGAAAAACCGAACGACGTAAATCCGTTGGTTCGCAAAGCATTAGCTGCTTCTGTTCCCCTTGATTTACCTTCGTCCGTGCGTGAATTAGCTAAAAAAGGAAAACAGTTTTATATGAAACGCTTCATTAAAAAGCTGCGCAAAAAAATCGAAGAAAAGGAACGGATGTTTCCCCAACATCCTATCTTGACAGCAAAAAATTACGACACTGTACGAAATTTTGAGGATTTTGACTCGCGTTATACAGCGCCCTTGCATGGCTATGCAGACTGTCATGATTTTTATGCCAAAGCAAGTGTGAAGCCGTTACTTAAACATATTCAGATTCCTGCTTTGGTTGTACAAGCTGCAAATGATCCTTTTTTGACACCCGAATGTCTTGAACTCGGTGAAGCAGCCCAAAATTCTTTTGTTCAATTACTCGTCACAAAAAACGGAGGTCATGTTGGATTTGCGCAAAAAAATAAGTTACATACTTGGGTAGAAGAAGCAGCACTCGCCTTTTTTCAAAAAAAATGAGAGGATTTCTCCTCTCATTTTTGGTCTTTTAATTCTGTCCACCAATTCGACTTTTCTCTAATTCAGCCGCTGATTGTCTTCTTTGTCCTACTTTAACTTGTTGATTACCAAAGTTGTAGGTAAATGTAAGTGTTGCTCTTCTACTTGTAAAACGACTTGAGATATTGAAATCCATGTTTTGGTAATTCACTTGACCATACCAAAATGACGTTAAAAACAGATCACTTACATTCAATTTTAATCTTGCTTTCTTGTTCATGAAACTTTTTTGGATGCCCATGTTTACGGCATATTGTGGTTTCACATTTCTGAAAATTCCATAAATACTAGGTGAATTATACCACATAGAAAGTTCTGCTGACCATTGTTTTGGCAACGTAAACTGATGCGAGGTATTGAAATTGTAAGCGACTTGTCCTGCCTGTAATTGTCCACCTAGTAAACTATCATCCGTGAAAGCGCTGTAGTATAGATTTCCCTGGTTTTGAGTATTCCACCATTTTGCAATAGGGTACGGAAAAACAACATTGAAGGAGTAATTTTGAAAACGTTGCAGGTTGCGCTGAATAGCTCTGGTTACACTTGTTGCATCGTCTTGCTCAGTTATCTGAATCATAAAATCTCTCGTATTCGCATAACTCAAACCAAAAGACAAACCACCTTTGTAGGTATATGTCAACTCAATATTATCTGTAAATTGTGGCTGCAAGTTCGGATTCCCCTCTTCGTATGTATA
>CAYNRA010000091.1:4945-10514 GCA_964399465.1 uncultured Cytophagales bacterium
GAGTAACGTGTCGTATGATTTTTGGAAAGTGTATGATTGATGAATAAAGTTGGGAAAAGCGAAAGGTAATTTCTTTCCAATTTTTCATCCAAAGTCACAGAATTTCCCAAAGATTGTGTGTGTTCAGCACGAAGCCCCGCTTGAATACCGATTTTCTCCCATTGTTGTGAATAATTGATATATCCTGCATTAACAAACTCGGTATATTTGAAATAATTGGTTTTCGTTGGGTCATTTGTCCAGTTTTTCCCCATCAGTTGCTCAAATACAAAATTATTATCCGTCTGCACGTAGGCCGTTTTTGCGCCAATTTCCCATTTTGTTTTTTCATTTATCGGGAGTGTATAATCCGTTTTGGCAGTGAAAATATCAATATATGTTGGCGTGAAATTCCGTTGAAATAGTTGATTTGTCGGGTTATTCTGCGCGTCGAAAAAATTGGTTTCAAAATTTTGCGTATTATCTCCTTCAAATCGAGAATAATCAACATCGAAAGTAAGTTCTTTTCCTTTTTTATTGAACGCGTGTTTTACTTGTAAGCTGGATGAAAGATTTTTTCTAATCATATCAATTTTAGATAATTGGTCTAAGGATGACTTCTCAAATCCTTGGATATGGGTTGCGTTACTTCCATCAAGTTCCCCCGCCCAATCAGAACCATCCATCAAGATCCCAATACTTGTTTTGTCATTGATTGTATAATCTAAGCCTGTTTTAAATGAAATGGCTTTGCCTGTTTGTACACGTTGCGATAGTTGGTCGAAGGTCGTCAATACATTTTCGAAAGCTACCCGTCTGTTTAATGTATTATCACTGTAAAATAAATTTCTGTTCGCAGAAACATTGGCGAACATATTTACCTTTTTGGTTCGGTGGTTCACTTGTAAACTTGAGTTGTAGCGAGACAAATCTTTGGGAGCATTCGGAATAAACCCATTTCCTGCACCAAGCGTAAATGTTCCATTTGTACCTACTTGTTGGTTTTTCTTTAACTTAATGTTAATAATACCTGAATTTCCTGCTGCATCGTATTTCGAAGAGGGATTAGTAATGATTTCTACAGACTCAATCTGGTCACTTGTCATGTTTCGTAACATTTGTGCTAAATCAGCTTCTGACAAAAAGGTGCGTTTACCGTCTATCATGAATAAAACACCTGATTTATTTCGCAACCGAATTTGGTCATTTTGGCTATCAATGGTCACTCCAGGTGCTCGCTCGAGGATTTCAAGCGCGGTACTTCCACTCGATACAATACTGTTTTCTACATTTAATACCGTGCGGTCAATTTTTTGTTCGATGAATGGCTTTTTGGCGACAACTTGCACTTCTTGTAGTGTTGCGGATGCCTCCTCAAGTACGAGATAAGGTAATTGAATACTTGGATTATTGGCATTTAATTGGAAAACGGGAGAGATGCGTTGCTCGTATCCGACCATAGATGTTTGTAAACGAAAACTACCCTCTTTCTTTAATTCAATTTGGAAATTTCCATCAATATCTGTGACGTCTCCTTTGACCAAAGAGGAGTCTAGAGCTGAAATAACGAGAACAGTTGCAAAGGGAAGAGGTTCGCCTTTTTTATCTTGAACTTGTCCTTTTACCGAATACAAGAAAACACTTGATTGTGCTTGTACGGCACCAAAACAGAACAAATAGAGGAAAGAAAATAAAAATAGCTTTTTCATTGGAGTAATTTAGATCAACATTTTAATGCTACAAATCTAAAGTACTATGTATAACAAGGTAACTTATAATACATAAATGGTGAAAAACTACTTTGAATGGAATTTGCCTATACGATGTGTTTTTTTGTAGTTTCGTTGCATCGTTTAATAAATAAATTAGGTGTAGGTATGAGAAAAATGAGTTTAGTCTGGTTATTTATGAGTTTTTTTATGTTTCGAGTAGAGGCGCAATCCCTGAAAGGAGCATGGGAATACAAAGAGGGACAAAAAACGACACGTCTGGTGGCGGACGATGCGTATGTGATAGTGACAGAATTTTCGGAAGCGGAGCGAACGTTTTTTCGGACATGGGGTGGTACATATACCATCAGTGTACAGGGCCAGTTGGCGGTAAATGTAGAGTTTGATACAAAAGAGCCCGAAGCGGTGGCGTCTATTCAGACCTTTTCGTTGAAAGTAAAGAAAAAATCGCTGGAGTTACAAAAAATGAATTTTGACCGTTTGGATCAGGGTACTGAAACGCCCTTGGCTGGAAATTGGCGAATTACAACCAGAATGCAGCCAGATGGGTCTGAGGTTGTGATGAAGCCTGGGCCGAGAAAAACAGTGAAATTATTGACGGGCTCGACGTTCCAGTGGGTAGCTTTAAATAAAGAAACACGGGAGTTTTTTGGTTCCGGTGGAGGGCGATATACGTTTCTCGATGGAGAATACATAGAAACCATTCAGTTCTTTTCACGCGATGCATCACGTGTTGGCGCTCAACTTCGGTTTCAGGCAGAGGTAAACGATACGACTTGGATTCATTCAGGGAAAAGTTCAAAAGGGGAGCCAATTCGTGAAGTTTGGACAAAGAAAAAGCCTGATTAATCAGGCTTTTTCTTTGGGTTATCGTCTAGTTGGATAAGGTATAACCAATTTTTCTCCGCGTTCCGCGTAATTCTGTTTTTTATTATTGGCAAGCATAATTTTTTCTACACTGACATTATATTTTGCACTTACAACTTTCAATATATCTCCAGGCCCAACCGTATGAATGGCCAAAACGGGTACTTTTATTTGAGTAATTCCAACTTTAATTGCATTTGGATTAACGTCTGGGTTTTGCTTTTGTAACGTCGTCAAGGCTAAATTGTACTGTGTCGCGATACTAAAGAACGTTTGCTCCGCCTGAACAACATGCGTGTGAAAAGTGCCATCTGTTGGAATAACTTCCTTTTTTTCTTTCGGTTGATTGACAGACGTAGGCTTTTGCGCTGGAATCGTTTCCAAAGATTCATCAGTTACAACGTTCTCGTCCATCACCTCAGGTTCTTCAGGGGCTTCTTCTGCTTGAGACAAAGGTTGTTCTGCAGTTACTTGTAAATCTTGAATAGTGGAAGGTTCATCCGAAAGATATTTCCAAAAAATAAACAGAAGCAAACATACAATACCAACCAGAATAATTAGTACTGCCATGGGTAGATTGGTAGACGGCTCCTTGGGGCGTTTGTTCGATGTTGAATTTTCTTCACTCATGGTATTCATTTATTTGGGATTTGCTGAATTTCTTGACTCATTTGTCCTACCTGTTCAATCATTTCTTTTTTATGGATTAGTAACTTTTTTGCCGTTTCTTCATCCAGTAAACTCATCATTTGAGCGGCCAGAATTCCTGCATTTTTAGCACCATTTAGAGCAACTGTAGCAACAGGAACACCATTTGGCATTTGTAAGATGGATAAAACAGAATCCCAACCATCAATAGAATTACTGGATTTAATAGGCACGCCAATCACAGGAAGTGTAGTACTTGCTGCTACCATCCCTGGTAAGTGTGCTGCTCCTCCTGCTCCTGCAATGATGACTTTAACACCTCTTTCACGCGCATTTTCAGCAAAATCGACTAATTTTAGCGGGGTTCTGTGCGCAGACACAACATCTACTTCATAGGAGATGCCAAAAGTTTCTAACATATCCGCAGCTCCTTTCATTATTGGCCAGTCTGAGCTACTTCCCATTACTATACTTACCATGTGTATTTTTATTTTTGATGTGAGATGACACGTAAATGGTTCTTTACCAAATCAACTTTTTCCTTCAATTCCTCTATATTTTTACCGGTGATTGTAACATGTCCCATTTTTCGAAACGGTTTTGTTATTTTTTTACCGTATAAAAATGGATGAATACCAGCTTTGGCTAAAAGTTGATCCATTCCTTCATAGATAGGCGTACCAATGTATCCGTCTTCTCCTAAAATATTGACCATAGCCGCTGGAATTAACGAGTCTGAATCACCAAGTGGTAGGTCTAAAATAGCCCGAATATGTTGTTCAAATTGAGATGTATGATTGGCACGCATGGTTTGATGCCCGCTATTGTGCGGGCGAGGAGCGCATTCATTGACAAGTATCTCGCCGTCAGGCAACAAGAACATTTCTACCGCCAAAAGGCCGACAATTTCCATGTCATGCGCTACTTTTTTCGCGATTTCCTGTGCTTTTGCACTCGTTTGTTCAGAAACCATGGCTGGTGCAAAAAGATACTCAACCAAATTCGCTTCTGGATGAAAAACCATCTCAACAACTGGAAATGTGCGTATTTCTCCTGAAGCAGATCTCGCTACGATGACTGCCAATTCTTTTTCAAAAGGAACCAAGGTTTCAATAAATGTATCACCTGGTAGGGCTTTGGGCAAATCTTCTATTGAGCGAAGTACTTGGACTCCTTTTCCATCATAGCCCCCTGTTTCTGCCTTTTGAACAACCGGAAATTGTGAAATAGATAATGCTAAATCCTCTGTAACCCGTTTGAAATCAGCCGTAGGTATATGATGTTCAACAAAAAACTCCTTTTGAATACGTTTATTTTGAATTGTTCTTAAGACGGAGGGTTGTGGATATACTTTTTTACCTATGGAGGCTAGATAGTCAAGTGCATCCACATTTACATGCTCTATTTCAATTGTAATAATGTCACACGAAAGTCCAAACTGAATTACCTTTTCATAGTCAAGTAAAGAGGCACAAACAAATTCATGCGCGTAAGTAGCACATGGGGCACTGGAGTCAGGGTCCATAGATTTTATGTAAATATCAAATTCCATGGCTGCCTGGACAAGCATTTTACCAAGTTGCCCACCTCCAAGTATTCCGAGAGTTTTAGTTGTGTCAAAACGCATGAGTAATCCGTAGTTCAGTATTTTGGTAACAAAGATACGGTCAATCACCAAAAAAACTTGCAACAAAATAACAGTTTTAAAAAATGCGTTTGGGTTATCTATACAAATTTTACATATTTTGGAGAAAAAATTACAGACTTTCATGTAATATTGCCTTATAATCTAGTGCTTCATGCGGTATATATTCCTATTATTCGTTTTATTAACAACAACGAGAACTCTCGCCCAACAACCTCTTTTGGATATATATCCGCTTGAAAACATTGGACTAAACCCTGCTTTTACGGGTAGTAGAGGTTATTTTAATTTATCGGGTGTTCTCGGAAACCAATTGAATGGAACTTTTCGTCCGGCACAGGTTTCCCAAGTTTTAACGGCAGATGCGCTGCTCATTAATGAGAAAAGCGGGTTTTCTTTTCAAGGATTCAATAGTACGGCTGCTACGTTTGTAAATTCAGGCATTAAACTAAACTATGCTCGTGTAATCGATTTTGAGACGTTCCAAGTTCGTGCTGGAGCATCATTAGGGGGACGTTTTCGTACTTTTTTTAACGGAAATTTTGATAACCGTCAATTTATTGACCCTCTGGTAGGTCTCGGGATTTTGGTGAATACAGATGACTTTTATGTAGGTGCATCGTCTCCTGCGATTTTACTAAAAGGAATTGCTTTGGATCCTAGAATGAACCCACTTATTTTGAGTTTTGGCATTGTTAAA
>CAYNRA010000092.1:0-10420 GCA_964399465.1 uncultured Cytophagales bacterium
CCCAAAAAGAATTACTCATCTGTTTTTTATTCTTGATTTAATTTTTACTTTTGTAGAGTGAACACTCACTTACAATTTATGGAAATCACTGAAAGACAAACGGAAATCATTGAAGCTGCCAGCGAACTCTTAACCAGAAACGGATTGGGAGGATTGACTATCAAGAATTTAGCCAAAGAAATGCGCTTTTCAGAAAGTGCCATTTACCGCCATTTCGAAAGCAAAGAGGAAATTATCGTGACAATGCTCCACTACCTCGATGATAACATGAAACAGCGACTTTCCCTAGCGCTCGCAGGCGTTGTTCATCCCGAAGAAAAACTAAAAGCACTTTTTGCCAATCAGTTTGCCTTCTTTTCTGAGCATCCCCATTTCATCGTCATCGTTTTGTCAGAAGGTCTCCTAGAAAATACAGCACTCATTCATGCTGCCTTGCTCAAGGTAATGCTCACCAAAAAAAGCTTCGTGCTGCCCATCCTTGAAGAAGGACAACAACTGGGTCTTTTCAAAGATTCTCTTTCAACTGAGTTCCTGGCGCATACCGTCATGGGGATTTTCCGCCTGTTTATGCTGCAATGGCGTATCTCCGGTTTTCAATTTGACCTCGCAGAGAAGGGAAATGAGACGCTAGAAAATATCCTTACGCTCATTAAAAAATAATCTTATCCTCTTTTTATTTTTTTATATATGAAGTTAGTTAATATTCACAAACATTTCGGATTGATAGCTTGCCTAGCAGCAGCTACTCCGGCGGTGGCACAAGAAAAAGCGCTTCTTTTTTCCGACTTTGCGTCTGTCCGAATGCAGGCAGAGAAATCGAGTAGCGTTTTTCAGGTCGCCAATCACCAACGACAAATGGCCCAATGGAACCAACAAAATGCAGAACTCGATATTCTGAAGTTTCGATTGCCCATTACAGCCGCTGCGCAGAACAATACGCGTCTGCCCGTAAATTTTATTCCCTCAGAAATATTTGGGGGCGAACCCGGCACATTCCGAGAGGTGAATTTTGGCCTTCAATATGTTTCCAATTTTACCATCGCTCCACAAATTGATTTATTGAATTTAACCGCTTGGGAGAAAGCGCGCGCCGCAAAAATTCAAGCTACTTTGGTCGATGTAAAGAGTGAAATCGACAAAAAAACGCTTTTTGAAGCCCTCGCCGCCACCTATTATTCGGTGATTAGTTACCAAAAACAAACGCAAATCCTTGAAAAAAGTAAAACCGTCGCAGATTCACTTTTTCAAACGGTTTCCAAAAAATATGCCGAAGGAATTATTCGAAGTCAAGATGTAACGGATGCACGCATCAATCAACTTTCCATTCAAGACCAAATAGAGCAAGTCAAATTCGGGTATGCATCTCAAATAGCTCAATTACGTATATTATTAGACGTGCCTGCTTCTACATCTATTTTTTTGGAAGATGTCGCACTTGAAGCGGACTTTCTGACCACCGATTTTACGCCTAATGCACGGTATGTGGTTCGTCAGGCAGAAGTAAATTACCAATTGGCACTTTCGGACTTGGCGTCTTTGAAAAAAAGTTATTACCCAACCGTATCTCTCGCGTTTTCGCATACTGGACAATCCAATAGCAACCAACGTTTTTGGGATAGCAACAGCATCGGTTTTTCGACCAATTTTGTGGGTCTTCGTTTCAATTGGCAAGTCCCAGATTGGACGAAACACATTTCCAAAAAAGTGGCTACGCTGCAAACGGAACTGGCAAAAACAGCGTGGGAACATACAAATTTGCAGAACGAAATGCAGAACAAACAAACAGGGATTGAAAAACAGAAAGCACGCGCACATTGGGAAAAAACACGCCAAATTCGGGAATTGAAAGAAAGTAATTTCCAAAAAAGTAAAAACCAATTTGATGAAAATATTCTCGCAACGGATCGCTTATTGGTATCATTCAATGACTTAGTAAATAGCCAGTTAGCAGAAGAAGTAGCGAAAGTTACCTTGTATTTTAAACAAACATTAATCGACATAAATACGACAAATAACGAATGAAAAAGCATACATTTTTAGCCCTTTTTCTAGGGGCATTCGCTTGGGTTTCTTGTGGAAAAAAAGAGGTTGAAACGCAGCCTATTCGCAAAGATATTACAGAATCTGTATTTGCGTCTGGCACGTTGGAGGCAGACCAATCGTATCATCTAGTAGCGCAAGTAGAGGGCTATTTAACAGATGTACGCCTCGAAGAAGGTCAGCAATTGGAAGCGGGTGAAGTCGTTGCGGTCATTGATAATGCCGTGAACCGAATCGCGGAAGCCAATGCAAACGATCAGTTGGTTATTGCGCAACAAAATGCGGCTTCCTCAGCGCCGCAACTCAAGCAATTGGCGGCAACTATTGCGGCGACAAAGCAGAAAAAACAGCAAGATTCGTTGCAAGCGGCTCGTTTACGTCGTTTGGCAGCTAGTCAAAGTATTGCAAAGGTAGAAGCTGAAAATGCAGAATTAGTACTGGAAACGACCGAAAAAACGTTGGAAAGTCTGGAACAACAGTACAAAGCACTGCAAGTACAGGCGAACCAACAGTTGATTATTCAGCGAAACCAAGCGCAAATCAATGCCGTCGTCCAGGATTACAACCAAGTGAAAGCATTGGTAAAAGGAAACGTTTTGCAGAAATTCAAAGAGAAAGGCGATTATGTTCGGAAGGGCGATGTTTTGGCTAAAATTGGCAATAAACAACTCATCTTCGCCCGTTTATCTGTTGATGAAACAAGCATTGCGCGGGTCAAGGTTGGTCAGGAGGTTACGCTACAACTCAATACCCAAAAAGGGAAATTATTGACCGGAAAAGTGAGCGAAATTTTACCTACATTCGACGAAGCAAGTCAGTCATTTGTGGTACATGTGCAATTTCAGGAAAAGCTTGATTTTGCCATTGTGGGCACACAGCTAGAAGCCAATATTTTTATAGAAACACGTAAAAACGTTTTGGTTATACCGAGAAGTTACTTGGGTTACGGGAATACTGTTCGCCGAAAAGGAGAAAAAGAGCCTATCGCGATTGTCCCAGGTTTTATTTCGGATGAATGGGTGGAAATAAAAGAAGGATTGACCGAGAAAGATGTCATTGTTATCGAAAACACGAAGTAAGATGGCCTATAAACACAAGATAAATTCAGAAATTGCCACCGCTTACGTGACCACCAAGCTGAAACTCACGATGGTAGCCTCTTTGGGCGTCATGATTGGAATTGCGGTATTTATTTTCTTAAATTCCATGATGCGTGGTTTTGAACGTTCGTCAACAGCGACTGTTTTCAAAACAATGTCGCATTTGCGTATCTTCAAAGATGACCAAATGAGTCATTCGTTGCGTAAAAAGAACGGAAAAACAGAGGTCGTTTTGGTAAATCCAGCCATTATTCCACAGACGAATACAATTTTGAATCCGGAAAAAGTAATGGCGGCACTCAAGACTCATCCAGATGTGACGGTCGTGACGGCGGAAGTGACTGCCAATGTATTTTACAACAATGCCAAGACGCAAATCAATGGAATCGCAACTGGGATTATTCCGGATGAAGCGGAGGAAATGTATCATATTCAGTCGTTTATGGTGGAGGGTCGTTTATCAGACTTGAAAACCGTGCAGAACGGAATTATTCTTGGAATAGGTTTGGCGGAGAAAATGAACGTCCGGACGGGGGATAATGTCAGTCTTGTCTCTTCAAAAAATGTTTCGAAGCTGATGAAAGTGGTGGGTATTTTTGAGACAAAAAATTCGGTTGTCGATAAAACCAAGAGCTATATTCATCGGTCTATGGCGCAGCAATTGGTACGAGAGAGCCGGACGTATATCACAGATATTGGTGTTAATGTGAAAAACCCGATGGGCGCTAAGCGATACATGGAAGTTTTTTCTGCTTTAACGGGTTACCAAGCAGAAGATTGGGAAACTGCCAACGAGCAATTGATGGCAGCCAATAATATGCGCAAGAGTATCGCAGGTGTGATTTCCATGACGATTTTACTGGTAGCGGGTTTTGGTATTTACAATATTCTGAACATGACGGTGATGCAAAAAATGAACGAAATTGCGATTTTGAAGGCGATGGGTTTCAAGGGAGGAGATGTCGTCCGGATTTTCGTGCAACAGGCTCTTACCATTGGTTTCATTGGTGTTGTTTTGGGTGTCATTTTCGCGATGGCGATGGTGAAAGTCTTGCAAGGCGTATATATAGGTGGGGATATTGGGTATTTCCCGATAGGATATGAGCCAGAAATGTTCTTGCGCGGTATTCTTTTTGGTTTCATTGTCACTTTTTTTGCGGGTTATATTCCAGCAAGAAAAGCAGCGAAAGTAGATCCAGTTAGCATTTTAAGAAAGTAATCATGACAAAAAAGACCATACTTCAAACACAAGGAATTATAAAACATTTCTATGAACCTGAAAAATTCAAGGTATTGAATGATATTTCCTTCTCGGTGGATAAAGGCGAGTTCTTGACGTTAATCGGGAAGTCGGGCAGCGGAAAGTCCACCTTGCTCTATATTTTATCTACCATGGATACAGAGTACGACGGCACTCTTTGGATTGACGAGGAAAAATTGACAGGTAGTGCGTTGGATCATCTTGCGGCTATTCGGAACGAGAAAATCGGTTTTGTTTTTCAGTTTCACTATTTGTTGCCGGAGTTCAGTTGCCTCAAAAACGTCATGATTCCAGCTTTGAAGTTAGGCAAATACAGTCGGGAAGAGATTGAAGAACGCGCCTACCAAAAGTTGGATATTTTAGGTTTGAAAGACCAGGCATTGAAGCCCGCCTCCAAGCTTTCGGGTGGGCAGCAGCAACGAGTTGCCATTGCACGGGCACTCATCAATGACCCACTGATTATCATGGGCGATGAGCCAACAGGAAATCTTGATAGTAAAAATGCCAAGATGGTTTTTGATATTTTTAAACAATTATCCGTTGACTTCGGGCAGACCATCATCGCTGTTACACACGATAACGATTTTGCTGATGCCTCTGACCGTATCATCGAAATGCGAGACGGGCAAATTATTCGTCATTGAAAAATAGTTTTTATCTACTAAAAAATGGCACTTTACTTATTTTGTAGGGTGCCATTTTGATTTACCACGAAATAGCTAATGTACTCTATTTAGCTTTAATTTTACAAAATGATAATCTTTAATGGTCATATTTGGGCAAAAATCCCCTCGAATACAGATGAAAATAAAAACATAGAGGAATTGCATTAATTCAATATTAAAAAAAATGAATAAATGGTTGTAAAGCATAATCATTCATTTATTTTAAGGTAACGAAAGGGTTTTTTAGGGACTGTTATTTTGTGACCAATCTTAGGAGACAGCGAGTCGAATAAGTGAAAAGTTCACAATTAAATACAGTTCAGAATGATTCAACAGGTACAAGTATTGCGTGCGAGATTCCAACAAATAATTGGGATTTGCATGTTATTTTGCGTATTGGCCAGCACACAAATAGCACGGGCTCAATCTGCACAAACAGTCTCAGGAACCATAAAGACAACAAGTGGCGACGCCATTCCTGGTACAAGCATCCTTATAAAAGGAACAAACCAAGGCACGACATCAGACGTAGAAGGGAAGTTCAGCCTTCGTATTCCGTCTGATAAAAGCATTTTAGTCATTTCGTCTATTGGGTATGTAGCTCAAGAAGTGACTGTTGGAAATAAAACGGTTCTTTCGGTTGTTTTGGCAGAAGATGCACAAGCATTGAATGAAGTAGTTGTCACTGCGCTAGGTATTAAAAAAGATGTTCGTCGAATTGGGGTGGCTATTCAGTCATTGGACGGAAGCTCCGTTATCAAAGCAAGAGAGCCCAATGCCATCAATGCACTAGCCGGAAAAGTAGCTGGTTTGACCATCGGTGCGCAACCCGAACTCCTAAGACGTCCCGTGATTTCATTGCGTGGAAACTCAGATGTTTTATTTGTCATTGATGGGGTACCCGTTAACTCGGATACTTGGAACGTTAGTGCAGATGATATCGAAACGTACTCTGTTTTGAAGGGTGCTTCAGCCGCTGCTTTGTATGGTTTTAGAGGTAAAAACGGGGCTATCTTGATTACCACAAAAAGAGGAACGAAAGACAAGAGAGGTTTTTCAGTGGATTTCAATTCTTCCACTATGTTGGATAATGGTTTTTATGCTATTCCCAAAGTTCAAGACGAATACGGCCCAGGTGACCACGGGAAATATGCTTTTGTCGATGGTAAAGGAGGCGGATTAAATGACGGTGACTACGACGGTGGTTGGGGGCCTCGCTTTGAAGGACAACCGATTCCGCAGTACGATAGTCCCATTGATCCTGCCACAGGACAACGGATTCCGACACCTTACATCGCACGTGGAAAAGACAATCTAACACGTTTCTTACAAACGGGTATTCTATCTACAAATAACGTTTCTATTGCTTCTAGCGGAGAAAAATACAACTTGCGTTTCTCCGGTTCACATACATACCAAAAAGGAATTGTACCCAATACACAATTGAACATCACTAATTTCAATGTTACTTCGGATTATCAATTCTCGAAAAAACTTTCGTTTGCTTCTGGATTACAGTACAACCGTCAATATTCACCCAATTTTCCTGATGTAAATTACGGGCCAAACTCCATCATTTACAATATGGTACTTTGGGCAGGTGCAGACTGGGACGTGGACGATATGCGCAACTATTGGCAGCCAGGTAAAGAGGGTATTCAGCAAATTTATGCCGAATATCAGCGCTACAACAATCCGTATTTCATGAGTTATGAATGGTTGAGAGGTCATTACAAAACAGATGTAGTTGGACAGGCTTCCATGACGTATAAATTGACGGATTACCTAGATGTTATGTTGAGAACACAAGTAACTACTTGGAATTTGTTCAGAAATGAGAAGTTTCCGTACTCGGCAGGTTCGTATGGGCGTGATGAAAGACGTGGCGATTACCGCGAAGACCGAAGAAATCTATTTGAAAATAACACAGATGTTTTAATCCGTTTTGACAAAGATTTGGCTACGGGCTTAAATGCTAAAATCTGGGCAGGTGGTAACATCCGGACATTCGAGTACAGCTCACAATTTGGGACAACAGACTATTTGAATGTACCTGGCTTGTACAATTTTGCAAACTCGGCAAACCCGGCGCGTGTGGCGAACTTCAACTCGGCGATGCGTGTTAACTCGGCGTATTATTCAGCAGACTTTACGTACAAGAATTTTGTGACACTCGCCACAACAGGACGTGTAGATCAACTTTCTACTTTACCGGCCGGAAATAATACGTTCTTCTACCCATCGGCGGCACTTTCCACCGTAATTTCTGATTATCTTGAACTTCCTTCCTTTATCTCTTTCTTCAAATTGAGAGGTTCATACGCTAACGTGAAAGACGGTTTGACACAGTCAACGATTGGCGCAACGCCAGTAACTTCGTATCCTATCGGGTATGGCGACCAGTATTTTTCACCGTATGATGGCCCAACGTATCAAAACTCAGCCGTCTATACAACTCCAACGGCTTACAACAATCAACCTGCCGCATTCTATACAAATACGTTGAATAACCCAGGTTTGCAGCCAAGCTCAACGTCACAAACAGAATTTGGTTTGGACTTCCGGATATTGCAAAATAGAATTGGTTTGGATGCTACGTATTTCATCTCTGACGAAGGTCCACGGATTTTCTCCCTACCGATTTCCTCAGCTTCTGGTTATTCTGCTGCGCTAGTGAACGGTATCAAAACACAGAAAAAAGGACTTGAACTTACGTTATCAGGCTCTCCTCTCAAAAACGAAGGAGGTTTAAACTGGGATATTGTAGCCAATTATTCGACTTTCCAAGAACGTTTGACCGAAATTTACGAAGGTGTAGAATCATTGAATAATTTCTTCAAAGTAGGAGACCGCCTCGATAAATTCTATGGCCGTACATTTGCCAAAACGCCAGAAGGGGAAATTATCAACGACGCGTCGGGTCGCCCTATCTACTCCCCTGTAAGTCAATTCTTGGGTCACATCAATCCTAACTTTGTATTTGGAATTAACAATAAGTTCGGTTACAAAAACCTAAGCATGAGTTTCCAATTTGATGGACGTATCGGGGGTGTTATTTCTAATTATGTACAACGCCAAACATTCCGTGGAGGTCGCCACATTGAAACCATTCAAGGAGCAATGGGTGAAGCACGTTACCAAGATTATTTGGGCGTTCGTAGCTACGTTGGTCCCGGTGTGCAGGTATCAAACGGAGCACGTATCAATTTTGATGCAGACGGAAATATCACAAATTATGGCGAATTGGCTTTCACGCCAAATACAACCAAGCAGTTTTTGCAAGACTGGGTGAGCCGTTATTACAATACTGACGAAGGAAACTTGATGAGCCGCTCGTTTGGCATGTTACGTGAAGTGGTCGTTGGTTATTCACTCCCTAAAAGCGTGATAGGTCGTAATTTCCAACAAATTACTGTCTCGTTGGTCGGTCGTAACTTACTTTACTTCGCAGAAAAGAAAGACATTGACCTCAACCAATACGTCAACGGTAGTAGCTCAGGAATGCAAACGCCTTCGACACGTAGATACGGTGTCAATGTGAATATTTCATTCTAATTGACCTTAGAAACCGCTTGAGTTCTCTTTTTAACATAGCAAGATGAGCTCAACAGTTTCTTATTTACTCATCTAATTAATTGACTATTTTTATGAAAATACAAACTATTTTATCTGCTGCATTTTTGGTATCAAGTGCTTGGTTAAGCAGTTGCAGCACGCCATTCGCTGAGTTAGAGAAAGACCCTAACCGCCCCGTAAATGTGCCTTCTTCGTTGGTTCTTCAGGGCATTGAGTCAGATATGTACCAAAATACCGGAAGACCTTTCAGCGCATCTTCTCGTTGGAACCAGTTTTATTGTTCCAATTATAACTATTACGCGACCAACGAATATACATGGACAGAAACTCCGAACCATTATTTTACGTTGAAAAACGTGGTTAAAATGGAGGAGGAAGCGATTCGCTCAGGAGCAGAGCCCGTGAATCCTTATAGTGCGCTAGGTAAGTTTTTCCGTGCCTTTTTCTTTGATGAAATGACCAAACGAGTGGGCGATTTACCCATGAAACAAGCCTTGGCTGGTATCGAAAACTTCTCCCCAGCGTATGATTCACAAAAGGATATTTATGTCCAAATGTTGGCTTGGTGTGAAGAGGCGAATGCAGACATGACTTCCCTCATCGCAAAAGGACAAAATACAGTTGCTGGTGATTTCTATTTCAATGGAGATATGCGCAAATGGCAAAAAGTTGTGAATGCATTTCATGTACGTCTTTTGCTTGAATTAAGTCAAAAAGAGAATGAATCAGGCTTGAACATTAAGGCGAAATTCGCAGAAATCATGTCGAATCCAACGAAATATCCGCTGCCTTCTTCCAATGCGGATGACCTCGCTTTTGTTTCGAATGTATTCAATAAGTACCCGTCCAATCCAGATAATTTCGGGTTTGATGCAACGCGCCAAAATATGTCGAAGGCGTATGTGCAACCACTTGTTGACCGCCAAGACCCGCGTGTAATGGTGACGTGTGAACCAGCAGGTGCGGCCTTGAAAGCCGGAAAACTTCCTTCTGATTTCACGGCGTATGTGGGTGCTAGTTCAGGCGAAGATTTGGGAGATATGTCGTTCAACGCCGGAAAAGACAACGGCGCAGGCTTTGCACCAGGCATTTATTCTTTCCAAAACAGAAATCGTTTTTATACGAATTATGTAGGCCAAGCAACAGCGCTCATCAGTTATGCAGAAATGTGTTTTAATATTGCAGAGGCATACCACAGAGGGTGGGCGACAGGAAATGCAGAAGAATGGTACAAAAAAGGAATCAAGGCTTCGATGGATTTTTACGGCATCAAAGAAGGCGCAAACACGATGACGTATTCCAAAACAGGTGGAAGAACCGCGGCCGATTTTGCGACTTTTACCGTCAATTTTCAGTTTGATACTTACTATGCACAGCCCAATGTGAAATATACGTCAGGCGAAAAGGGATTGGAGAATATTCTTATACAGAAGTATGTAGCCTTCTTTATGAACTCCGGGATGGAGGCATATTTCAACTGGAGAAGAACAGGTTATCCGACTTTTTATACAGGCGTAGGTACAGGAAATTCAGGACGTATTGCACTCCGTTGGCAATATCCGATTTCAGAAAGAACAACCAATGCTGCAAATTACAAAGCGGCTATCCAAAGTCAGTTTGGTGGAAAAGATGACATCAACGACAAGCCTTGGTTGCTTAAATAAGTACTTGTAAAGTAGTATATTGTATTTTACAAAGGGTGAGGAGATTTTCTCCTCCCCTTTTTTATATTTTAATCTTTTTTTATGCAAAATCCCATTCAATTGGTTGTCTTTGAT
>CAYNRA010000093.1:0-10377 GCA_964399465.1 uncultured Cytophagales bacterium
AAAAGTCTATGAACTCAACTTGTAATGCCGTTTGTTTATCTTTCGCATACCAAGCATGGAGTTTCTCGGAGGTGACTTTGTAATCTACATCTTGTCCTTTGTACGTGTCAAGAAGTGCTTGAGCTGGAGTTGGACGCGGCCCCCAATCACCTAAAAGTGCAAATGTCTCATCCAAAATAATCCATTTCGGGATAGATTTGCTTGTACCCGTCAAGTGAGCATCCATTAGTTCTGGATTTGCATCTCTGTAAATCAGCCCTAATTTGATTTTTTCCGGATTTAAAGCAGCTATTTGTCCAATAACGGGAACAATTTGCGCAGCATCTCCGCACCAATGTTCCGTGATAACTAGCCAGTGAAGTGGTTTTTCGAGTGCTTCAACAGTTCTCCTCAATTCTTCAGACAAATGTAGCGTTTTACCGATTCGTTGCATACGCTGCCAGTTCATCGGTAGATATTCGTGAAATGGAATAGCATCTCCAGCAGCTATTTCTTCTTCAAATCGCGTTTGATACGCAGAAAAAGAGAGGCTCTTCGACCAAAAATGGGCGTATTCGTTAGGTGTTAACATTTTTTGTTGTGTATGTTGGATTTATCACAATACAATTCTCATCTGTGAAGTAGTTCCATTTTCAACTTTCAGAATTGCATTTGTAAACCACTTTGGATAGAAAAAGGTCGTGAAGAAAATCCATAAATTTCCGTGTAACGTGTATTTAATGCATTTTGAATAGATGCAAACGCTTTCACTTTCGTATGAATCGCATACCCAGCCTGTAAATTCACTAAAAAATAGGCGGGTAAATTAACTTCTTCACTAGCGAAAGTATTCGTATTGAAAAAGCGATCTGTACGGTTAGAAAAATACTGACCTTGCACGCCTACCGTCCATTTAGAAGAAATTTGATACCCAATCGTTGTGTTTATCCCGTGTTTTGGACGACGTAAAAGGTTATAAGTGCGTATCTCTGTTCCTCCTTGATTTTCAATGGATTCGCCCGTTGTAAACGTGTAATTACCTGAAAAATGCCAGTTTTGAATAAATAATTGTCCGTCTATTTCTACTCCTTGGTCTTGTTGTTTATTCAGATTGATGTACTGCCCGTAAGGCGGAATAGAAAGGGATTGGAAGAAAATGACATTCCGTATAGCACGTCGGAAATAAACTCCGCGTATATAATTTTTTGATTTTTTACCTGAAAATTGCATGCCTAAATCGTAAGTCTGAGCGATTTCTGGTTGCAAATCCAAGTTACCATATGCTGAATAAATTTGGTATAAAGACGGATTTTTGAAGCTATTCGCGATAGATAAAAATGCTTTAAATTGGGGATGAATGACCCAATACGGGTTAATCGTGTAGGAAGTATTGAAGTTGTAGATGGAATGTTGGTTTAATCGCCCACCGATTTCAAATCCAAATTTGCCCAATTCTTGGCTATTTAGCGATGCAAAAATACTTGTATTTAGGATGGATGCTTGGGCAAATTCGATCGGTGTATCATCATAACGACCAAAAGGACTTATAGAAAAATAATCTTGCGACATGCTTTGTTGCCGAATGTCAAGTCCACTTAAAAGTGTAAAATTGGGGTGAAAACGCCATGAAGAAACCCATTCGGCAAAATGAGCTTTGGAAGCAAAATTCGCTTCAGAATAAGATGAAAAGGCGGTAATTGGTACAAATATAGAGTCGTTGATTGAAGAACGATTTGATTGAGTGAACAAATAATGCGCTGTCCAGTCCCATTTTTTTCCTTGGTATGTATAACCTGAACCCATTTGGATATTCGTATTATTTGATACAAAGTCGTGGTCGTCTGCAAACGCACCTTCATCGATGTCTGCTCGGTATTGGCTAAACAAAAATTTGCCATAAAAAGATGCCTTTTCGGATACAAAGCGAGTGAGAGTGCCGTGCGCAGAGGTCGCCGCAAAGCCATCTTTCTCAAAAGGTTCAGAGGATTTTGAAGCATCTGCTGCCGAAAAACCTTGGCTATTTGTCTGCGAAATTCCCGCAATATATTTCCATTTTGTAGATTTCCCGGATACAGTTGCATCTCCTCGAAAAGTACCAAAACTACCTGCTGAAAGTGTAGTGCTCACTTGAAAAGGTTTTGATCCTGTTTTTTTGGTGATGATATGAATGACACCCGCAACGGCATCTGAACCGTAAAGCGTTGATTGACCACCTTTCATGATTTCGATTCGTTCGATTTGTTCCAAAGGGATGAGGTTTAGATCAAATGCATTAGAAATAGCGGAGGGGTCAAAAACAGGAACTCCATCAACCAAAATAAGGGAAGAACCTGCGCCAGCGCCTCGTAAAAAAGGGGTTTGGACGCTTCCGAGCGGTTGTCCGCTTCCTACTACAACGAGTCCGGCTTGTGTGTTGAGAACATCCAAAAGCGAGCGACCTGCTTGAGAGCGGAGGAGAGAGTCTGTAAGTACAGTTAGGACTTTACCGGATTGATCTTGTTTTTGTGGGAATTTTGAAGTGGTAACGACTACTTCGTCCAATGATTTTTCTTTTTCTTGGGCATACAAGAGGTGGGTAGATAGGAGCAATCCTACCAAGACGAGTTGGGTGCGCGTTGACGGCATGTTTTTTTGTAGAAAAAGTAAAAAATGGGCAAACGCTCGTTTGTTTTCATCCTCCGTAAAGAACAAACAAGAATGGTCTGAGGCAGGTCTCCTGGCTTGGTTTATCGTTTGGAACCTTCCCACCAAAACGGCAGTGGCATTGCAGACAAACGACTTTGTGCTTTAGGACACAAATAAACCATACAGTTGCGGGGACAGCTTGTGCTTACACAATTCCCTATTAAGTCCTACCAAGAAGCTAGATTTTCCTTGAAAGACACCTCAAACTGCTACAAAGGTATTGGAAAAATACAAAATTCCAATACCTTTTTCGCCCCTCTGTTTTCTTATCTATTGAAAGCTAGTCGTTGTCCTTTGACTGATTCATCAAATTTCCCTTGGTTATAGACGACATGTCCCGAGACAATCGTCTGCTCGATACGTGCAGGGAATGTGTGATTTTCAAACGGAGACCAGCCACACTTAGCATGAAGACTTTCTTTCGTCACTTGTGTAGAAGCGTCTAAATCAACAATTACTAAGTCTGCCCAATAACCTTCTCTGATAAATCCACGGCGGTCAATTTGGAAACAAATAGCGGGTGCATGTGCGGCTTTTTCAACGACTTTTTCAAGGGTTAATTTCCCTTGTTTCACAAAGTCTAATAAAGCTAATAAACTATGTTGTACGAGAGGTAAACCAGCAGGTGCACTCCAATAATCCTGTTGTTTTTCTTGCCATGTATGTGGCGCGTGATCAGTTGCTAGAATATCCAATTTATCATCCAAAAGTCCTTGCAAAAGTGCATCGCGGTGTCCGTGCTTGATCGCAGGATTACATTTTATTTGATTGCCTAATTGGTCATAATCCGCAGCATCAAACCAAAGGTGATGAATACAAACTTCCGCCGTAATTCTTTTTTCAGCAAGAGGAATATCGTTTCTGAATAACGCCAATTCTTCTTTTGTAGAAATATGCAAGATATGCAAACGGGTATTGTTTTTTTTGGCTAGATTACTTGCCATTTCTGATGAAATATAACAGTTTTTTTCATCACGAATGAGTGCATGAATATCCGCTGGTAACTCATGAGCAGCTGTATCTTTGAATTTCTCTTTGAAGACAGCTAGGTTTTTTCGAACGGTCGCCTCATCTTCGCAATGAGTAGCAATGAGTCCCTCAAAATTACCAAATAGCCGCCCAAGAATAACTTCGTTGTCCACCAACATATTTCCTGTCGAACTACCCATGAATATTTTCAAGCCACATACTTCTTTGAGATTCGTGCGCATGGCTTCATCGTAATTATCATTTGATGCACCCATGAAAAACGAATAATTGGCAAGAGAACTTTGCTTACCAATTTCATATTTATCAGCGAGTAGTTCCTGTGTAAGTGCATTTGGAACCGTATTTGGCATCTCCATGAAGGTAGTCGTTCCGCCAGCTACTGCAGCTTTGGATTCTGTGTAAATGGTCGCTTTGTGTGTCAAACCAGGTTCGCGGAAATGCACTTGGTCGTCTATAACGCCAGGTAAAACATATTTTCCGGCTGCATCGATGTAAGTGTCTGCTGGAAACGATAGATTTCTTCCAATCTGGTCAATTAGACCATTTTTTACAAAAATATCCGCTTCAATGATTTGTCCTTCGTTAACAATTCGAGCGTTTTGAATAAGTAATGTTGCCATATATTGAGTGAATTTATACAGATTACAAAGCTGCGATAAAAAAAAATAAGGTCAAAAAAAAACGCCCTTTTCAGTAGAAAAGAGCGATTGATATCATCTATTTGATTTTTTCTCCCATTGTTTTGCCTCTTCGATTACCCAGTGATACTCGGCAATTTCTTGGCATTTTTTAGCATATAGTTTAGCTTTTTCGGGTTGATTTAAGTGGGAATAGTTTCGGGCAAGTCCCAGATAGGCTAATCCTTTGTATTCAGAGGTATAGCGCCTATCCGCTACCATTTGCGCCGCTTTTTGGTAATGTTGCATCGCTGCTGGTTTGTCCTTATCTCTGATTTCAGCCAAAATTCCTTCAAATGTGTGAATCGCTAGCCAATAGAGGCTGTTGGATGGCGTATTTTTTAGTTTATCTATCTGTTTCTCCGCCTCTGTAAACTGCCCGTTTAGGAGCAAAGTCTCTGCATAGCGCATTGTGAAAAGTTTATTATTGGGGTATTTTTTGCCAAGATAAGCAGCCGTATGTAGCGCTTTGGGACGGTCATTTTGGTATTTCAGGTAAATATTTGTCAGATAAATGGCGGCTTCCTCGCGGGAAAAGGTGGCTTTTTGAATGGCACTTTCGAGTTGTTGCAAGCCCAGAGCCTTGTTTCCACCTTCAAAAAATAGCATAACTGGTTTTACGACAGGATGGGTTTCTGGATATTGGATTCGGTAAAAATTGTATAAACCTGTAGTGAATAGAAAGTCTGGATTCTTATACTTCATTCCTTCTTTCAAATAGCCATATGCTTGTTTTGCTTCAAGGACAGCTTTTGAGTATTCTTTTTGGTAATTGTAAGAAAGCGCGATGTATCCGTAGGTGGCAATAAGGAAAAAAGTTGCTTCTTCTTTGTATTTTCCTTCTTTGTATAAATTTTCTGCCTGTTTTTTCGATTTTTCAAGTGCAGTCAAGTACTTGTTCAATGCGATGGGATTTTTTTCAACAGGCATATTTTGCCATTGAATCTGGATGGCATGGAGAAGTTCACCGACGGGATGATTTATGTACGCATTTTTCACTTTCAGAAAGTGTTGGTCTGCTTCAGTAAATTCCATATTGTAAAGCTTATCCATACCCTGCTTGATGTGGTTTTTGGCAGCTTCGTCTGTAAGGAGTTGTGCGTAAGTTAGTTGTGGGATAATTGTGGCTATCAGAAGGAGTGCACGAATAAAAGGCGTTATCATGTCTGGACGTTCTTAGTTATGTGAATGTCTTTTGATAACGCCTTTTTCGATAAATTAGTTGATGATGAATTAAATTTTACCCTCGTCACCAAAGCTATAATAGGCGTGGTCTGATAGAATGAGATGGTCTAATACCGGTAAGTCCAGCCATTTTCCGGCTTCGACTAATTTCTTAGTAAGTTGAATATCAGCTTGGCTGGGCTGTAAATTTCCAGATGGATGATTATGTGCAAGTATAATAGCAGATGCCAACTGATCGAGTGCGTGTTTAAAAATAATCTTCGGGTCTGCTACGGTTCCTGCTACGCCACCCCGGCTAATTTGTACGGGTTTGATGACGCGATTGGCTCTATTTAGTAATAAAATCCAAAATTCTTCGTGTGGAATATCCATCAAATGGGGTTGTAAAACCAGAAAAGCATCTTTGGAAGAAGTGATTTTGGGAGCTTCTATAGTAGGAGATTCCTTGCGCCTTCGGCCGAGTTCAGCGGCTGCAATGATAGTGATAGCTTTGGCGGGGCCTACACCTTTGAATTGGGTTAGTTCCTTGAGGCCTAATTTACTTAATAAATGTAAATCTCCTTGAACGCTGGTCAAAATTTGATGTGCTAGACCTACGGCGGAGAGTTCGGTTGTGCCAGAGCCTAATAAAATGGCAATAAGCTCGCTGTCAGAGAGGGCACTACGGCCTTGAAGAACTAATTTTTCACGTGGCTTGTCATCTTCCGCCCACGATTGGAAAGTTTCTGTTGGTTTATACATGGCATTTTATATTTGCCACGAAAATAGAAAAAGTTCACGTACTTTCATACATGAACTTTCTCTGCTAGAACGAATCGCTAAAATTAAGCTGCTAATTTGTTTACATGCTTTGTCAAGCTTGATTTCAAGTTTGCTGCTTTGTTTTTATGAATGATGTTTCTTTTCGCCAATTTATCTACCATAGATGAAACTGCTTTCAATAAAGTCTTTGCTTCTTCTACATCACTTGACGCACGCAATTTTCTGATTGCTGTACGCGTCGTTTTATGTTGGTAGCGATTTCTCAAACGCTTTGTTTCGTTTGCTCTGATTCTCTTAAGTGCTGACTTGTGATTTGCCATATTTTGATTTAATTACCGTTTCATACCTTTTCGGGTCGCAAATTTAAGAGTTACGTAGGATTAATACAAATACTTTTCGTTTTTAATGAACGAATGTTACTCTTATTACTGCTTAATCTTGCAAAATTACAATGTATATCACCCGTTTACAACAAGTTTTTGACTTTTATTGGTTGTACGCTTTTTCTTTTTGATTTTTTTACTGAATTTAACGGATAATTGCCTGTAAACTAATTTCTTACATTAAACTCCTATATTCATGAAGACCGTCTTACTTTTTTTTTCTTTGCCCATTAGTACTTTTTTTTGGGGCTTTTTTGGTCATCAAAAAATCAATCAATACGCTATTTATACACTTCCTTCTGAGATGAGCGGTTTTTACCGGATGAACAAAGATTATCTCATCGAAAACGCAGTAAATCCGGATAAAAGACGATATGCGGTAGAAGGGGAGGCGCCACGGCACTATATAGATTGGGATGTTTACCCCGCATATATTCGTGATTCTTTGGTTCAAATGCCATGGAAAAAAGCGGTTGACTGGCTCTCTGAAGATACGCTTCAAGCGTACGGAATTGTTCCTTGGCACGTGATTTTTATGAAATATCAACTCACAAAGGCGTTTGAAGAGCGTGATGTTCGTAAAATTCTACGCGTATCGGCTGAAATCGGGCACTACATCGCAGATGCCAATGTCCCACTGCATACTACCCGCAACTACAATGGACAAGAAACCAACCAGTACGGTATTCATGGTTTTTGGGAATCTCGTTTGCCCGAACTATTTTTTCCTGAATTTCATCTTTGGGTTGGAAAAGCAACGTATCTTTCAAATCCTACCGAAGAAATTTGGAACGGTGTTTTACAAGCCAATCGAGCGCTTGATTCTGTGTTTACTTTGGAGAAAAAACTTACACTTCAGATGGGATTAGATAAAAAATATACCGTGACAGAACGAAATAAACAGACAGTTCGCGCGTATTCGTATCCCTTTTCAGAGGCATATTTTCAAGCTTTAAACGGACAAGTAGAAAGACAAATGAAGCGATCAATTAAGATGGTAGGTGATTTTTGGTATACTGCTTGGGTCGATGCTGGACAGCCAGATTTACAAAAATTAGCGCCCTATATTCGTACACAATCCGATGAAAAAGAGGAAGTTGAGATGAAAAAACTTTGGTTAAAACGCTTGAGAACTGTTCGTCCAGAAGAATAAATGGATGAAAAAATAAAAAAGCATGGCTGAAAATCTGCCATGCTTTCTACTACTTAAACCAAAGATTATCCGTTAAAAAACGGAGATACCTTTGTCTATAAACCCTTAACGGCTGCAGTTAGTTTCGGGAGTACGTCGAAAACATCGCCGATTATGCCGTAATCTGCGGCCTTGAAGAAAGGTGCTTCAGGATCTTTATTGATGACAACAATCACCTTGGAGGAGTTTACACCCGCCAAATGTTGAATGGCACCAGATATTCCACATGCAATATATAAGTTGGGTGCTACCTTGACCCCTGTTTGTCCGACGTGTTCGTGGTGCGGTCTCCAATCTGCATCAGATACGGGTTTTGAACAAGCGGTTGCCGCACCGAGTGCATCAGCAAGTTCTTGAAGCGGCGCCCAATGCTCTGGGCCTTTCATTCCACGCCCCCCCGACACAACAATATCTGCTTCTGGCAATGAAATAGTGCCACTCGCCTTGATGGTTTCTGTCACTTTACCTACAAAGTCAGACGCGTTTACACTTGTTGTAAAAGAGGTAACTTGTGCAAGCCCTTCTCCGGCAATTGCTTCAACAGCATTCTTTTTGATGGTTAATACCTTGATTGGCGTATCTACTTTTACTTCTGCAAACGCTTTTCCAGTAAAAATGCTACGCTTCACACGAAAACCATCTTCAAAAGTAGGTAGTTCTGTTACATTACCAACAATTCCT
This sequence comes from uncultured Cytophagales bacterium, assembly GCA_964399465.1. Lineage (GTDB taxonomy): Bacteria > Bacteroidota > Bacteroidia > Cytophagales > Spirosomataceae > CAYNRA01. The sequence goes on from CAYNRA010000093.1 coordinate 8,535, forward strand.
GCTTTTAATGCCCCAGCAAGGCGCGACAAAATAGCATCAGAAACAGACGATTTTGCCCCTACAATTAGGTTTGCTTGTATTTTTTGAACCGCCTCTGTCAATATTTTAGCAAAAGCGGTGGCGTTTACTTCAGCGAAGTGATCTCCAGCTACGTGTAAAACCTCTTGTACTCCATAAGCACCTAATTGGGCTAAATGGCTTTCAGAGGCATTGCCTAACACGATAGCATAGCTCGTTTCACCTGTCTTTTGAGCTACTTTTGACCCGTAAACAGCTGCTTCGAAGGAAGATTTTTTGATTTCTCCTTCAGAGATTTCTATGAAAATAAGTACAGACATTTGTTTCTTGTTTTAGGGTGAATTAAAGTACTTTGGCTTCTGTACGAAGTAGGGTAATGAGTTGCGCGGCATCCTCCGCAGCAATCATTTTACAAGCCCCTTTTTCAGGTGGTAATTCGTACGAATGGATAGAAGTGAGGGTATTCCCAGATGCAGGGATAACAGCCAATGGCTTAGTTCGGGCGGTCATAATACCACGCATGTTCGGGATTTTCCATTCTGCGATAGGTTCTTGGCAACCTAATACGAGTGGTAGGGGGGCTTCAACTAGTTCTTTTCCACCTTCTATTTCCTTTACCATTTTCGCTGTAGCACCATCAATATCTAATTTCATGACAGGAGAGAAGGAAGCCATGCCGAGGAGTTCGCCAACAATACCGTGCACAACACCCGAGTTATAGTCTGTTGTCTCACGTCCCATAAGGATGAGGTCAAAAGCATGTTGTGCAGCATAATTTGCAATTTGTTCGGCAACGAAGAACGAGTCGGTTGGATCTGCATCAATGCGCACGGCGTCATCTGCACCGATGGCTAATGCTTTTCTAATTTGTGGCTCCGTATCAGCTAGTCCTACGTTTAAGACAGTGACAGTGCCGCCAAACTGGTCGCGAAGTTCAACAGCTCTTGCTAGGGCATAGTCATCGTAGGGGCCAATGATAAATGAAATTCCCGCTTTGTTAAATTGGGTTTGGTTGTCGGTAAACGAAATTTTGGATGTAGTATCCGGAACGCTTGAAATACACACGAGTATTTTCATGGGAATCTTGCGGTTAGTTTGTTAAATTAAGGATATTTGTATCGAATGTATCGAAAAATCGTGTTGAACTATGCAAGGTAGAAAAAACTACTTAATACACAATTGAAACACAATATTGTACAAAATTGTTATGCAAGCATAACAATACAAATTTAGAATAGGAAGAAATAGTATGCAAGCAGAACGATTAAAAATTTTACTTTCATTACGTGAAGAGGAACCTGAGGAACCATTCCATTGGTATGCACTTGCGATGGAATACCTTCGAACAGATCAACAAGAGGCGTTTGTATTGTTGCAAGAAGCCGTTCAGCGTTTTCCTGCTTATTTGCCATCTTATTATCAATTAGCAAGCATTCAATTAGCTACAGAACATTATTTAGAGGCGAAACTAACGGCAGAGGCGGGAATACGCTTAGCACTCGAATTAAACAATGAAAAAGCACAAAAAGAGCTTAAAGCACTACTTCAGCAGATTTTGGATGAAATGATGTTTGATGAATAGATGAAAAAATTATATATAGAAACAGGATCTAAATCTGGACATTTGCGGCCTTCTGTATTGATGATTTATACAGGAGGAACGCTCGGAATGGTGTTTGATGCGAATGAAAAAACATTGGTACCCTTCAATTTTGAGCAAATCATGGAAAACGTCCCGGAATTGAATCGATTGAACTTTGATTTAACGGTAATGATGCTGCCGAAACCCATTGATTCTTCTAATATTCAAATACAAGATTGGATT
>CAYNRA010000094.1:0-9700 GCA_964399465.1 uncultured Cytophagales bacterium
ATAGGATACCATGTAAAAGCTTTGGGAGTTCCAGGGAAATTTCTATTAAAATCTCCTGCTGTTGCGGAGCCAAGCACATTTGGACCGAGTGGTTGCCAAAGCGCTAGAACACGAATCGGGACAGGTGAAACGAGCAACTGTTCCCAAATATCAACAGCGCGTTGAAAAGCCGCACGTGCGTTATTGGGAAAATCCACGTATTCTACTACAAAATTAGATTTTTTTGTAGCTGAAGTTCGACCATTCTTATTTTGCGCAATTGCTTCTTGCACCCCAGCTGGCATAGGTACAAAGGTATTCACATCCTTAAAGTCAGCGGGACAAACTACTGGAATTCCCTTCTTAGTTTCCATTTTTGAAGGATATGTTACTTGAGCAACAGTAGCCCCGGCTATGAATACCGAAGAAAAGAGAAGAAATAATTTTTTTTTCATAAGTAATAGTAAAATAGACAAGGAATGCTCTCCTAATTAGCATGAAAGCGTAACCTAGTTACATGAATTTAGGACATGGATTTTTGACATAGTAAGTACGATTCAATAAACTCTTTTTTCAATAAACAAGTTACAATTGCAATCAAATAAACGGGGTTAATCGAGAGTAAATAACTGACGAATACATGTTGTTCGATAGTTTATGTAAATTTGTAAAAGTATTCATAATTACGCAATAAATCTTAGAATTGTATGGCCACTCCTGAAGAAATTTTAGAAAAAACATGGGGATATACCCATTTTCGGCCTTTACAAAAAGACATTATAGACGCTGTACTTGCAGGAAACGATACACTTGCCCTTTTACCAACAGGCGGTGGAAAATCCATTTGCTTTCAAGTTCCTGCCTTGGCTTTAGAGGGTGTTTGCTTGGTTATCACGCCACTCATTGCATTAATGAAAGATCAAGTAGAACAATTAAAACGTAGAAATGTACTTGCTTCCGCCATTTATGCAGGATTATCGCCGACAGAAGTAGATTATACATTGGATAATTGCATTTACGGACAAACGAAATTTTTATATTTATCACCCGAGAGATTGCAAAGTGAGTTAGTCAAAGTTCGGGCACAGAAAATGAAAATTGGGCTTTTAGTTGTAGATGAAGCCCATTGTATTTCGCAGTGGGGGCATGATTTTCGACCACCCTATTTACAAATTCATGCCTTTCGAGACGCTATTTGCCCAGAAACGCCCATTATAGCAGTGACCGCAACCGCAACACATGAAGTTCGAGCGGATATCATTCACTATTTGGCCTTGCGTGAACCACGTATATTCGTACAGAGTTTCTCTCGAGAGAACCTTGTCTATTCCGCAATTGAGGTTACGAATAAGGAAAAAAAATTACTTGAAATTTTACAGAAAGTACCGGGCTCAGCCATTGTTTATACCAAAAGTAGAAAGAGAACTGTTGAGGTAGCTCAATTTCTAAAAAAATATCAAATTTCTTCAGAGCATTATCATGCGGGTTTACCCACAAACGAGCGATTTGCTAAACAACAAAGATGGATAATCGGGGAAACACGCGTCATTGTATCAACCAATGCATTTGGAATGGGGATAGACAAACCAGATGTTCGCGTAGTTGTACACATGGATTTTGCAGATACCTTGGAAAGTTATTACCAAGAGTCCGGTCGAGCAGGTAGAGACCAGCAAAAAGCATTTGCTGTTTGTCTTTTTCAACAACCAGACATAGAAATGGCACTTCGTACTTTGGAAAAAAGATACCCAGATATCCAACTAATCAAGCATACGTATCAATGTTTGTGTAATTACTATAAGTTGGCACTCGGTAGCGTGTCTTTGGAAAGTTTTGATTTTGATTTACAAGATTTTTGTGGTATTTACGGATTAAATCCGACGGACACACATTATGTATTAAAAGTCCTTCAAGACCAAAATATCCTTACGTTGAGTGATGCGTATTACAGTCCATCGAAACTCAGTTTACTCGTTACACCAGCTGAATTGTATGATTTACAGGTACGTTCACCTAAATTAGAGAAATTCACAAAGGTACTTTTGCGTATGTATGGTGGGGAATTGATGGGAAATTATGTCCGGATTTCAGAATCAGCAATTGCAGGAACCTACTTTGCCCAGCCGAAAGAGATCGAGCAAATCCTTACCCATTTGCACGAAAGGGGTGTAGCAGATTATCAAAAACAGAGGAGTAAACCGCAACTTACCTTTCTGACAAGCCGGCAGGATGCACAAAATTTAGCATTGGACATTCCTTTATTCCAACAAAAAAAACAGCTTGATTTTCAGAAGCTCACACATGTTATTAAGTATTTGGAATCGACAGAAACGTGCAGAATGCTGTATTTGCAAAGATATTTTGATGAAGTAACAGACAAAACCTGCGGGAAATGCGATAATTGCCGTAGACAGGCAAATCGGCAGTGGGAAATAGAGAAGCAAAAGCAATTTAAACAAAGTATTCTTGATTTACTTCCATGTACTATGGATGAAATCCTACAATCTTCCCTATTTCAAGATAAAGAAAAACTAAAAATCATGTTAAAAGAGTTAATAGATGAGGAAGAAGTGCAATTTAGCCAGTTAGGCTTCTTACAAAAGAAATAATTACTTTTAATATATTAAATTTGTATCAGAATTTCGAACTATATATGCAAGACTCAAAATTAGTAGATAGAGAAGCAAAAAAGGAGATGCTAAAAGGCCAAATTAGCCATTATGAAAATGCAATCCAAAAACAAGTATCCGATTACAAAACAACCGGCAAACATCTATTGTATATTTCAGGAGCACTTGCAACGATTTATCTTGTATTAAATAGCATCCCTGAGGATGAACAAAACAAAGTCCCATTAAATAAACAAGCAGTTCCTAAAGAAGGAGTAGTTCTATCTGTAGTGAAAGGATTAGCTACTTCACTTTTATTGGCTTTAGCTAAGAAAAAGCTTTTGGAAATGCTTGATAACCGATTACTTGATGACAAAAAATAAACCCATTTACAAAAAGCTTTCCGATTTAAAAAAGAAAAACAAAAAAGGGATTGCTGTATTGATTGACCCAGATAATATCCAACAAGCTTCTTTCCCAGAACTTATTACTTCTTGTGAGGTGAATGATGTCGATTTCATTCTTGTTGGAGGTAGTTTACTCGTTGAAAATCAAACAAGCTGGATTATAGATCAATTCAAAGGCAAAATTCCAACTATTTTGTTTCCGAGTACAAGTATGCATATTCATCATCACGCAGATGGTTTCTTACTTTTGTCTCTTTTATCTGGTAGAAATCCAGATTATCTCATTGGACAACATGTATTGGCAGCACCTTTTTTGAAAGCATCCGGAATGGAAATCCTTTCGACAAGTTATTTACTCATCGACTCAGGTGCACAAACCACTGCAACTTATATAAGCAATACAAACCCTTTACCTGCAGATAAACCTTCTATTGCCGCGAGTACAGCTTTGGCAGGAGAAATGTTGGGACACTCCCTCGTATTTCTCGATGCAGGAAGCGGTGCACTCCAAACCGTACCTTCTTCTATCATTCGGTCGGTACGAGAACAAACTTCTACTCCAATGATTGTCGGAGGTGGTATTAATACAGCATTAAAAGCTTTTGATGCCTTTCAGGCTGGCGCTGACCTAGTTGTTGTTGGCAATGCTATTGAAAAAGACCTAGATTTTTTATTTGTTCTCGCTGAAGTAAAACAAAAGTATAACCAACTAAGTCTACTCGCTTCCTTATGATACATTCTCCCAAAAAGGTATTCACAACCTATATTGGTGTTGGTACAAACCAGGGAAATCGCCTTGAGCAGATAGAACTTGCTTATCAATTAATTGAAAAAAAAGTAGGGAAAATTAGATGTACTTCTTCGGTCTATGAAACAGAGGCTTGGGGTTTGATTGACCAAGATGCATTTTTGAATACAGTCATCGAAGTACAGACAACCCACTATCCGTTCCAGCTATTGCATGAATTATTGGCGATCGAAGAGGAAATGGGAAGAAAAAGAATCGTAAAATGGGGGCCAAGAGTCATTGATTTGGATATTATTGCTTTTGAAAACTGGCAAATTAACTCTCCGGAATTAACCATTCCACATATCTTTATGGAAAAGCGTAAATTCGTCCTTGTCCCTTTTCATGAAATAGCTCCAAAATGGCATCAGCCATACACGAAAAATAGCTTAGCAGAGTTAATAGAGAAGACTTCGGATACGAGTATTATTGTACCCTTTCAACCCAAAAATTAAATATGATTTCTGCCTCTACCTTCATATGTTCTGTACTCCTTACAGTTTTTCATTCATTCAATCCCCTGAGTCAATCCACAAATGAATGTACAATCCGAATATCAGGATTTGAAACCGAGAAAGGTAAAGCGTTCATCAAAATCCTTGATATCAACAATAAACCACTTAAAACATATATTCTTCCGATTACAGATGGGCAAGTCGTATGCAAACTAAATGTAACGGGACAAAGTAGAGTAGCCGTTCAAGTTTTTCATGACGTGAATAACAACAAGAAATTGGATAAAAATCTTTTTGGTGCACCAGCGGAGCCTTGGGGAATATCAGGAGAAACACGCCCAAGTTTTCGTGCACCGACGTTAGCAGAAATGTTAGTCAATGTACAAAAGGATATACAAATTACCGTAAAATAAGCTGAATATCCTTTATATTAATGACTTAAACGGCAACAGGAGCTTTGATAGCGGGGTGTGGATTGTAGTCGAGTAAGGTAAAATCTTCGTACGTAAAGTCAAAAATAGAAGTCACTCCTGGATTTAAAATCATTTTTGGGAGTGGTCTAAGTTCCCGTGAGAGTTGGGTATTCACTTGCTCAAAATGATTGCTATAAATATGTGTATCTCCTCCTGTCCAGATAAATTCGTGGGCGGTTAAGCCACAAACTTGAGCTACCATCATCGTTAAAAGCGCATACGAAGCAATATTGAATGGAACACCGAGGAATACATCTGCACTTCGTTGATATAACTGACAGCTAAGTTTGCCATCTACCACATAAAACTGGAAAAGTGCATGACAAGGGAATAAAGCCATCTCGTTTAACTCACCAACATTCCAGGCTGACACTAAAATTCTACGTGAATCTGGAGAGGTTTTAATTTGTTTTATTACTTCACTTATTTGGTCAATTTCTTTTCCGTCTGGCGTTCCCCAAGAGCGCCATTGTTTTCCATAAACAGGCCCTAGATTACCGTTTTCATCTGCCCATTCATCCCAAATAGAAACATTATTTTCTTTGAGATACTGGATATTAGTTTCTCCTTTTAAAAACCAGAGAAGCTCATGAATAATAGACTTTATATGCACCTTTTTAGTTGTAACCAACGGAAACCCTTCCTCTAAATTAAAGCGCATTTGGTAACCAAAGATACTTTTAGTGCCTGTGCCTGTTCGGTCTGTTTTGACTGCTCCTTTCTCGATAATATCACGGAGCAACTGATGGTATTGTTGCATATATAGATTAGTGAGTTGAGCGAATAGTAAAAGAATGAGTGATTTGGGCAGATGACTGGAATTGAGCCGTAGCAGAACAGTATTTTTCCATAGACATTTGGATAGCTTTCTCCACTTTTTGAGTGTCTAAGTCACCTGTCAAGATAAAATGAATGTGCATCGATGTAAAAGGAGACATTTCTGTACCTTCTATTTTTTGACGTTCTCCAGAAACTTCAATTTGTATGTCTTCGAGAACTTGGCGTTGTTTCTTTAGGATAAGAATAACGTCAATTGCAGAACAACCACCTAGCCCCATCAAAAGCATTTCCATAGGTCGCGCACCTGCATTTGCTCCTCCAATCTCTGGATTTGCATCGATGTGATTTGGAACACCTGAAACGCCCATTGCCTCAAAATGGAAAGCGTCATCTACTCTTTTTAATGTGACTTTCATTTATCCGTTCTTTTGATTTAATATTCAATTTTTGTCGCAAAGTTACGATAAGAAACAACTATAAACTACCTTCTCGCATTTAAATCAATCCAAAGAAATTAAAACCCCAAAATGCCATTTTCTTCATTTTTCAATAAAAATAACCTTTTTTTGAAACATCTTTTTTCAATAAATAGAAAAATATAATTGTATTATTCCAATATTTAAAGGTACTAATTTTAGTGATTAATCCATATTTTATTTGGATTTTTTAAAATTATCAAAAAAATGTATTGAATATTTGACTTTTAACAAACTATTATATTACATTTGTGTCAATAAACGAAAAGATTATTATGAGAAACGACATTGACAAAGAAACTTACAAGTGGTTATTCAATATCATCCTTTTTTTTGGTATCCTTCTAGTAGGAATTAATGGATGGTTGCAACTTACACAGACTGACTTTTCTGTAAAGACGATTAAGTTTGCAAGTTCCATGCTTTTCCTTTTGATTGGCGTGGGTATCTGGATTCGGGCGGAGTATCTCAAAGTTTACAGAAGAGACATGTATGTATCTCGTAAATTTCCAATGTGGGCTTCTGCAATTGTAGCTGTTTTTGCCGCTTTCTGGCGTTTATTTTAATTAGACCAATTTGAGTTCATCTCCCATAGAAAAGAAAGAGCTTCTAGGATTTCTAGAAGCTCTTTCTTTGTGAAAATAAAACCAACGAACTTTATTATTTCTTCCAAGGTGTCGCAGGAATTTTCTGTTTTGTTAAACGTTCAATTGCCTGCCAATCCACTTTTTCTTCAGGGCTACAAAACGTAATTGCTACGCCTTCATTTCCGGCACGTCCACCTCTTCCTATTCGATGTACATAGGTTTCTGAGATATTGGGAACCTCAAAATTTATTACATATTTCAATTCGTCTATATCAATACCGCGCGAAGCAATGTCTGTTGCAACAAGTACCCGAATTGACCCATTTCTGAAATTCTCCAATGCCTTCTGACGGGCATTTTGTGACTTATTTCCGTGGATTGCCTCCGCTTTTACAGTTTGTTTAACCAAAAATTTAACAACCCGATCCGCCCCGTGTTTCGTACGCGTAAAAATCAAAACAGGATTAATTTCTTTATCTTCTAAAACGTGCATCAGCAAGGCTTGTTTCTCTGCCTGCGTACAGAAATACAACTTTTGCTGAATGGTTTCCGCCGTAGATGACACAGGAGTTACCTCTACTCGCGCGGGAGTTGTGAGTAATGTGTTTGCCAATTTAACGATAGCAGGTGGCATTGTAGCCGAGAAAAACAGCGTTTGTCTTTTAGCAGGCAATAATTGTATCAATCGTTTTACATCATGGATAAAACCCATATCTAACATTCTGTCGGCTTCGTCAAGTACAAACAATTGTAACTGACCGAGTTTGACATAGCCTTGGTGGTATAAATCCAATAAACGACCGGGCGTAGCCACGAGAATATCTGTTCTTCCTTTCAAACTGGCGATTTGCTTGTGGGCTTTTACTCCCCCAAAGACTACGGTTGTTTGAATGGGCGTATTGCGACCGTATGCTTTAAAACTATCTCCAATCTGAATAGCAAGTTCACGAGTTGGTGTAACAATGAGTGCACGAATACCCTTTTGTTTTTCGGATTCGAGTAACTTGTGTAAGATGGGCAAGGCAAATGCTGCCGTTTTTCCGGTTCCTGTTTGGGCACAACCCAACAAATCTTTTCCTTGTAAAACAATGGGAATCGCTTGTGCTTGAATGGGAGTTGGTGTAGTATAGCCTTCTTGTTGGAGGGCATGTAGAAGCGGCTCTGCTAGAGCCAGTGAGTCAAATGTCATAAATAAAACCTTACAAAATAGATTGGTCGTTTGACCGATGAGTCTGCAAGGTACGGAAAAAAACACCAGAAATCAGGCTTCTACAAGTAAATCCCAATATTCCTCATTGTCTGTTTCATGGCTGTAATCCTCTTCGTTATCCAGAGGTATTTCGTCTTGTTCTTCCATTTGACGCTCTTCCAATAAGCCTGCTTGGATGGAAAGTAAATCTGAATATAATTTGGGGTAGGTAGCTATCATATAAAAACGCCTTATTTTTTCTCAAAAATACGATTCGAGAAAAAACAAGGCGTTACGGCAATATTAAATTAGAATAAACTATATCTCACGTTGGCAGAAAAACTTCTACCAGGAAGCAAACGTTGGAAAAACTGTTCTTGGGCTTGGAATGACTTAAACACCATTTCGTTCGCATCATTTAAAATATTATCTATTTTAAGACCTACAGACCATTTTTTTGTTTTTCCTACAGTCATGTTTGAATTAAAATTTAAGCTATGAAACGGTACAGAATAAATATCCGGACGATCTACGATACCCACAAACTGTAAAGTAGGTCCTTGTACATTATAGAAAACCCCTGCTTCTAATCCATTCCATTTGCTGGCATTATTGGTCGATTTATACGAAATTCCTGCATTGACGATATAGGGTGATTGACCAGCCATATCTCTGTAACTTCCAATTTGGTATCCTTCGCGCGCATTTAATACGCGGGAATCAAACTCTGTCTGACTTAACTCGATACGTGAGTGCGTATAAGTAAGATTTGTTGAAAAAGCAAAGTTTTTCAATCTAGGAGACACTACACCTAAACCTTTACGAAGTTCAAACTCCAAACCAAGCACTTGTCCATTTCCTACGTTTCTTGGTTGAAATGCCCCAACTTGAGTTGCAAACTGAATCATCTCAATAGGATTAATGAATGATTTGTAGAAGGCACTTACTGAAATCATCTGTTCGTTTTCTTGGAATGATTCCCACCGAATATCAAAGTTATTGATAGACGTACTTCTCAAATTTCCGTCCCAATATTCAATACCTGCCACATCATTCGCATCTCTAAATAACCCACCGATGAATGTTCTACCCGTGATTGGGTCATAGATTTCAGCATACGAAAGCTCTTTTAATGAAGGTCTAGCGATCGTTTTTCCGTATGTCAAACGAACATTTTGGTTATCTGTCAAGCTATAAATTAAATTAACGGACGGGAACAAATCAATGTCATTTAAGACCACTTCATTATTAAATACATTAATACCAAGTTGATCTTGTCCAGTGTATCGTTGTGTATAGCTTTCCAAACGAGCGCCAAGAATTGCTTTCAAACTTGTAAATGGATTAGATTCCAAGGAAGCATATCCAGCAACCGTATTTGTGGAAGCGTCGAACTGGTTTGGATTAGTTGGTAAGAAAGGAGTTTCGAAGGTTGTACCTTGGCCGATATTTCCATTTCTTGGCCAAAGATTATCTTCACGCAGAATTTCGTTCGGGTCACCAGTTAATGGAACATTACGTAGGTTAAGCGCGAAGTTACGAATGATGTAATTTCTATCTTTATATGTTTGAGCTGCACCGAATTTCAGTTTATTTGTCGAACCATTTCTATCAAATTCTTTGGTTAAATTAACCTGACTTGCCAGATTGTATTCAGACAAATTTCTCCAAATACGTTCTGGGAAACCGGCTTCTGTACCAATGAATAAGTTAGAACCTCTGATTTCATACCGCGTAAAACGAACATCTGGATCATCCATGGAAGAGAACGTCGGAGATACTTTCCACTGCAATTTCCAATTAGACAAATCAAATACGTGCTCACCTGAGAGCAAAATATTCGACAAAGAACGTTGGCTATATTCTAAGTTATGTTGAAAACCATTGAAAATCGCTCCAAGGTCATTATTCAAATAATCGAAGATACCTGCTTTGGATTCACCATTTTGAAGGTGAAG
>CAYNRA010000095.1:0-1407 GCA_964399465.1 uncultured Cytophagales bacterium
CCGCTCCTCTGCCATTGTCCACTTATTTTTTCGTAAATATGAACCTGTTTTGTGTTCGGCTCTACAATCCAAAGTTCGTTCTTCACAAAGCAAGAAAATCCGGGTATAAAGGGCGTATCAATCGCTTCAATACCTTTCAGTGTTCGTAAATCGATTAAGTTAATGGATTTCTTGTTTTTGTTTTCAACAATTGCCAAAGTATCATTTCCTGGCCAAACATTCGTTGGAAATAAATCAACTTTTATAAACTTTGCCTCTGCTTTGGTTTGCGTAGATACTGCACTTATAAAACTACTTTCTCCGATTGCTGTGAGTGCATATTGATTGGGTGTAATACTAATTTCACTTGGGTCTGGCCCTAATGGTTGGCGATGGATTTCAGTGCCATCTTGTGTTGAAAAAACAACCAAATCACCACTATGCGCATGGGTAGTTGTCCATATTTCTTGGTCATTTTGAGCAAATATAGCATTGTGATTCGCAAAATTTACAGGTATTTTTCGAAGCAACGCCAATGTGTTTGCATCAAGTACAGCAATACCGCCCACTGCGTCTATATCATGCAACCCAGAGTGACCTCCCGAAAAATCATATGCAGGCATGGCAATCGCTAGTTTTTTCTTATCTGCTGAGAGATAAATGTGATGCGCGAATCTATCTTGAAATTCAGGAATAAAATGTGTATTTTCTATTTTTAATGTATTGATATTCAGTAAACTAATGGAGTTTTCTCCCCCATTAATAATATAAGCTACAGGGTAATCAATGGAAATAGTAGAAGGAGTTAAGCCTTTTCGTTGGCATCCTACAATTAAAAAAACGAAAGCCGTTACTACTGATAAACGAATGGAATGAAGCATAAAAAAATGGACGTTTCATTAGAAACGCCCATCTCAAAAAAAAGGTTGTCTACTTACAGGTTAATCTTACCAACCATGTTCTCTGGACGAACCCACTCGTCAAATTCGTCTGCTGTCAAATAACCCAAAGCAACTGCCGTTTCTTTCAAAGTAGAGCCGTTTTTATGTGCCGTTTGCGCAATTTCAGCTGCTTTGTAATACCCGATTTTGGTGTTTAAGGCGGTAACGAGCATCAAAGAATTATCCAAATGCTTTTTGATGTTTTCTGCGATTGGTTCGATACCAACAGCACATTTATCATTGAAGGAAACACAAACGTCTCCAATTAAACGTGCGGAATGAAGGAAGTTATGAATCATCATCGGCTTGAATACATTCAACTCGAAATGTCCATTTGAACCACCAATATTTATGGCAACATCATTTCCTAAAACCTGTGCCGCTACCATTGTCATAGCTTCACATTGAGTTGGATTAACCTTACCAGGCATAATGGATGACCCAGGTTCATTTTCCGGTAAATGCAACTCCCCAATACCGCTGCGCG
>CAYNRA010000095.1:1417-9642 GCA_964399465.1 uncultured Cytophagales bacterium
GGATTAACCTTCCCTGGCATGATTGAAGAGCCTGGTTCGTTATCTTGAATGAAAATTTCGCCAATTCCAGAACGTGGGCCAGAGGATAACATACGGATATCGTTGCCGATTTTCATTAAACTAACGGCTACCGTTTTAAGTGCGCCGTGTGCTTCTACGATGGCATCGTGTGCAGCAAGTGCTTCAAATTTATTCTCTGCAGTGACAAACGGCAAGCCAGTTAGCTGTGCAATGTATTTTGCCACCGTTACATCGTATCCTTCTGGTGTATTAATACCCGTTCCTACGGCTGTTCCTCCCAAGGCTAATTCTGACAAGTGAGCAAGCGTATTTTTAATTGCTTTGAGTCCGTGATTGAGTTGGGATACATATCCAGAAAACTCTTGTCCTAGAGTCAATGGAGTGGCGTCCATGAAGTGTGTACGACCGATTTTCACCACATTTTTAAAGGCAATCGCTTTGGCTTGTAACGTATCTCTCAGTTTCTCGATTCCTGGAATTGTCGTTTCAATGAGAAGTTTGTATGCAGCAATATGCATCGCCGTTGGAAATGTATCATTCGATGACTGGGATTTGTTTACATCATCGTTTGGATGTAAAAATTTGGATTTATCCAATAGGTCTCCACCTTTCAAAACATGTCCACGGTACGCAATTACTTCGTTGCAGTTCATGTTGGATTGTGTACCTGAACCCGTTTGCCAAACTACAAGGGGGAATTGATCATCTAGCTTTCCGGCAATGATTTCGTCGCAAACCTGACCGATTAAATCACTTTTTTCTTGCTCCAAAACACCAGCTTCTAAATTGGCTAATGCAGCTGCTTTTTTCAAATAGGCGAAGGCACGAATAATATCCAAGGGCATTTTATTCGTTTCTTGTGCAATTTTAAAGTTTTCTATTGAACGCTGGGTCTGTGCACCCCAATATACGTGAGCAGGTACTTGTACTTCGCCCATGGTATCTTTTTCTATCCTGTATTCCATGTGTAATCTGTTAAAATGTATGATTTTATGAATTTATTTTACTTATATTAATCAGTGGGCAAAGTAACAGTAGAAATTGGATTTATTCAAGAAAATCGTTTATTTAATTTGACTAGTTCATACATTTCTTTTGCACTGAGTTGCTTCACTTCTGAAGGGTTTAGCTGGAAAAGAGAAATTTTTTCGATTGCACCTCTAATCAAACGAAGAGTAGGAAAACCTACAGCAGCGGTCATTCGGCGTACTTGTCTATTTTTACCTTCATCAATCTGAATAGAAATCCAGCTGGTAGGAATTTCTTTGCGAAAGCGAACAGGAGGTGTGCGTGGTGGTACATTTGGTTCCTCTATTTTTTCTACTTTTGCCGGATTCGTACGATGTTCTTTGCCTTTAATTCGAATATGAACACCCCGACAGAGTCGCTCGATAGCATCTTGGGTGATATCTCCTTCTACTTGAACCCAATAGGTTTTTTTATGTCCAAATTTTGGTTCTAAGAGTTTCGTTTTTAAGTAATTATCATTCGTTAAAATCAATAACCCTTCGCTGTCGGCATCCAAACGACCTACGGGATACACATCTTTTGGAAACGAAAAAGGCAAATCAGCTAAAGTAGTATGCTCCCCTTCTTTTGTGAATTGAGAGAGCATACCAAATGGTTTCCAACAAATGAAATAATCCAATGACATGTTTAGTTAATTGGAAAGTTTAGGTGCTGTTTTGTCCTTAAATGCAAGTATGAACAAAACGAGAACAATACCAGCAATTGCGGCTGGAACCATCCAAATATTTACCCACTGAATTGTTTTTGTTAGACTTACTGAGTCTATAACTGTGTACTTATCCAAAACAAGTCCAGAGATTTTCGATCCAATTCCCATCCCTACACCATATGTAGCAAGCGTGATAAGCCCCTGCGCTGAGCTTTTGATTTTATCTCCTGCTTTGGCATCCGTATAAATTTGACCCGTAACAAAAAAGAAATCATAACATATTCCGTGAAGCACAATCGCTAAATACAGTAGCCACTCCGAAGAACCTGCATCTCCAAAACCAAATCCCAGGAATCGGATAATCCAGGCGATGAGACCTAAAATTAGAATATTTTTGATACCTAGACGTGTAAATGCAAAAGGCAAAAGAAGCATAAAAATGACTTCGGAAGCCTGTCCCAACGCCATTTTAGTTTCAACGTTCACCATTCCAGAGTCTGTTAATGATGGATTTGCCATCGCATAATAGAAGGAAAGTGGAATACAAATCAGGATGGAGGATATAAAAAAGATAAGGAAAGAACGGTCTTTGAATAAAACAAAAGCATCTTTACCGATAATCTCACCGATACTACTTTTACCAGTTTGTGTGGGAGGGGTATGCGGGAGGGTCCACGCAAATACCCCTAAAATCACAGATGTGACCATAGATACTTGAAAAATCTTAACAGAGTCTCCCCAATTTAGATTTCCAATGAGTAAGGAAATAGCTATCCATGCTACAGTGCCCATGACACGGATACTTGGAAAATCTTTTTCTGGATTCGTCATCTGTCGCATTGCTATCGAGGTGGACAAAGCCAAATTGGGCGTAAATGTGATGGTGTAAGCTAGGATGTACCAGAAAAATACGTCAGGATCTGTTACTTGAATGAGAAAAAAAAGAATAATAGCACCTAAGATATTGATGGTTGCCATTACACGCTGGGCCGCAAAGTACCTATCCGCTATAAGTCCAACCAGAAAAGCAGATAAAATGGTAGCTATCGAAAAAGCGGTGTATGCATTGCCCACTTGGTCGCCCGTTGCGCCTAGAGTCGTTAACATATATTTACTCATTTGTCCATACCAAGAACCCCAAGTGAAGAAAATGAGGAACATCATGAACATAAGTTGAATTTTGACTACGTTTTTCATAGTGTTGGGTTAGGGTTGAAGAATGATGACGTTTTTTAAGTTCGTTCTGCGTATTTTTGTGCCAAAATTAGAAAGATTTGAGATATTTCATAGAAATTTCCTACCTCGGAACTCATTTTTCGGGTTTCCAGATTCAACCGAATGCACGAACAGTACAAGGCGAACTAGAAAAAGCATTGTCTTTGATTTTACGTGATGCGATTGCGATTCAAGGAAGTAGC
The DNA here is from genome assembly GCA_964399465.1 of uncultured Cytophagales bacterium. Taxonomy (GTDB): domain Bacteria; phylum Bacteroidota; class Bacteroidia; order Cytophagales; family Spirosomataceae; genus CAYNRA01. The sequence continues at coordinate 4,535 of CAYNRA010000095.1, forward strand.
CGAACTGACGCCGGTGTACATGCAAAACAGCAGTTTGCGCACTTTGATTTTGAGCCCATTGAGCAACCCAATGATTTGGTTTATAAATTGAATAGGTTTTTACCCTCCGATTTGGCTGCTCATGCCTTCCATGCGCTTCCTGATACGGCTCATGCTCGGTTTGACGCCACACACCGAAAATATGAGTATCATATTTCGACTATCAAATCTCCTTTTTTGATAGGAAAAACGTGGTTTAATTCACGCCCAGTTGACCTCAATAAAATGAATGATGCAGCCAAACTTTTAATTGGCTACCATGATTTTGAAGCTTTTTCAAAAGTAAAAACAGAAGTTAATAACTTCTTTTGTACCATTTACGAAGCTCATTTTTCGATTAATGAAACGGGTTTCGTTTTTCACATAAAAGCAAATCGCTTTCTTCGTGGAATGGTTCGTGCATTGGTAGGTACACTTTTGGAAGTTGGTTATGAAAGAATTCAATTGTCTGATTTTCTGGAGATTATTAATTCTAGAAATAGACAACGTGCCGGTTCAGCTGCTCCTGCAGAGGGTTTGTATTTGACGGAGGTAGGTTATCCAACCGATTATTTTAAGAGAAAATGATAGAAAAGAACTACTATATTCGAGAAGCCAAAATCTCCGAAATGGCTATAGTTAAATCGTTATTCCTAGAGTACGCTGCTGGTCTTGGCGTTGACTTGTGTTTTCAAGGTTTTGAAAAAGAATTGGAAACATTGCCCTTCCCCTATAATTCCCCTTCAGGAATAATTTTACTTGCCTTTTGGGATGATCTTCCCATTGGAGTTGTGGCATTGAAAAAGTGGGAAAACGCATGCTGCGAAATGAAACGCTTGTATGTTGTTCCCGAATACCGCAACGAAAAAATAGGAGAGAAGCTTACCTTAACTTTACTCAACCTGGCAAAAGAAATGGGTTATACCTCAATGAAATTGGATACATTGGAGCGGTTAGTGCCAGCAGTAAAATTGTATCGCCGATTAGGGTTTAAAGAAATCCCTCCTTACAATGTAAATCCAGAAGCGGATATACTGTATTTCGAAAAACAATTAGTAGACTAAAATGGCAGAAATTGGACAATCATTAGACAAAGCATACAGTGCCCTGGTCAATGGCCAATTGGTAGCGATTCCAACTGAAACCGTGTATGGATTAGCAGGAAATGCGTTGGATACACATGTCGTTTCTTCTATTTTTTCGGTTAAAAATCGTCCATTTTTTGATCCATTAATCTTGCATGTTGCTTCTCCAGTTCAAATTTTACCCTACATTTCAGATTTTCCAGCACCTTTGAAAGTGTTGGCAGATGCATTTTGGCCAGGTCCTTTGACGCTCTTATTGCCAAAATCTGATTTGGTTTCTGATTTGGTTACATCGGGTTTACCCCGTGTGGCGATACGAATACCTCACCAACCACTTACATTAGCACTTTTGGAAAAACTTGATTTTCCGTTGGCAGCACCAAGCGCAAATCCATTTGGCTATGTTTCACCTACTTCAGCTGCGCATGTTCAAAAACAATTAGGAGGGGCCATTGCTTACATTTTGGATGGTGGAGATTGTGAAATTGGTTTGGAGTCAACGATTGTTGGAATGGAAAACGACGAAATCGTGATTTATAGAAAAGGTGGGCTGACCATAGAAGAAATTGAAAAGAAAGTGGGTAAAGTGCGCGTTCAGACAATTTCTAGTTCCAAACCGCAAGCGCCCGGTATGATACAGTCGCATTATGCACCTTTAAAAAAAATAATTTTATCCAATTCAAAAGAAGAAATTCGTATCCAAGAACCTGCAGATAAAGTTGGTTATTTAGGATGGAATACGTATTTGGAGGGGATTTCGAGGGATAATCAGCTTTTACTGACTCCTACAAATAATGACAAAGAAGCAGCCAAAAATTTATTTGCCTTTTTGAGACTTCTGGACGAAAAAGAAATTACGACAATTTATACCCATTTAATGCCAGAATTCGGTCTTGGTTTGGCGATAAACGACAAATTAAGAAGGGCGGCGTATAAAGTTCAGCCACATTGATATGAATAAGAAGAAATGACACACGATTTACTTTTCCCTTCTCATTATTTACCCTCTATTTTGTACTTCAAAGCTCTTGTTGCATCTGAGGAGAAGCAGGTGAAAATTTGTACAAATGAGAGATACGTCAAACAAAGTTTTCGAAACCGGTCCCGTATACTTGGACCTCATCAAGTGGAACAACTAATTATTCCAGTTCATGCATCTAATCATCAATTAATGAAAGATATTGTTATTGATGAACGGTCGAGATGGGCACGAAACCACTGGAAAACGATTGAAAATTGCTATCGAAAGGCACCTTTCTTTGAACATTACGAACCGTATCTTTTCCCGTTTTATACTCAAAAAAATGACTGTTTGCTTGCCTTTAATTCAGATTTACTCAAGATGATATTAAAGCTTTTGCAGATAAAAAAAACAATTTCCTATTCCGAAATAGATGGACGAATTCTCTTCGATGTATCAGCAAAAAAAACAGATAATTGGCATGTTTATGGTGAGTTTAAACCCTACATGCAAAATTTTGGACATGAATTTGTACCAAATTTAAGTATCCTAGATTTGCTGTTTATGCAAGGTCCGCAATCAATTCACTATTTGCGTTAGATTAATTGAACAGATTTATTAGGATTTTCGTTGTAAGTTTATATATTGCAAAAACAATATCACATACATAACCAAGATACACACACGATGGAACCAAAATTTTCGGCAAGAGTGAAAGAGGTGATTTCCTTAGCAAGAGAGGAAGCCTTGCGGCTTGGGCACGATTACATCGGCACTGAGCACTTAATACTTGGTATAATTCGTGAAGGTGAAGGTGGAGCACTTGGATTACTCGTCAAAACGGGAGTTGACCTAATGGAATTGAGAGAGGCCATCCAAACTGCTACCAAAGGTACAGCCACAAACAATATCAAGAACTTAGCCAACATTCCGCTTACAAGACAGTCTGAAAAGGTGTTGAAAATCACGCACTTAGAAGCAAAGATTTTCCGCTCAGATTTGATTGGAACAGAACACTTGCTTTTGGCAATTTTACGAGATTCTGACAATCTAGGTTGTCAAATTTTGAATCGCTTCAAAATTAACTACGAGTTAATCAAAGAAATGCTTGAGTATCAGTTGACTGGGAAAAATCCTACGATGGAGCGGCCAGAAACAGATGACGACGACGATAAAATGTACGGATCTAACTATGGTGCTGGTGGACGTGATTCGAAAAGTCAAGAAAAATCCAAAACACCTGTTCTCGATAATTTTGGTAGAGATTTGACTAAAATGGCTGAGTTCGGTAAGCTAGATCCAATTGTGGGTAGAGAAAAGGAAATCGAGCGCGTTGCCCAAGTTCTTTCCAGAAGAAAAAAGAACAATCCAATCCTTATTGGAGAGCCTGGAGTAGGTAAAACTGCTATTGCAGAAGGTCTTGCCCTGCGAATTATCCAGAAAAAAGTATCGCGCGTTCTTTTTAACAAACGTGTCGTAACACTTGATTTAGCATCGTTAGTCGCTGGTACAAAATACAGAGGACAATTCGAAGAACGAATGAAAGCTGTGATGGCTGAACTAGAAAAATCGAAAGATGTCATCTTATTCATCGACGAAATACACACAATTGTTGGAGCAGGTGGTGCGAGTGGTTCTTTAGATGCCTCTAATATGTTCAAGCCAGCATTGGCTCGAGGAGATATCCAATGCGTTGGGGCAACAACTTTAGACGAATATCGCCAGTATATAGAGAAAGATGGAGCGCTTGCTCGTCGTTTCCAAATGGTCATGGTGGATGCACCCTCGATTGAAGAAACCATCGAAATCCTAGATAATATCAAGAATAAATACGAAGACCATCACAACGTAACTTATACGCAGGAAGCTATTGAGTCTGCTGTGAAATACTCGGAAAGATATATCACCGATCGTTTTCTTCCTGATAAAGCAATCGATGTAATTGATGAAGTAGGTGCGCGTGTTCACATTAAGAACATCAATGTCCCACAGGAAATTCTCGACTTAGAAGAATCTGTTGATCAAATCAAAGCTGAGAAAAATCGCGTTGTCAAAAATCAACGCTACGAAGAAGCAGCTCAATTGAGAGACAAAGAGAAAAAGTTGTTGGAACAATTGGAAAACGCCAAAATCGCTTGGGAAGAGGAAACCAAAACCTTGCGCCATACCGTTACTGAAGATAACGTTGCTGAAGTTATCGCGATGATGACTGGCATACCTGTTCGGAAAGTAAACATGAACGAAGGCGAGCGAATCCTGAAAATGGGGGATGCGCTAAGAGGTAGAATCATTGGTCAAGACCCTGCTGTGGAGAAATTGGTAAAAGCTATTCAACGCACGCGTGTTGGTTTGAAAGACCCAAATAAGCCGATTGGTACTTTTATTTTCCTTGGCCCAACCGGTGTCGGTAAAACAGAATTAGCGAAAACACTCACGGAGTATCTTTTTGATAAAGAAGATTCTCTCATCCGAATTGATATGAGTGAATACATGGAGAAATTCAGTATTTCGCGTTTAGTTGGTGCACCTCCAGGTTATGTAGGCTATGAAGAAGGTGGTCAATTGACTGAAAAAGTACGTAGAAAACCGTATTCTGTTGTTCTCCTAGATGAAATCGAGAAAGCACACCCAGACGTGTTTAACATCTTGTTGCAAGTGTTGGATGACGGTATTTTAACAGATAGTCTGGGTCGTCGTGTAGATTTTAGAAATACGATTATCATCATGACATCAAATATTGGTGCACGCGACTTGAAAGATTTTGGTACGGGAATTGGTTTCGCAACAAAATCTCGTCAAGACACACAAGACGATATGATGAAAGCAACAATTCAGAGTGCATTGAGAAAAACATTCTCACCGGAGTTCCTAAATCGTTTGGATGATGTCATCGTATTCAATTCATTGAGTAGAGAAGACATTCACAAAATCATTGATATTGCGTTGAATCGCTTGTTTGGAAGAATTCAGAACATTGGTTTCAAGCTAGAATTAACCAATGAAGCTAAAGATTTTCTTTCCGATAAAGGATACGATCAACAATA
>CAYNRA010000096.1:0-341 GCA_964399465.1 uncultured Cytophagales bacterium
CAGATTGTGATACCTGCTGGGCAAACGAGTGTGACGTTAACCATGACAGCGCTTGAAGATAAGACTTTTGAGGATAATGAATTGGCTATTTTTGAAGTAGAAAGTGTAGAAAATGCATTTTTGAGTGGATCTCAATCTGCTTTACAAGTAACTATTGAAGATAATGATACCGCCCCAAGTGTATTACTCAGTTTTTCGGATTCCACTTTACGAGAAGAAGGATCCTCGATAGATTTACAAGTGCAGCTAAGTGCAAAATCGGGTAAAACTACCAAAGTTCAATTGGGTTTTTCGGGTACGGCAGTGCGAGGAACGCATTATGTGGTAGAACGTCAAGAAGT
>CAYNRA010000096.1:351-9519 GCA_964399465.1 uncultured Cytophagales bacterium
GACTGACTCCGATAGATAATAATTTAGTAGAACCACTAAAATCGATAATAGTAACAGTGATTGGAGGGGAGAATATTTCATTACCTTATCCAAGCAAGACAATACATCTCTCCTCAGACGACAAACCTGTAGCCCTTTTAAACTTTGACAAAACCTCTATCTCAGAAGCAGGAGGAAAAGCGACACTAACCGCCACGTTGTCTGCTTCTCACAGCCGAGATGTAACAGTCTATCTGAAGACAGCAGGAACAGCTGCATACCAGGGAGATTACGAAGCAGATTTTGTTGGGAAAGGAACAGCCAAGACGGTAGCTGGTGGAAATGGGCGAGGTTCTGCTGCGAATCAACTTTCTTCTCCAAGAGGTATTTTTGTAGATAGTCAAGGTAATTTATTCATCGCTGATGAAGTTAACTCTCGTATTCAAAAATGGGCATTAGGAGCTACTTTGGGTATAACGGTAGCAGGGGGAAATGGAATGGGTTTTGATGCAAACCAGATATCGTATCCAAATGATGTTTTTTTAGATATTAAAGGTGATTTATGGATTGTTGATACTTTTAAGAGTCGTATTCAAAAATGGGTAATTGGAGCGAGATCTGGAATAACTATCATAGGAGACAATGGAACAGGTTCTGCTGCAAATCAACTATTTCTTCCAGAAGGTATCTTTGTAGATAGTCAGAGTAATCTATTTATTTCTGACTTATATAATAACCGTGTACAAAAATGGGAACCTAGCGCTGTTGAAGGTATAACTGTCGCAGGGGGGAATGGGTTAGGTTCAGGATCTAATCAGCTGTATCATCCATCTGATCTCTATCTAGATAGTCAGCATAATCTATTTATTGTGGACAGATTCAATAATCGTATTCAAAAATGGCTATCTGGCGCAACAATTGGTGTTACTGTTGCTGGTGGCAATGGAGAAGGTTCGGATTCTAATCAGTTGGACTTGCCAAGTGGCATCTGTGTAGATAGTCTAGGCAATATGTTTATTACCGACACTGGCAATGATCGTGTTCAAAAATGGTCACCAGGTGCGACTTCGGGTGTTACTGTGGCAGGTGGGAATGGCATAGGTTCTGCTTCCAATCAATTATCGTATCCTACTGGTATTTTTGTTGATAGTCAAGGTAATTTATTCATCTCTGATACTAGTAACGATCGCATTCAAAAAGTCGTTTATCAACCACAGATCATTATACCTGCTGGGCAGACGAGTGGTACAATGACAGTGACTGCCCTTGCAGATTCAGTGGGTGAGGAGGACGAATTGGCTATATTTGAAATTTTAGGTATTGAAAATGGTACAGTATCACCCAATCAGCCAGTTTTGCAGGTAATCATTGGTAGTCTTCCCGCACAACCCGCCGCTTTCACAGCTTCGAAGGAGGTAGTTTGTCGGAGTACTTCGTTTACTTACACAATCCCAGCGGTTGACCGAGCGACGAGTTACAAATGGAGTTTTACGGAAGCTACTCCGAATGCGACAATAGCGGCAACTTCATCTACTTCGGCTACGGTAACATTTGGCGCTGGTTTTACAGGTGCGACATTGAATGTAGTGGCGAGTAATGCGTATGGAGACAGTCCCAAGCGTAGTATTTCGATACAAGTGGGTAGTGCGCCAGCACAGCCTGGGGTAATTAGTGCGAGTAATTCGGTGGTTTGTCAAGGTTCATCACGGACGTACTCGATTGCGAGTGTTTCGGGGGCATCTTCGTATGTATGGAGTTATACGGGTACGGGAGCGACGTTCTCAAGTACGGGTACTTCGGCACAAGTGACTTACGGGGCATCGGCGACGGGTGGAGAGTTTCGTGTGCAGGCAGTAGGTGCGTGTGGTACGAGTACAGCACGAACGATAGCGGTGAGTGTGATACCACAAAGGCCTGTATTAAATGGTTTATTGACAATCGGACGAACGCAGCGCAGGAGTGAACAGGCGACGCGCTCCATTATACTAGAGCCAAGTGTTTCAAAACCAATCACAATAGAAGCTGGAGCAGTGTTTTCTGCACAAATTGTAGGTTGTCCGAATTAATTACACTAAATTATTAATTAAAAAAATATGAATATAGAAAATCCCAACAATCAAGCCATCAAAATCGCCTATCTACACGGGCTAGAGTCGAGTGGTAAAGGACCTAAAAATGAGTGGTTACATGCAAATTATCATGCCTACGACCCTGTTATAGATTATAGAAAAGATACCATTTATGCGGATATCCGTGCGGCTGTCCGTGATTTCGCCCCAGATTTTCTTGTGGGGTCTTCCATGGGTGGATATTTCTCGTTTTATCTTGCCCAAGAATTGAACATCCCTGCATTATTGTTTAATCCTGCTTTGACTTACCGAAGTATGGAGCCTGATATGACAGGAAAAGAGGAAAATCCATCTACAAGACCGTTCATTCGTTGTGTTTTTGGTGAAAAAGATGACTTGATTTTACCTCAAAACACACGTCAGTTCCTAGAAGAATATGCCTATCCAAACTTTGACCAAACGCTTTATCCACATGGTCATCGCACGCCATTTGATGTTTTTGTAAAGGAAGTCACCCGCTTTACAGAATAGTTCTAGTTCGAAAATAGATAGATGAAGACACTTAATCCGTGGGAGTTTTGGTGTTGAGTTCGTCGAGTGAAACTACGTTGTCTCGGTTGAACAAAAATACCAAAACACCCCAAATTACGTCGTTTCCAATGATAAATAAATGGGTGAAAAACGCAAAAAAAGCGGATTGTACAAGTGTAAATGATTGCATTTCCATGACTTTAGAAACAAAGAAATGATAGGAACCCACGCCTCCTTGCGTTGGAAAAATCCACCCCACATTCGCCATAACACTGATATCCACGGGTAGTTGAAGACCTAAAAATTGAGGAGAAACTGTCGCTCGAAGTAAAAAAAAGTAAATTCCAAAATACGTAAGCCAAATTAGAAAAGTATGCAAAAGGAATAAAGGAAGGTTCTGAACGTGTAAAATGGTTAGTAATCCTGTTTTTAATTGACTAATCTGCTCACTGATTTTTTGCTTCCACTTTCCTTTGCTTTTTTTATAAAAATAGGTTGCAAAGAAGAGGAACGTGCCGCCAATCAATACAAGAAAAAAGGTGGATGCAATGGAAATAGACGGGATGGAAATCGTGGAGGTAAAAGAGGAGAATAGAAAAATAAAAAATAAACCAAATACAACGAGGCCATCCATTGCTTTTTCGGCTAAAATGGTCCCAAAACTAGCGGTAAAGGATGCTTGGCTAGTTTTTTTTATGTAGCTCGCACGTACAAAAAAGCTAGATTGTGGAACAAGTAGATTTGCAGGGTAACTCAAAAGTAAAGCCGCAAACCCTTGTTTTGGAGAAATTGAGTAACCCAACGGAGAAAATAACATGATCCAGCGCAAGTTCCGGAACCAAGCAGAGGAAAGCAAGCAGAGCGTAGCAAGTCCAACCATTCTCCAATCGATTTCTTTTATTTGTTCTACAAATTGTTTGTATGGAATGTCCTTAAAAACGTAGTAAACCAATAAAATAGAAATGCCAAGAAAAACGATTGAACTTATATTTTTACGCATGATGACCTTATTTTCGTGATTTCCCTCCTTTCAAATAAAGTGATTGATACAAAGAAATGAGTTTTTCTCGTATGATTTCTTTGTCAAATTGTTGAGTCAATCGAGCGGAAATTTGTTTTGCTTCCTCTAAAAAAGCTGGATTCGAGGTCATTTCTTGAATGAGTCGTGAAAAATCCTCGTTTGTTTTCGCCTTTAGATAGGTGGATTGATACAGAAGTTCGTATTCTTTTAAGTCACGGTAAATGACAGGGAGTCCAGTTGCAGCAGCTTCAATGGGTGCTAACGGGCTATTTTCTTGGTACGACGGAAATACAAAAATATCTGCGGCTGCATAAATCGCCGGCATTTGTTCGTACTCAAATTGACCGACAAAGTGGACGTTTGTAGGTGCTGTCTCAATTTTGTGATTGATACGCCGAACACCCTCTGTGATGAGTCCGAAAGGGCGGCTACCCACCCAAACAAATTGTAAATCAGGGTGATTTTTGGCTATTTCGATGAAATCCTCAACCCCTTTTCTTTTTTGTAATTGCCCTACGCCCAACACAACCTTCTGGCCTTCAGGTATCCGAAGGAGCGCGCGACCCTGTTTCCTTTTATCTTCCGTAAATTTCCATTTTACCAAATCAATCGGGTTCCCGATTTGAATAATTTTCGATTTTACACCCATTTCACGCAGGTTTTTTTCTACCATCGGTGAAATAGCAATACAAACATCGGCATGATTGAAAACCTTCTTAAAGTACAATTTTGCAAAAGGGAGAATTAAGCGTGGAAAAACCACAGAACCTTTGATAGTCGCGGGAGTCGTGTGAACAGTATGTACCCGTCTTCCTTTGTATTTTCTTGACTTTAAAAAATAATAAAGTCCGTAGGAATGTGAGTGGAATATATCTCCAAAACCCTCTTGGTTTTTGAGTACGACAATATCATTTTTTTCTTTCAACAAGTCAATCATTCCAACAAAAGCACTATGAACACCTGTCCCTTTCGCAACAAAGTCAGTGGATGACACGAGGTGGATTTTCATATCTGTTTTTCTTGATTTCATTTTGTAATCAAACGGTCAAATAATTGTAATAGTCTTGTGAACTGGGTCTGTTCTTGAAAAATTTGGGCTCAAATGTAAGTAAAAAAAATCAGTTCTATTCAATTCGGTTTTATGGATGGCTGAATAGCTTTTTTAGTGTTAAAAAAACTTGAAAAAATTCAATAACTATACTTAGTATGACAGTCGAAAATATATCCCAATATATAAATTCACATTTTAGGTTTATGTGTTCATCTAACAAACGTAGTTATTTCATTTTGAAAAAAAATCGTGTGATTTCACTTTTTGCTCTGCACAATTATTTTGAATTTGTGTTTCCACTGTTTATCTATGCAAAAGAAAGAAAATTAACTTCATATCTGTATATTTACTCACTTCAGGGTTATTTTTGACGAATCAAAAGTAAAATGAATAAAAAATGGATGGTTTAAAAAAAGTAGCTACACTTTGCGTTTTAAGATGTGAAAACCAGTTTTTGCTCCTAAAACGATTCAAAGAACCAAACAAAGACCAATTTACGCCCGTTGGTGGAAAAATTGAACCTTTTGAGTCGCCACGCCAAGGTGTCATTCGAGAAACTTGGGAGGAGACAGGCATTGCTCTTTCAGAGATTCATTTTGCTGGAATTTTAACAGAAACCTCCCCAACAAAATACAATTGGATAAGTTACGTATATGTAGCTGATATTCCTTACCAAAATCCACCTTTCTGTCCTGAAGGTATTTTAGAATGGATATTTTTTCCCAATTTATCGTCCATTCCTACACCACCAACTGATTTTTTTCTTTATGAATATATCGCAAAAAGTATTCCTTTTGCCTTTAGTGGAATATATAATGAAAACCTTGAACTCACCTCACTCGTAGAGGAAATATCTGGCAAACAACTTATCTAAATTCTATGTATAAAACATTACTTTTTATTTTTCTATCTATGACTTCTCTTTCAAGTTATACCCAACAAAAACCTACTTTTGGAAAAATAATTCACATTCCGTCTTTCGCTTCGCAGTTTGTTGAACCACGGCCTATTGATATTTGGCTTCCCGAAGGCTACGATAGTACAAAAAAATACGCTGTTTTGTACATGCATGACGGACAAATGTTGTTTGATGCCACCACCACTTGGAATAAACAAGCCTGGGAAGTAGATGAAACACTGACGCCACTCATGCAATCCGGTGAAATTCAACCTTGTATCGTTGTTGGTGTTTGGAATAGCGGTGCAGGACGACATGCTGACTATTTCCCTCAAAAACCTTTTGAGTCATTGTCAAAAGAGAACAAAGAAGTTGTTGTCAAACAACTACAAGAGGCGGGTCGTACGGATGCGATTTTTAAACCTACTTCGGATGCTTATTTGGCCTTTTTGGTCAATGAATTAAAACCCTATATTGATTCGAATTTTTCTGTTTTAACCGACGCTGAGCATACTTTTTTAGCTGGAAGTAGCATGGGTGGACTCATTTCATTATACGGTGTTTGCGAATATCCTACAGTTTTCGGAGGGGCTGCTTGCCTTTCTACACATTGGATTGGCACATTCACTGCTGAAAATAACCCAGTTCCAGCTTCTTTTTTGGCTTATTTGCAAGAAAAACTACCTTCACCCGCCCGAACACGCATTTATTTTGATACCGGAGATCAAGATTTAGATGCGCTTTATCCACCTATTCAACGCAAAGTAGATGCATTGATGCAAAAGAAAGGATTTACGAAAAATCAAAGTCAAACGCATTATTTTCCAGGTCAAGGACATCTTGAAACGGCTTGGCAGTCTCGGTTATCTATTCCTATGCGTTTTTTGTTAAAAAATAATTAACCTATTGATTACAAGTTAATTGTATGATTTTTAGGTGATATTAAACCAAAATAGTTGCTTCGTGATGAACAGGAAATCCAAGTGAATTGGCAATAAAACACAAGGCATTTGCTTTTTGATGAAGCTGTTTTGCCTTTTCCATCATGGAATTATCTGCAACTGTAACGCGTGGGAATAAGGTAATTTCAACGAATTTCCCGCTTCCTGAAGCAGTTTCTTCCATTTTTCCAATCGCATTGTCTTGATAATCTGTAACAACCACGCCCGCTTCTGCGCAAAGATGAAGATACCAAAGCATGTGACAAGCTGAAACAGAAGTAAGGAATAAATCCTCTGGATTGTATTTTGTGTAATCCCCTCGAAATGCTGCATCTGATGATCCGAATAGCGGAGATTTATGCTCAATCTGAACTACATAATCTCTGCTATAAGATTGGTAATTTGCTGTTCCATTTCCTAAATTCCCTTCCCATCTAATGTTTGTTTTATAGGTGTGTATTTTTCCTGATTTCATTTAAAAATTGAATGTAAAATAGTGTAATATTTTATCCTCATCTAACATTTCGGACGTCCACTTGAAACCCAATTTTTTCAAAAGCGAAATAGAATCTATATTGGTTTCTAAGGCAATTGCACAGATTGATTCTGTGTTTTTTTGTTCTTTTATTTTTGTAAGAAACTGACTACTAGCTTCGTAAGCTAGTCCTTGTTTGTGATATTCAGGTAAAAGTGCAAAACCTAAATCTGGAAATTCTAGGTTTGGGCGGTGAATGAATGAGAGAATCCCGATTGACTTTTTACTTTCTTTGCATAGTAACACGTAATAATTGAAAAATGCTTTTTCGTTGATTTCGTGAATATATTTCTCCGTTTCATGAATCGTGTGGAGGTTTCTATCTCCGATGTTTTTCAACCAGCCCTCCGTATGCATTAATTCAAACAAGAATGGAGCATCTTTTGGATGAATCGGACGGATAAAAAGTCGCTTTGTTTCTAGTTCTATGTTCATTTGATAGGGAGGTGGTAATCGTCCATTTTTTCTTACCTACAAATGTAGTTTTTTGTATGAATGGATACAAATGGCATTTAAAAATAAATAATTGGTAGATTTGTTTTTAAAGAATTTTTGTCTGAAAACATGCAAAAGGTCAGTTCAGCTACGTGTTTTTTAGAAAAAGTATGGCTATTTGGGAAATCTTGAATAATTTGCTTGTTGAAGCATTTACTTTTTACAGAGTCTGTTCCCAACAGGCTTATTGACTATTCATTATGCACATAAAAATCGGAACACGAGGCAGTAAATTGGCCTTATGGCAAGCGTATTACATTCAAGATAAATTAGAAAAAGCAGGAGCAACCACAGAAATTTGCCTCATTGAAACGAAAGGAGATAAAATTTTAGATCGAGCACTCTCCAAAATTGGCTCTAAAGGTGTTTTTACGGAAGAATTGGAAGAACAACTTCTTTCTGGCGGCATTGATATCGCAGTACATAGTGCCAAAGATTTACAATCTACGTTAGCAGATAGTTTTGAAATCATTGCATTTACAGAACGAGAGAACACGGCAGATGTCTTAATCAGTAATCACCCAGATTTCGTCAATCGGTTACATGAACCCCTTGTTATTGGTACTTCTTCTACGCGCAGAATTGCTATGTTGAAACGCTACTTTCCTCATTTTCAGATAGTTGATATGCGTGGAAACTTACAAACTCGAATTGCAAAAATGGAATCCGGCATTTGTGATGCATTACTTCTAGCGTATGCGGGTGTGCATAGAATGGGTTACGAAAATATGATTATTCATCGTTTTGATAACCAGACGTTTATCCCGCCTGTCGGACAAGGAACGGTGGCTGTTGAATGTGCTACGTCATTAGAAGAAACCAAAAAAGCATTTGTACGAGCTACTTGCAATGAGGAATCAACGGAAATTTGCTTGCGTGCAGAACGTGCCTATTTAAAAGAATTGCAGGGCGGTTGTTCGATTCCAGTTTTTGGTCATGCACAATGGATGGACGGTCAAGTGCATTTTAGCGCTGGAATAGTTAGTCTAGATGGCAACGAGTGGATACAAAAACAAGGAATTTTGACAAACGAACTCTCTCCAGAAATGCTTGGTAAGCAACTTGCGGAAGAGGTGCTTCAAGCAGGCGGACAAACTATATTAGCGTCGATTAAAAATCAATTGTAAACCCAATTAAACGTAGTTATTCTCATGAAAAAGTGGAGTATTTTCTTGTTTACAGCCTTTTTCTTACCATCTGTTTCCTTTGCACAAAAGGTGCCAAAAAAAGATTATTTGGTTACACTACAAACGGATTTCGGTACAATGAAACTCATTTTATTTGACGATACACCACTACACAAAGCCAATTTTATCAAATTAGCACAAGATAAATTTTATGATGGACTTTTGTTTCATCGTATTATTGAACGCTTCATGATTCAAGGGGGAGACCCAAATTCGAGAGATGCTAAGCCGGGGCAAAAATTAGGTAGTGGTGGAGATAATTTGGAACGAATTCCTTTTGAATTTACGTCCAACCATATTCATAGAAAAGGGGCTCTTGCTGCTGCTAGGGACAATAATCCAGAGAAAAAATCAAGTGCTTGCCAGTTTTACATTGTACAAGGAAAAACGTTTACAGATGACGAGCTTACCGCGTTGGCAGCAAAAAATAAAATGGAATACACAACGGCGCAGCGGAGAGA
>CAYNRA010000097.1:0-9517 GCA_964399465.1 uncultured Cytophagales bacterium
TTTCTGAAAGCCGTTTGGGACTTGGCGACCTTGAAATCGAGGTAGAATACCAAGGCGAAACTATCAGTAAATATGGGTTAGGTTTTACTGGCACGCATTTCCAGTTGATTGCCAAACAAACCGCTTGCTTGGCAGCAGATGCCTGCGGGATTCCATCCGAAAAACAAAAACTTCAACCCATCGAATTTATTCCTATTTCTTCTCCGTCTGCTTGTACACCCGGCGGTGGTTGTTGTTAAGTAGTCAAATAAAAAAGAAAATACATGTCAGCAAATCAATGCAGCCCCGTTGCAGAACGAAAAAAATTGGGCTTTTTAGACCGTTATTTAACCCTTTGGATATTTCTAGCCATGGCAATTGGCGTGGCAATGGGTCATTTTTTTCCGTCCTCCTCTGCATTTATCAACGCGTATTCGTCTGGTACAACCAATATTCCCTTAGCGATTGGCTTGATATTGATGATGTACCCACCTTTAGCCAAAGTGAAATACGAACAAATGAGGGAAGTCTTCAAAAATACAAAAGTGCTAGGGGCATCGTTGGTTCTCAATTGGATTATCGGGCCCATTTTGATGTTCTTTTTAGCGATTGTATTCTTGCGTGATTATCCAGACTACATGATGGGCGTAATATTAATCGGTTTGGCGCGGTGTATTGCTATGGTGGTTGTTTGGAATGACCTCGCCGACGGAAATCGCGAATATGCCGCAGGATTAATCGCCCTCAATAGTATTTTTCAAGTGCTTTTGTACAGCGTGTATGCCTATATTTTTATCACGTTACTCCCACCGTATTTCGGGTTGACGGGCTTGGCAGTAGATATCAGCATTGGTCAAATTGCTGAAAGTGTGGGTATTTATTTAGGTATTCCCTTTGCTTTCGGCGTTATCAGTCGATATTCACTCATCCGAATAAAGGGGGAAGAATGGTTCAGCAAGACATTTGTGCCGTTTATCTCTCCTATCACTTTGATTGCCTTGTTATTCACGATTATCGTCATGTTTAGCTTAAAAGGCCAGTTGATTGTTCAAATTCCGATGGATGTTTTGCGCATCGCGGTTCCACTGGTTATTTATTTTGCGTTGATGTTTGTCGTTAGCTTTTTTATTGGTCGCTATTTCGGGGCTGATTATTCCAAAAGTACATCCATTGCATTTACAGCGACGGGTAATAATTTCGAGTTAGCAATAGCCGTAGCAATTGGGGTTTTCGGTATTCATAGCGGGCAAGCTTTTGCGGGCGTTATTGGGCCTTTGGTAGAAGTCCCCGCACTGATTGCACTCGTTAATTTGGCTTTTTGGTTTCGGAAGAGCTATTTCGTTACAACCAATTAATTTTTAGTTTATTTCCTAAAATCCACGCAGGACGCATCGGCAGTCTTGGGCGGATTTTTTGTGTTGAATATCTCACCATTTCAAAAATAACGGCTCAAATACTAACCAGACATTTTACTCATGAGAATATACACGAATTTTCAAGTTTTTCTTACGTAAGCTGTAATTTTTAATCGCCAAACGTCACTCATGTCCTATCACCTAACTATTTCCTATTCATGATCCGATTTATCATCAACCGACTTATTCTTATTACAGCTTGTCTTTTTTCAACGATTCACCCAACGCAAGCACAAGAAAACCAGCTGCTTTGGAAAGTATCCGGAAAAGGTCTGAAAAGCCCATCGTATTTATTCGGTACATTTCATATTTTGTGCGACAGTTCTATTGCCTCAAATCCTTCGTTAGTAAAGGCAATGAACAACGCAAAGCAACTCGTCGTGGAGGCAGATATAACAAATCCATCTTTCTTACAAGAAGCCCAACAAAAGGCGGTAAATCCTGGGATGAAAAACATTTATAAAGAAATAAACCCATCAGATTACGCACTAATTAGTCAATTTTTGACCAAAAAATACGGCGCGGGATTAGACCAATTGGGGGTATTGAAGCCCTTTTCCCTTCTTTCCATGGTCACTCTGGGTTTTGTTCCATGTGAGAAAATATTCAGTTTGGAGACCCAATTTATTCAGAAAATGAAGCGTAATCAGTTTCCGGTGCATGGATTGGAGACAGCTGCCTTTCAATTGGAATTATTTGATGGCATACCATTGGATATCCAGATTGCAGAAATCGTTCGGTTGGTTCAAGATGAAAAAGGGGCAGAAGAGTTTAAGGCAATGGCAGCAGATTATCTTGGCGGAAATATCAATAAACTTTATGCCGAGTCATTCAAGAATGATATGATGCAAACGTATCAATCTCTCCTTTTAGATGACAGAAACAAACGTTGGATTCCACAGCTTGAGCAACATTTCGGTTCAGCTTCTACATTTGTAGCTGTTGGAGCAGCACATCTTCCTGGTCCACTCGGAGTTGTTGAATTACTCCGTAAGAAAGGCTATAAAGTAGAACCTATGGGCATGTAATAAAACTCAAATTTCATCTATCGTGGTTATTTACAAGCTGGTTTGAAAATAACCACGATCGTATTTTATAGCAAATACAAGAAAGACACCTTTGGATTTATGCTTCAAATCCAATTTTTACCGATGTCATTGTTAAAGAACCCGCCAAAACTTCGTCGTTGAACAATTCCAGCGAATCTTTTTTATCCATTAATCCTAGAATATACAAAAGCGGAAGAAAATGGTCAGGTGAGGGAATGGCAAGCTGCGTAGCCGTACCCAATTGCATGTAATTTGCCAATGCATTTACATCGCGCGACAGTATTTTCCGGTTCAATAGTTCTTGTGCTTCCAAAGCCCAATCATAGCCAAAACCTACTTCAAAGCGGTGAAAAGCCACTTTTCGTAAATTATGAACGATATTTCCACTCCCTAAAATCAGGACACCTTTCTCCCGGAGAGCCCGCAACTGTGCCCCCAAAGTCGCATGAAATGCAGGCGGTTGGGTAGCGTCTATGCTCAGTTGAACAACCGGAATGTTTGCGTCAGGATATAAATGAACCAAAACAGACCAAGCACCGTGGTCTAATCCCCACGCATCTGATAGCTCTACGTGCGTTTCTGTTAACAAAGATTTGGTTTCTTCTGCCAATGTTTCACTACCCGGTGCGGGGTACTGAACAGCAAATAATTCGGGCGGGAAACCCCCAAAATCATGGATCGTTTTCGGATTTTGCATGGAAGTTACGAAGGTTCCGTTTGTGTACCAATGGGCTGAAATACACAGAATAGCCTGAGGTACGGGGATTTCCGTAGCCACTTTTCGAAAATTCCGTACGAAATCATTTTCCTCAATGGCGTTCATCGGAGAACCATGTCCAATAAATAAAACAGGCATTCGTGAAGTCTTTTGAAAACCTTGTGCCATTTTTTGTAAGCCCTGAAAAGTTGTATTTCCCATCTTTTTTATCATTTATATTCTTTTGTAAACAATGTATATACATTTAAAATTCATTTCTTCTATACATTTTTTAATTTTCATTCATCGGTAAAAAAATACCATTCAACGATTTCTGTTCCCTCTTTCACCGATTTACTCTTTCCTTGCCTCTCATTCACGTTCTATATTTGTTCAAAAAAACACAAAATATGAAAAAGCAAAACAACTATTCTTCATTTATCTGGGCGGGTGTCCTTGTCGTTTTAGGTCTTTATTTTTTACTCAAAAACTTTGGCCTTATCTCCTTCCGTTTACCTACCTATCTTATTTCTTGGCGGATTATTCCATTCATTATTGGTATTAATGCATTGACAAAACAGAAATATTTCGAAGGGATTTTTGCCATTGGCTTGTCTATTTTCTTTTTTGCACCAGACTTTATCTCCAAAGAAGCCTACCAGACCTATAGCAAACTTTGGCCTTTGTTGCTTGTCGTTGCCGGTGGCGCGATTGTCTATAAACGTCTTCGACCGACCTACCCCGATGCGACTTTTACAAATAAACAAAACGGAAATACGCTCGATAAAATCAATGAAACCTACATCATGAGTGGTGGAAATAAAAAAATAACAAGTAACCAATTTTCTGGTGGACGTATTTTATGTGTCATGGGTGGCTCTCAAATGGACTTAACCAATGCCAACCTAAACGCTCCTGCACTCATCGATATTTTTGTACTTATGGGTGGAGTCGAACTACGAATTCCGAAGGAATGGAACGTACAAGTAGATGTTTTACCGATTATGGGCGGTGTAGAGGATAAAATTACGACGTACCCAGACCACGTGGTCAATCCGGCACAACGTCTTGTGATTACAGGAAATATCGTGATGGGTGGACTTGAAATCAAAAGATATTGATGCGACACCCTATTCTGTCTCAACCGAAACGTATTTTTGTTTATATCATGGCTTGGTTATTCCTTGCCATGATTCAATTTGTATTTTTATATACGTATTTTTCCTCCCCATGGTTAGCGCTATTGGTAGATATTTTGATTCAAAATAGCTTATTAGCTTTCTTTTTTCTTGGTTTTTGGTATGCGTTGCGCTACGTGAAAATGGATAATCAAAAACTCATTTTCTTTGTCAATAATCATGTATTTTATCTTGTCTTGGTTGTTTTCCTTTGGCTTACTTGCAGTCAATTTATCAGTGATTTTTTTCTTGGAAACCAATTGAGTTCCAGTTACAAAGAACTTACAATGCCTTTGAAGGTTCTTTTGGGCGTTTTGGGATATATCTTGTTTGTATTTTTCATGTATTTGGATAATTATTACCAATCCTATTTGGAAAACAAACAACGTGAGACACGCCTCTATCAGACCCTTCGTGAAACCGAATTAAAGGTTCTACGAAGTCAATTGAATCCTCATTTTATGTTCAATAGTCTTCATTCTATCAGCAGTTTAACGCTTTTTGACCCAGATAAGGCGCATGAAATGACCTTGCTTCTGGCGGATTTCCTGCGATATACACTTCAATACGAGCAAGAACAAAAAGTGGCATTAAAGAAAGAATTGGACATGTGCCAAGCCTATATGGCGATTGAGAAAATTCGGTTTGGTGATAAAATTCATTGGACAACCGACATCGCTCCCAATACCATCGACCAGCCCATCCCTAGTTTACTCGTGCATACTTTACTGGAAAATGCTCTGAAACACGGTTTGTATGGCTCTGTTGAACAAGAATCTATTTTTCTACAAACCAAACTGAGTGATAAACACCTGATTATCAAGATGGAAAACACCTTTGACCCCACAACTCCTACTCCGAAAGGTAGCGGAACAGGGCTAAAAAATATCCGTGAACGCTTGGCGCTTTTGTATTCGGAAGGCACTTTGATTGAACAAAAAAATGACCATAAACTATTTTCTATTACACTCTATTTACCCCTTGAATCATGACCGCTTGTATCATAGACGACGAACCTTTGGCACGTGCAATTATTCGAAAATTTTTGGAGGATTATCCAGAAATTACCCTCGTTGGCGAAGCAGAAAATGGCTTTGAAGCCCTTAAACTTTGGCAAGAATTTCGTCCAGATTTACTTTTTTTGGATATACAAATGCCTAAAATAACCGGCTTTGAGTTTTTGGAACTGCTAGAGAATCCGCCTATGGTGCTTTTTACGACGGCATACGACCAATATGCCTTGCAAGCTTTTGAGCAAAATGCCTTGGATTATCTTCTCAAGCCGTTTTCAAAAGCACGATTTAAGCAAGCCATGGACAAAGTATTGCTCCGGGCAGCTCAGAACACCACGCCTTCTATTCCTATTCCCGACCTGCAACTATCGGAGAAAAACACAGGCCGGATTGTTATCAAAAACGGAAACCAAATCGAGGTAATTCCCTACAGCACTATTTATTATTTGGAGTCAGATGGAGATTACGTTTGGATTCACACAGAAAAAGGGCGACATCTCAAACAAAAAACCATGAAATACTACGAAAATCTATTATCGGCTACTTTTGTTCGCATTCATCGCTCGTTTTTGGTGAATGAAAAAGTGGTTGAAAAACTACATCTTTTAGGCAAAAATAGTTACCAAGTTCAATTAAAAAATGGAGTTCAATTAGCGGTAAGTAAAAGCGGCTACCAGCAATTAAAAGATAAATTAGATTGGTAATGTAGGTCAGAGAAGCGTCGTAATTTGGTGTGTTTGATTTCTGAAAACAAACGTTTCGCCTTCTTTTTTATGCCAAATAGCTTGCCCAATGGGTGATGCAGCAGAAACCACCATCGCAGAAGTGTCCATCCACTTCACATGCCCGATAGAAACGGCAATCCAAATCCAACCGAGTGACGTACCGACAAGAGAACCCGCGCTCACGACTTCCGATGATGCTGCTTGGAATGCAAAATCCACAGTTTGCATTTCTTGTTTCAATTGCAAAAATTGGCGCGCATACATGTCTCGGTCATTTTGTGCCATCGCGCGGCCAGTCTCGTATTTATCACCCGCAGAACTCTTCGTTTCTTCATTGGCAGATGCTTGTGCGGCTTGCATGGCTGTTTCAGCTACCCGTATTTTCTCCGTTAAGAGGCGAGAAACCTCCGTATATAATCCTTTTTTCAATGCCAAAGCGTTCATTTCATTATTCATTAAATACCTGTTTTTCAACCAATTGAGCATATATCCCACGTTGTTTCATGAGCGTTTCATGATTACCTTGTTCTTTTATCTCTCCTTCATCAAGCACAAGAATTAGGTCTGCTTTTTGCACAGTCGCCAAGCGGTGTGCGATAACCAATGTTGTTTTATCTTTGAAAAACTCGTGTAAACTCGCCTGAACCAGCCATTCAGACTGCGCATCAAGCGAAGAAGTGGCTTCATCCAAAATAAAAAAAGCGGCTTTGTGTGCAATAGCTCGTGCCAAGGCAATTCGCTGCCTTTGTCCACCGGATAAACGTCCACCTCGGTTGCCCACTTTCGTCTGATACTTTTGTGGTTGTTGTTCAATGAAACCAGCGGCATCCGCCATTTGTGCTGCTTTTTTGACCTCCTCTTCTGGAATATCTTTCCCTAGTGTGATATTTCTATACATTGTATCGTCGAACAAAAAGGGGTCTTGTTGTACCAAGCCAAACAATGCTCGATAAGCCGATAAATCAAGAGATTCTATAGAATTTCCGTCCAGATAAATTTTGCCCGTGTCTGGAATATGAAACCGGAGCAATAAATCTACAAGCGTTGATTTACCCCCTCCAGATGGACCGACAAGTGCAATGGTTTTTCCTTTGGGTAAGGAAAATGTACAATTTTTCAAGATGGGCTTTCCTGGTGTATAGGAAAAAGTAACGGAATCGAAGCTGATATCAGTGGTAAAAGAAACCGCTTTCTTTCTTGAAACCTCAGTGGAAGACTCTGTTTTGTGTGTTAAAAAAGTTTGAAGCCGTTGCGCAGACACCACTCCTTTTTGAGCTGTGGAAAGCGCTTGTGCCATGTCTTTTGCGGGACGAATGATTTGGGAAAAAATAGCTATAAAGGCTAAAAAAGAAGAAGCGGACAAATCCGATTGACCTGTAAATATTTGTGTACCACCTATATATAAAATACTTGCTACCAAAGAGATACCAATCCATTCGGATAAAGGATTCGCTAACAAGTTACGGCGAGCATATTGGCGGGCAAGCTGCATTTGTGCGTTATTTTCCTCCGCAAATCGCGTGTGTGTAAATGACTGTGCAGAGAAACTTTTCAGGATACCTGCAAAACTTTCTTCTACGAGACCCAATAATTCGGCGAGACGTTGCTGATTTTGGTGTGCATTTTCGCGTAATTTTTTCAAAATAAAACCTAAAAATCCTCCAACAAGCGGAATCAACAGCAAACTACCAAGTGTCCAGGCTGGGGAAATATATACAAGTGCCAGAAAGTAACCGATAAACAGAGCACCTTCTTTGATACAAGCTGAAAAAAGAGCGCTAAAAACCTGCTCGATTTCAGATATATCGGACGAAAAGAGTGTTAGCGTCGTTGATTTAGATGTATCCGAAAAATACGAAAGTGGTAATTGCAGGGTTTTGTCCAAAAATTTTTGTCTGAGGAGTGCGCCAAAAGTGAGCTTGTATTTCTCCAATTCATATAGCGAAAAATAGCGAAAAATAGCAGTACAGAAGGCAGAAAAAACCAAGAAACCACATACCAACTGGAGTGCGCCGAAAGCCCCTTTTCTTGATACAACTAACTGAATATCAGATATAAATTCTATTTTTGAGACAAAAGGAAGAGTAAATACT
The DNA here is from genome assembly GCA_964399465.1 of uncultured Cytophagales bacterium. Taxonomy (GTDB): domain Bacteria; phylum Bacteroidota; class Bacteroidia; order Cytophagales; family Spirosomataceae; genus CAYNRA01. Next base: position 8,150 of record CAYNRA010000097.1, read on the forward strand.
TGGGAGGTATTCGGGCGAAATAAGGTATCGAGCAATGGTTTGAGCAGAGCCAAATTTAGAACACCAAAAAGGGTAGAAAGAAGAGAAAGTACCGTAAAAATCAAGAGAAAACGTGCTCGATTTTCCGCCAGACGAAAGAAAAATACATACGTTTTCATTGAGAAAAATAATTAGCTTACTTGAATTTGAAGCTACAAAAGTCGAAAAGAAATAAGAGAGTGCCAACATTTTGGTCTTTTGGGTCGAGTCATATACTTTTTATCTGGCGAAGTAAGTATGCTTTTGACGAATGTAGTTTAGGAAGTTACTTCCTCTTGTGTGATAGCAGGTTGTATTTCTCTTGTTTTGTATGCTTCATATCTATTCCTAATGTCTTCAGCTAATACTTTAAGTTGCTCAAGATTGAGGCCTTTTTCTTCCTCCGTTACATAAAAACTTCTTGAAAAATCGAATATGCTTTGAAAAAAAACAACAGTAATCACACCTCTGCCATCGACGTCATAGAGTGTAAAATCCCAATTATTTTTTTGAATTTCTTTGCAAATACGTTTCATAAATTTGTTACAAAATAGTGTACGTTTAATTTCATGCCTTCTGTACGGATGATTGCTTCGTGCAGGCCGGTTGGTAGTTTTCCGCCAGGTATCCATTTGGGATTTGCGCCAAATTCATTCCCAGAAGGCATATATACTTTATAGCCATCTGATAATGAGAAATTTATCCTAAGTAAGTATCCATTCTGCAGTTGTTCTACGGGGATTCCTAATTTATTGGCTTGCTCGATTAATGGCAAAGACAGGAGAAAATCAATTTCAGATTTCAAACCTACGAATTCTGTTTTTTCCTTATCGGGTTTACCAACACCAAAATTTACAAAATCATTTTTGGAAACAATTCGCGATGCAATACCTTCTTTTTCAAACTTTCGGAGGTGGTGTTTTATGTATTTTCTTCTTAAGTATGTACTAGGCAAAGGTCTTTCGCCTTTGGGAAAAGCCAAGATTCGTTCTTGGGTAAATCTTGGCTTGAAAGAAACGTTATACTTTTCGTTTTTTCGACTTAAAAGTATTCTCTTTGAATTTCTCCGAAAGGTAGTATCGATGGTTGACACAACCTTACTTCCCTTATGGATAGAACTATGAAGGACTGGGCTGTCAGTACGTACGAAAGAAAGACCAATATCAGCAAGTGAAGTTGAGAAGAAAAAAACGAGATGTAGAAGAAATTTCATTGAATGGTTGTTTGGGTACTATTGCCTGACCTTTGGGTTAATACACTTTCTTCAAAGCGAGCTAACGTGTACAAAAGTGACCTTCACAATTTAAAATATGTTTGATTGAAAAGCAAGTAACGTGATTTGGTACGAGA
>CAYNRA010000098.1:0-9512 GCA_964399465.1 uncultured Cytophagales bacterium
TTTGTCTTTTTCTTGCTCGTATGGTGCTGTTCACCCGCATTCAGTCAAAAATCAAGTCAGCTGCTGAAACAACAAATCGAAGATAGATTGGCTTCTAAAAAGGCGGTCGTCGGTGTGGCTATTCAGTATAAAAATGAAAAAATCTCCGTGAATGGTAAACGGCACTTTCCCATGCAAAGCGTTTTCAAATGTCCCATCGGATTGTTCATGATGGCGGAGATAGACAAAGGGAAATTTGAGCTCAATCAACCCGTCGAAATTAAAAAAGAAGATTTATTAACGCCTGATATTTACAGCCCCATCCGCGATACATACCCCAATGGTACAACGCTTACCATCGCCCAAATTCTTGAATATACGGTTTCTATGAGCGATAATGTAGGCTGTGATATGCTCCTAAAACTACTCGGTGGGCCGTCTTCTGTCGAAAAATATTTCCACGAAAAAGGTTTCAAAGATATTTCCATCAAAATTAATGAGGAAACCATGCAGAGCGACTGGAATAGCCAATTCCAAAATTGGACTACTCCGCTCGAAGCAAACAAGATTTTAAAAGCATTCTATGAAAATAAAAATGCTTATTTATCCCCCGAAAGCCATCAATTTATCTGGAATATTCTAAAAAATACATCTACTGGCGCCCATAGACTCAAAGGTCTCTTACCCGCCGGAACAACAGTGGCACACAAAACAGGCTGGTCTGGACAAAATAAACAAACGGGTATTACGGCCGCCGTAAATAATATCGGCATTATTTTCTTACCCAACGGTGAACCATTGTATATCAGCGTTTTTGTTACGGAAAGTATTGAAGATTTTGATGCCAACGAACGAATTATTGCCGAAATAGCCGAAATGGCTTGGAATTATTACACGAAAATGTAATTTTTATATTTCTCAAAATTGTGCTCAAAAGCGGAATTTGCCCTTGCAATACAAAGATTTGCAAGGGCTTTTTCTTTACCCAAAACTTATTTTATCACTTTATACAATTTCTTCTTCACTTATCGTTAATTAGACTAATTATAAACAATGTCTAGCAAATCTAACAAACAAAGATATTTTTGAAAGAGAAAGTCAGTCCCAAAATCGTGAAATCAAAAAGCCAATTAATAGGAATGAAACAAGTCACTTCAAAATTACTTTTAGATTATCTATTGTTTTAGGAAACAGAGAAAAGCTAGTCCACCCAAACAGTCTAAACGAAAATTAAAATGAAAAAAAGTACATTTTTGAGTATCCTTTGTATTTCTATATTCACATGTCAAAATGACGTATTTGCACAACAAAAAACAGAAGCCGTGACTCTCTTCGGGAAAGGAGCTAAGATAGCAAGTAAAGACATCGGCTTTTTTGTTGCCCCAAGTATTGGTATGACAACGTTCGATGAAAGTACCGCCGCGCTTTTTAATCTTCGCAGTGGTATCCAAGTAAAAGATAAATTTGCTCTAGGAGGATATTACCAAGTGTCACTCAATGAAATTATTCCCCAGTCAGAAACGATTCCAGGTATTTACATGGATTATTGGTCTGCCGGAGGTTTTGTCGAATATACGCTGTTATCTAAAAAATTAATTCACTTGACTTTACCCGTTTACGCCGGCTATAGTGAAGTTGAAATGGACAATGACTTCGGATTAGCTCGTTTGAGCGAAGCAAATTTCTTGCAACTAGAACCTAGTTTACTACTGGAAGTCAATCTGCTTAAAAATGTCCGCTTCAATGCAGGGGCTGGGTACAGGTTCGTCGGACAAATGAACTATCGAAATCTGGACGAAACAGATATGTCAGGTCTAACGGGACACGTTGGTTTGAAAATCGGTCTATTCAGATAATTGCCTGAATTTCACAAAAAATGCCTTGTAGATATACTACAAGGCATTTTTCGTTAAAAGCCATCTGAGCTTAATCGTTTAAATGAAAATGTATCATTTTTTGATTAGACAACGCAAAATCAGACTTTTCTTCTTACTTCAGCTTGCTCAATGCTTCTTGCAAAGCGGCTATTTTAGACTCTGCATCTGCCAGTTTATCTTTCTCTCTTTGTACTACATCTGGTTTCGCATTTTGTACAAATCGTTCATTGGAAAGTTTTGCAAGAACAGATTTCTGGAATCCAATGGTATAATCCAACTCTTTTTGGAGATTTTCTTTTTCCGTTTCTATATCCAAATTATCTCCCAAATCTAAACCAAATTCGTCTGCTTTAATTACCAAACTAACGCCCGAAATTTGGTCAGCGAATTGGATACTTGCTGTATTTGCCAGTTTCTGAATCAAGTCAAGCAAGTGCGAATAACGCGCCTCTTGGCTTGTTTTAATCACCAAAGGTAGTGCCTCTTTCGGCGAAAGTTGCTTCGCATTTCGGGTATTTCTTACCCAAGAAACAAGTTCTGTAACAACATCTATATCTTGTAAAATTGCGTTGTCCACCTCTCCAGCTACCGGGAATGGGGCTAAACAAATACTCGATTGTGCCGGGCGTTCTGCCAATTGTTGCCAGATTTCTTCCGAAATAAACGGCGTCCAAGGATGAACCAAACGCATCAATTCATCGAAAAACGCAATCGTCGCCTCGTACGTTTCTCTGTCAATAGGTTGCGCTTGTCCTTGTATGTACGCTGGTTTAACCATCTCCAGATACTGAGAACAGAAGTCATTCCAAATTAAATTATAGGTAGCCAACAACGCATCAGACATACGGAACTTGTCGTAATGTTCCGCCACTTCTAGGATAACAGACGACGCTTTGGCACGGAACCATCTCACCGCTGTTTGATTTCCTACGGGTGCTGCGGTATCGGCAACTTCCCAACCTTTCACCAACCGGAAGGCATTCCAAATCTTGTTTGAGAAATTCCTGCCTTGTTCACAAAGTTTCTCATCAAAAGGTAAGTCATTCCCCGCAGGGGAACTAAATAACATACCCGTCCGGACACCATCCGCGCCGTATTTTTCAATTAAATCAATCGGGTCAGGTGAATTTCCTAGTGATTTGGACATTTTACGTCCTTGTTTGTCCCGAACAATCCCCGTCAAATACACATTTTTAAATGGATATTGCCCCTTGTATTCATACCCCGCAATAATCATTCGTGCCACCCACAAAAACAAAATTTCGGGGGCTGTAACCAAGTCATTGGTTGGGTAATAATAGTTAATGTCTTCATTATCAGGATTTTTAAATCCGTCAAAAACTGAAATCGGCCAGAGCCAAGAGCTGAACCACGTATCTAAAACGTCTTCGTCTTGGGTTAAATCCTGTTCGCTCAATGCAAATAATTGGTATTTTTCACGGGCAATCGCGAGTGCTTCTTTCTTGGTTTTAGCAACAATGCACGTACCATCTTTCAAATAAAACGCCGGAATCCGATGTCCCCACCAAAGTTGGCGACTGATGCACCAATCGCGCACATTTTCCATCCAATGGCTGTACGTATTTTTGAATTTAGGTGGAATCAACTGAATTGTATCATTCATGACGTTCGTCAACGCCGGCTCTGATAATCTCTTCATTTTTAAAAACCACTGCAAAGAAACACGTGGTTCAATCACCGCACCAGTTCGCTCGGATGTGCCTACATTGGACTTATACTCCTCTAGTTTTTCGATGTGTCCTGCCTCTTCGAGTAGCTTGATGATTTTTTTTCGTGCTACAAAACGGTCTTCACCTACCAAAATTTGGGCACGTTCGTTCAACTTTCCATCTTCTGTTAAAATATCAACGACTTCAAGTCCATGCTTTTCACCTAATGCAAAGTCATTGGGGTCGTGTGCAGGCGTAACTTTCAAGCAGCCCGTTCCAAAATCCATCGTGACATACTCATCGGCAATAATCGGAATTTGTTTTCCAATCAATGGGATGCTTGCTTTTTGACCAATAAGGTGTTGATAACGAGGGTCTTCTGGGTTCACGCAAATAGCTGCATCCGCCATAATTGTTTCTGGACGAACAGTCGCTATCGTCACAAATTGATTGGAATCTGACACCAACGAATACTTGATATAGACCAATTTCTGTTGGATTTCTTTGGCAATTACTTCTTCGTCTGATACGGTCGTTTTGGCTTGCGGGTCCCAATTGACCATCCGGTGACCACGGTAAATATCTCCTTTGGCGTGCAAATCGATGAAAACATCAATGACTGCATCGTATAAATTTTCTTCCATCGTAAACCGTGTACGATCCCAATCGCACGAAGCCCCTAATTTACGAAGTTGTTGGAGGATGATTCCACCGTATTTTTCTGTCCATTCCCAGCAATATGTCAAGAATTCCTCGCGGCTTAAATCTGCCTTATTGATACCTTTTTCTTTCAACATTGCCACGACTTTGGCTTCTGTTGCAATGGAGGCATGATCTGTTCCTGGTACCCAACACGCCTCTTTTCCTTCCATTCGTGCTTTCCGAATCAGCACATCTTGGATAGTATTATTGAGCATGTGCCCCATGTGCAAAACGCCCGTCACGTTTGGCGGTGGAATCACAATGCTGTAAGGTTCCTTTGCTGGATTTGGTTTGGACTGAAAAAACTTGTTTTCTATCCAATATTGATACCATTTTTCCTCAATCTCTTTCGGATTGTATGTTTTTGAAATTTCCATTTGGTTTTTGGCAGATTCTGTTGAGTAAATTCGTTGCACACACACGGAATACGCAGGATTTCCCTGTAATAAAACGCAAAAATACGAATTTCTTAGGTTCGTGGTGGGGTATTGATGAATAATTCGTTAGTCCAATAAGGCGAGCATATCTTGTGTTGTCAATGCTTTTACAAACGTTTCTTCCGTCGTGATGAGTTCATCAAATAGGCGGCGCTTCGCTTGTTGTAGTAAGATAATCTTCTCTTCGACGGTATTTTTCGTAATGAATTTATATGTAAAAACGGTGTTCGTTTGTCCGATCCGGTGGGCTCTGTCTATGGCTTGCGCTTCAATGGCTGGGTTCCACCACGGGTCGAGCAAAAAGACATACTCTGCGGCGGTTAGATTCAGTCCAACTCCTCCGGCTTTCAATGAAATGAGAAAAACCAAGACGTTTTCATCTGTCTGAAACCGCTCTACTTCTGCTTGTCGGTTGGTTGTAGCGCCATCTAAGTAACAAAAAGGAATGCCTTCAGTCTCCAAATATCCTTTGATTAATTGCAAATGTTTGACGAATTGACTGAATATCAATATTTTATGTTTCCTCTTTAAAATACTTGTCAATTTATGAATAACATCTTGGCGCTTTCCAGAACTTCCTTCGTAGGTCGGGTCAATGAGTCGTGGGTCATTGGCTAATTGCCTCAATTTTGTAAGTCCTTCCAAAACAATCATTTGCGATTTTTGCATTCCTTTTTTCTCGATATGCTCCAAAATGAGGTTTCGGTAATGTGATTTCGTTTCTTCGTATTCTTTTTCTTGCTCATCCGTCATGGTAGAATATTGGATACTTTCTACTTTTTCCGGAAGTTCCGTAGCTACTTGTGATTTATGGCGACGAAGCATAAACGGCTTTATTTTTCGGAACAACCGTTTGGTCATTTCTTCGTCTTGTTTTTTCTCAATTGGTAGTTGATAATGCGTCTTAAAAAAGGTTTGTGTTCCCAACAATCCCGGATTAATAAAACTAATTTGACTCCACAAATCCATCGTACTGTTCTCCAAAGGAGTGCCCGTTAAAATAAGTCGGTTGTAACTATTGAGTTCGCGAACCGCCATCGAGATAGTTGAAGCTGGGTTTTTTATGGCTTGTGATTCATCTAAAATGGTATACGTAAACCGAAACTTCTTAATAAAATCAATGTCTAATCGCAAGACACCATACGACATGAAGACCAAATCTTTCCCCTCAAATGGGCTCGTATCTTTCACTCGATTCGTCCCTGCATGTACGTAAATACGTAAATTTGGAGCAAATTTTTCTGCCTCTTTTTGCCAATTATAAATCAACGAAGTAGGCATAATAAGTAAAGAAGGTGCTTTATCTTGTTGATTATGAATGGATTGAAGAAAAGCTAAGGTCATCACTGTCTTTCCTAGTCCCATGTCATCCGCCAAACAACCGCCCATTTGATATTGATGCAAGAAATGCAGCCAATCGTACCCCGCTTTTTGATAGGGGCGGAGTGTTCCAACAAATTCGGAGGGCAATGGGGTAGGTGCGATTTCTTCAAATTGTTGAAGTGTATTCAACTTTCTGTACAATACCGTGTGAGCAAGCCCTTCAAGTGCTAAATCTTGCACCAATACAAGGTGATACTTGTTCAAACGTACTTGTCCGTCTTCTTCTTCACTCAGCGAAAAGAGTTCTTCATATTGTGTAAACCAAATTTCGGGAATGACAGCTATTTGCCCATTGGGAAGTAAAAATTCACGTTTCCCAGCTTTCATGATTTTTCGCAATTGTATGAACGCAATTTCAAATTCACCAAACCGGATTTTCGTCTTGATATCGAACCAATCGTTTTTTTCTTCAATTTCTACCCGAATTGCCGCATGACCCAAGAAATAATTTTTTCCAGATGTCTCTCTTTGAATAACTTGTACGCCCATTTCTTCCAATTGCAAGGCATGTTTTTGAAGCCAAGTAAAGGCATCATTCACGTTTTTTGTTACCGCACCTTTATCAAAAGGCAAGCCAAGTTTGGCAATATCCTGTACAATTCGCTTTTCTTCTGACGTGTTTCTAGGTATTTTTATGAATGTCCACGCTTCGTTTTCTTGAATGGCTTCAACAAAAGCGTGTGACGTAAAATTCTGAAAAGGAAAGACGCGCTCCCCATAAACAAATTGCAATTCCAGCGAAATGGAAGTAGAAAATTCTTGTTCTTCCATCGCGTTTCCTATGGCTAGTTCGAGGAGCTGATGCCGGTTTTCTGTTAGGACAAGTTGAACACGAACGGGCAATTCTTCCGTCTGAATAGTAAAACCAATTCCTTTGGCATAGACTTTAAATTGACCGATGAGCGGTGCGACAAAATTTTTAAAATATTTTTCTTCTATTTTACGTGAGATAACTATATTGTTTCTCTCTAAAAATGGCTTTATCTTTTTCCCGTCTGTGTGGGGTTTAAAACGGTAAAGAGTGGTATCGACAAGCAAAAAGGCGGGCTCTTCGCAAATAACACGCGATTTTTTGAACTGGAACTTGACCCGCTCACCGTCTGCTAAAATATTTGGATAATACAGGGTTTGTTCTTCTTGCCGGTCAAAATGAAAATAAACTTGCGCAATTTTGGGAGATACTTCAATCGGTTGCCAAATGGGGTTTCCATCTTTGCCCATGATGAACAGTTTTTTATTCATTAATTTGGGTAAAATCAACGACCTATAGTGCTCCATATAGGTGTCAATTTCCGTTTGAAGTTGTTTATCTCCCTTGTCTTTGTCGTATGTTTTCAGAAAGAAATCAACGATTTTTAATTTCTTTTTATTGAATTTCTTGGCTACCGCTTCTTGTTGCATTTCATCCATCCAATGCACCAATTTAATGTCATCTTTGTCGATATTACCTGCAAATTCGTCAATATTTTTATGAGATACATTTTGGTATTGATACGTCAGTTGCCCTCGCGTATTTACTTGAATCACGAAAGATTCAAAAATATGACCCAAATACTGATGTTCGAACAAAGCATAAACCATTTGAAATGGTTGCAACGGAGAGACTTTCATAGTGTGTAATGGTATTTGAATACGGTAAGAAGCTACTTGAAAGCACAAACCCGTATTTCAATTATGCTGTAACCTACGAAGATACCATTTGGACGTGTTTCTGTCAAGCTAAATTTAATGCAAATGCAATAATGTTGCAAATTTGAAGCTGAAGTCGTGCTATCCCGCTCGAAAAAGAGTAATTTCAGACAATTCTTTTATATTTGTTTTATTCAACCACACGCTACTTTCTTTATGCAAACTCCTTTTGGACAAATAACCTATTGCTCCAATATCCACCCAGGTGAAATTTGGCACGACCACGCGCAAGAACTCTATGCCGTCGTTCCGAAAATCGCCTCTTCTTTTCCACAAAATCCGTTTAATCTTGGGCTTCGGCTTGCTGAAAGAGCCGCCGACTTCTTAAAAAACTCGGAACAAGCACAAACTAACTGGAAAAAATGGCTCATCCAAAATCAAATTACCGTAACAACCATGAACGGCTTTCCGTACGGAAGTTTTCATGGAAGTGTGGTGAAAGATTTGGTTCATGCACCCGATTGGACATCGCAAGAACGCGTCGTTTATACGCAAAATCTTGCTTTGATACTTGCACAAATGCTGCCTAACGATGAGTTGAGCGGAGGAATTTCTACATCGCCCTTATCGTATAAATTTTGGTGGAAATCAACCCAAGAAAAGGAACAAGCTTTCCAGCAAGCCACAGAAAATATCCTTTCTATGGTCGTATTTCTTCAAGAATTGGAACAAAAAACAGGCAAATCCATACATATTGACATTGAACCTGAACCTGACGGATTACTTGAAACAGTAGCTGATTTTCTAGATTGGTATTCCGCGTACCTTCTTCCGCTTGGAATTAAAAAGTGGGGGAGTGTCGCTGAAGATACTATCCGAAAACACATTCAACTCTGTTTCGATGTTTGCCACGTTGCTGTTGGGTTTGAGCAACCCGAAGTGCTGATTAAACAGGCAGAAAATCTAGGCATACGAACAGGGAAAATCCAGGTTAGTTCTGCTTTATCCGTGGATTGGGAAACGGGTGATATCCGCGAAAAAAAGCATACATTGGCTCAATTCAATGAACCGACGTATTTACACCAAGTGGTTGCAAAACGTCTCGACGGAACACTCGATAAATACCGTGACCTCGATTGGGCATTTGCTGACTTTGCCCCTCAAAAACATACCGAATGGCGTATTCACTTTCATGTACCGATATTTTTGGAATCCTATGGTTGTCTAGGTTCTACACAAGCAACGATTCTGGAAACATTGGCACAACATAAAAAAAAGCCGTTCACACAACTACTTGAAATTGAGACATATACTTGGGGCGTTCTCCCAAAAGATGTACAAAAACCACTGGCTACATCTATCCAGCGCGAATTGGATTGGCTATTGACGCAATTAAATGAAAAGTAAAATGAAAAAAACGGTTGTCATCGATATTGTTGGCTTGAGCAAAAGTTGCCTTGGCGAAGAAACTCCCTTTTTATTGTCCAAATGGCAAAACTTGCACACGCGCCCAATACCTCCTGTTTTTCCTGCCGTCACGACTACAGCGCAAAGTTGTTATTTAACTGGGCGGTTGCCTTCTGACCACGGTATTGTCGGAAATGGTTGGTACGATAAAAAAGACTGCGAAATTAAGTTTTGGAAACAGGCAAATCCTTTGGTAGAAGCTGAGAAAATTTGGGAAGCTGCACGTAAAAAAAATCCAAATTTTACTGTCGCCAACCTGTTTTGGTGGTATAATATGTATTCTAGCGTTGATTTTTCGGTAACGCCTCGTCCGCAATATCATGCAGATGGTGTTAAAATGCCCGATTGTTATACGCAAACTACTGCGC
>CAYNRA010000099.1:0-2820 GCA_964399465.1 uncultured Cytophagales bacterium
TACATCCAAAGCCCAAACTCCCCGCCACAGAATCATGGGAATGGTCAATGGCGTTATCGGTGATACCGAGTTCCAACTCGTTTATTCGGATACCCCAGGTATCATCAAACCTATGTATGAACTGCATAGCGCCATGATGGAGTTTGTCCACGGTTCACTTGAAGACGCCGATGTTATCCTTTTTGTAACTGATATTTTTGAAAAGTATGACGAAGAAGACGTTATCCAAAAACTTAAAAATACGGAAACACCTATTCTGTTGATCATCAATAAAATAGATTTAGCAACTGAAGAGCAGATTAAAGAAAAAATAGACCATTGGCAGGAAATCCTTCAACCTTCCGCTATCCTGACTATCTCAGCTCTTCAAGGTATTGGACTCTCAGACTTGCTCGCTAAAATCATTGATTTTCTCCCTATTCACCCGCCCTATTTCCCAAAAGATGAGCTGACAGACAAGCCCGAACGCTTTTTTGCTGCCGAAATCATCCGGGAAAAAATCTTGATGAAATATAAAAAAGAAATTCCTTACAGCTGCGAAGTCGCCATCGTGGCATTCAAAGAAGAAGAAAATATTATTCGGATTAGCGCTGAAATCTACGTGGAACGTGCCACACAAAGGGCTATTCTCCTCGGGCACAAAGGAGAAAGAATTAAAAAAGTAGGTATCGAAGCACGAGAATCCATGGAGAAGTTCTTCGCTAAGAAAATCTTCCTCGAACAATACATCAAGGTAGAACCCGATTGGCGAATGAAAAAAGCAAAACTTGAAAAGTTCGGCTACGCAAAAGATTGATATTCAGAGGCTACCAGATTGGGTAGCTTCTTTTTTTTCGAGTATCGCTCCCGAACCCGAAAAAATCAGATACGTTTCAATTGAATTTCTTAAAATTATTTTATTTTTACAGAAAATAATACCAATTCATTACCACAATACTAAAAACAACCCTTATGCAAATAACTGATGAATCACGTCCATGGCTACATTTTTACCCTGATAGTGTTCCTGCTGATATAAATCCTGATCAATATACGTCGTTGGTGGATATGGTAGAGGAGGGCTTTTCGCGCTTCGCCTCCAATGCTGCCTACGCAAATATGGGCAAAGAAATCACCTTTGAGGAGTTAGATATTCTGTCTCGTAACTTCGCCGCTTACCTTCAGGATGCTGGTCTGAAAAAAGGTGACCGGATTGCCATCCAGATGCCTAACTGTTTGCAATATCCTGTTGCTATGTTCGGTGCAATCCGTGCAGGCTTGACGGTCGTAAACACTAACCCACTCTATACGCCACGCGAAATGAAGCATCAATTCACGGACTCTGGCGCAAAAGCCATTGTAATTGTCGCTAACTTCGCTTCACATTTAGAAAAGGTAATCGCAGATACAGCTATTGAACATGTTTTTATTACCCAACTAGGCGATATGCTGGGTTTCCCGAAAAAACAGTTGGTCAATTTTGTTGTGAAATCGGTTAAAAAAATGGTTCCGCCTTACAATTTGCCCCAAGCGCAGTCTTTTATGTCGGCGGTAAGTGCAGGAGCAAACATGACCTACACGCGTCCGGCGGTTGGACATGAAGATTTGGCATTCATTCAATATACAGGCGGTACAACGGGGGTTTCAAAGGGGGCTATGTTGACACACAGAAATGTGGTTGCTAATACGCTAACCAATGAATCTTGGCAAGGTGCTGTCACGAATAAATTGGTGGATGCAAAAGTCGTAGCTATTGCTGCACTGCCTTTGTATCATATTTATGCCTTGACTGTCAATGCATTAACTGCCTTACGGACCGGTGTGATGAACTTGCTTATTACTAATCCAAGAGATTTGGAAGCATTCATCAAAGATTTGAAAAAATATCCGCCACATATTTTCACGGGTGTCAATACACTATACAACGGGCTTTTGAATCACCCTAAAATTAAGGAAGTAGATTTCTCTAAATTGGTGATTACTTCCGCCGGTGGAATGGCGTTGCAGTCGGCAGTGGCTACTCGTTGGAAAGAACTAACAGGAAATTTACCGACAGAAGGCTATGGTTTGTCTGAAACATCACCTGTATTAACATCCAATCCGCTGGTAGGGGATAACCGCATCGGGACCATTGGTATTCCATGGCCAAGTACGTATGTTAAAATCATGCGTGAAGACGGTACGTGGGCTGATATTGGCGAAGCAGGTGAAATTTGTGCGCATGGGCCACAAGTAATGCTTGGCTATTACAACCGTCCAGACGAAACAGAAAAAGTGATGTTTGATGATCCTGCAGATGGCCGTCGTTGGTTCAAAACGGGTGATGTAGGATTTATGGATAAAGATGGTTATTTCAAAATCGTTGACCGGAAAAAAGACATGATTTTGGTATCTGGCTTTAACGTATATCCGAATGAGATTGAAGATGTTGTTGCAAGTATGCCAGGTGTCTTGGAAGTAGCTTGTGTGGGTGTTCCTGATGAGAAATCGACAGAGGCTGTGAAGATATTTGTCGTTAAAAAAGACCCTAGCTTAACAGTGGAGGCAATCAAGGCGTACTGCAAAGAAAACTTGACGGGTTATAAATGTCCGAAACATATTGAGTTTAGAGATGAACTACCGAAAACCAATGTGGGTAAAATTTTGCGTAGAGCTCTGCGTGACGAAGTAGCGAAATAATTTCATTTGACTTGTTTTTATACGAAAAAAGACGGCGTAGCCGTCTTTTTTCGTATAAAAACAACCGGAAATTAACCCAAAAACGGATACGTATAGTCTGTCGGTGGATTGAACGTTTCTTTGATTGTTCGCGCATTCACCCAACGTAATAAATTGAGTTTG
>CAYNRA010000099.1:2830-9503 GCA_964399465.1 uncultured Cytophagales bacterium
TTTGGAACCTGCTTTATCATTTGTTCCAGATGCTCTGCCTCCTCCGAATGGCTGTTGGCCAACTACAGCACCTGTCGGTTTATCGTTGATGTAAAAATTTCCTGCTGCATCGACCAACTTGCGCGTCGCTAATTCAACAGCATATCTATCTTGTGCAAAGATAGCCCCCGTCAAAGCATACGGTGAAGTGCTATTAACCAATTCTAGCGTTCGTTCGTATTGATTTTCATCATACACATAAATCGTTAAAACAGGGCCGAAAATCTCTTCGCACATCGTTGTATATTTCGGGTTCGTCGTCACCAAAACAGTAGGTTCAATAAAATATCCTTTGGATTTGTCTGCATGCCCCCCCGCTATGATTTCAACTTCATCAGATTCTTTGGCTGTATCGATGAATCGTTTAATTTTATCAAATGCACGTTCGTCAATGACTGCGTTGATGAAGTTCGAGAAGTCTTCTGTTCCGCCCATTTTCATGGATTTTAAATCTGCCAACATGTATTCTTTTACTTCTGACCAAATGTTCGAAGGAACATAGGCGCGAGATGCTGCCGAGCATTTCTGCCCTTGGTATTCGAAAGCTCCACGTACGAGTGCCGTAGCCAGTGCTTTGGGATGTGCAGAACGGTGTGCCATCACAAAATCCTTTCCTCCAGTCTCTCCAACGATACGCGGGTACGCTTTATATCGTTGAATATTGGCTCCAATTGTTTTCCAAATGGTTTGGAATACAGCAGTACTTCCAGTAAAGTGAATGCCCGCAAAGAATGGACTTTTGAAAATAATGTTTCCTGCAACGGGACCATCTACATAAATAAGGTTGATTACGCCGTCTGGTAAACCCGCTTCTCTGAATATCTCCATGATGACCTGAGCTGAGTAAATTTGTGTATAGGCAGGTTTCCAAACAGTTACATTGCCCATCAATGCGGCGCTGGCAGGGAGATTTCCAGCAATTGCTGTAAAATTAAAAGGAGTTAAAGCAAATACAAACCCTTCCAATGGTCTGTATTCCAGTCTGTTCCATACTCCTGGTGAAGAGGCCGGCTGTTCTGAATATATTTCTTGCAAATACGCTACATTGAAGCGGAGAAAATCAATCAGTTCACAGGCAGAGTCTATTTCTGCTTGGTATGCATTCTTAGATTGCCCAAGCATGGTAGCTGCATTGAGTTTGGCACGATACGGGCCTGCAATAAGTTCTGCTGCTTTCAAAAAGATACTAGCGCGGTGTTCCCAAGGCATATTTGCCCAAGCTGTTCTTGCTTTTAATGCGGCAGAGATGGCTGCTTTGACATGATTTGCATCACCTTCTGACGCAAAACCAAGCGTATGTTGGTGGTCATGTGGAGGAGATAAACGAATTTTTTTGTCTGTAAACACTTTTTCAGCTCCAATATACATCGGAATATCGACCGTTACGGCGCGTGCTTCTTCAAGGGCTTTTTGTAGCTTCGCGCGTTCTGAACTTCCGGGTGCATACGACAAAACAGGTTCGTTTTGAGGTGTTGGCGTATTGAAAAACGCATTATGCATAGGTTTGTTGGGTTTAGTTATGAAGTCAAATGTAAAAACAAAGGTACAAAATTTGCCATGAGCTTCTATATAGGTGCGTAATATCAAGAAGAATATTGCACTTAATTTAGCAATCAAGACGATGATAAATTAATCTCTAAATATAGTTTTTCTATTTCTGATGAAAACTTTTACAGGAAAAGAGTTGGAGGAAAAATCAATGAAAATTAGTTTGTAAATGCCATTGGGTTTCTATTTTACGTACTTCCTCAGGTGTTAAAAATACGTTTTTTTCTTCTTGTGTAGGGATTCTACACGATTCTGATTCGCCAAACCATTGATACCGTTTCTTTGCTACGAAAGAATAAAAGAAATCACGGAAGCTTTTGGGAATGATATAGGCTACTTTTAACCAAGTGAATCCAGGTAAGTGGACAAGTACGTAGAGGGCGGCGTTGGAGCCTCCTAGCCATTTGCCGTTGGGTGTCAGAACCATGACGGAATCCCCAAATTGGTTTTTCAATTGTTCGTCGGAGATCCATTGCAAAGGGGCTATTCGTATCGTTCTATTTTTATCTTTTTTTAAGATAATTTGAATAAAACGCGCGCATAACAAACAAACTCCGTCAAAAAATACAATCATAAAAAAAGCCTTTTCCAATGATACATTGAAAAAGGCTTTTTAGTTTGAAATTACAAAGGTTAGAACAATCTTTCCCAAGGTAAACGGCTAAGAATTAAGACAAGCCCTAAACCAAAGAAAATAGCTGTAGATTTGAATTTTTTCCCGTGACCGATAGATTTTTTTGATTTCGCATTACCAATTGTTACTAAAACGGCCGCTAAAATATTTGTCGTTGGGTGTTCAATAATTGCTTTGCGAAGTGCGCCATCTTTCATGGTAGCTGCCATATCCGAAAAAGCAACTTGTGCAGTCGGTGAAATAGCCAAAAGAACCAATCCCAATAGCAACATGGTATGTGTTGAAATCAAGGCAAAAAGATTTATTTTGCGATGGCTATCATCAAAAATTTTCTCAGAGGTACTGCCCATAATGCCGTTTATAGTAGCTAACAAAAGCAGTAATAGAGCGATAAAAGCCAAGTAGTGGTGTGCATTTAAAATGATACTGTAGAAAGACATACGTAGAATATTTAGTTTAAAATGATTTAACTTCGTACTGGATTTAGTAACTAGGACACAAAAGTACGACCAATGCAATGACTTTTAAAGAGGATGATAAATTATTTATCTTTCAAGAAAGGTAAAACGCATTGAAAAAGGGCTGCGAAGGATAAATAAATGGATGTTATTGGAATGAAATATCAGAAACGGTTTTCCTATATTGGCTTTGTATTTCTTTTGGCAATGTTGTATGTCTCATTTTCACCGCTCGTGAGCGTAGCGCGTTTGTATTGGTTAGATGGAAAAGTATACACACAATTTACACATGAAAACAAGGAACTATCCAACAATGAACAGCAAGAATACAATACGATTGTACAGCAAGCAAAGCAGAAAGTAGCTCACTTTTTCGGGAGTTTGGTAAGTTCACCGACAATCTTGTTTTGTTCTACGGAGGAGTCATTTCAAAATATTTGTCATCAACCTGAAGGGGCTGGTTGTAGCCTTGGTACGCCATTTGGCTCCTGGATTATTCTACATAAAGACAATGCCAATGCGGATGTCGTTGCGCATGAATTGGCTCATATTGAACTGATGCAGCAGGTTGGTTGGTGGAGGGCAAAGACAAAAATCCCTACTTGGCTTGATGAAGGCATAGCCCTTCAAGTCGATAATCGGTTTGTTCGTTCAGAGGACTCTGTGCAACGCTACATTGATTTTAAGCAAGAGTGGCTGTTTACTACTTATGGTGGTCGATCAAGCAAAAGTCTAGATGATTTGTCTACTTCTAAACAGTTTTTTGGAATTTCTGCGTACGATACGCGCCAAGCCTATTACCAGTCAGGGATGGAGGTAGCCAAAATTATATCGATTGGTGGGAGGGAGAGTCTCCAGAGGCTAATTCTAGATTACACAGAATATCCACTCTGGAAAGTTATCTTTTTGGGATATCCTATTCCTTCAAAAGTGTACTCCGAAAAGTCTTCCGATGCCATTCCGTGAGTCCAAATTCAGCGATAGCTTTTTTGTGTGCAATCGTCGGATATCCTGCATTTTTTCGCCAACCATAGGCGGGAAACTGTTCATCTAATTTTTCCATTAAATCGTCTCTGTATGTTTTGGCTAAAACGGATGCTGCTGCAATGGAATAATACAACGCATCTCCTTTTACAATACACGTATGGGGAATCAAAGGAAAAGGGGTGAAGCGATTTCCATCAATGAGTAAATGTTCTGGGCGAATACTCAGTTTTTCGACAGCTCTGTGCATAGCTAAAAAACTGGCTTTTAGAATATTGATTTGGTCAATTTCTTGCTGAGAAGCTTCTGCAATCGCCCAAGCAATAGCTTCACGCTCGATTTCTGTACGTAACTTCACTCGTTCAACTTTGGTAAGTTGTTTGGAGTCATTTAAAAATGGGTGTGAGAAGTCTGATGGAAGGATGACGGCGGCTGCTACAACTGGACCAGCTAGACAGCCGCGACCTGCTTCATCTAAGCCAGCTTCCAATGTATGTTTTGAATAATATGAGCGAAGCATATCTAAAAAGTTTAAGAATCTACCCAAGGTATTTTTTACTAAAGCAAAATTACAAGGATATGGAAAGAATAGATTATTTAAATAATTGATAGTTTGTTTTTTGTGTAAAAAACAGGATTGTTAGAGGCACTTTATGAACAATCCTTATATTTGTATTCATTTCTCACTAAATGACTCAATAAATGCTCTGGCATGACGTTATACCTTCCCTCTTTTTGATAGCTGTTTTTTGGCAATTGATGTACACACTCTTTGTGTTTCTTCGCCTTTCATTTTACAAAAGACGAGTACCCGAGTTTATCGAAAGTGCTCCAGGGGTCTCTATTGTTGTGGCTGCTTGGAATGAGCTTGAAAATCTTCAATCGCTTATCCCTCTGCTCGAAAGTCAGCAATATCCTGATTTTGAGATAATTATCGTGGATGACCGTTCCTCGGATGGTACATACGACTATCTTTTAACAAATAAAGATAACTTCCCAAATGTCAAAATTGTGCGGATAGAAACAGTACCCGTCCATTTCACAGCCAAGAAGTATGCCCTAACCATGGGGATTAAAAAAGCATCGAAAGAGCTTATTCTAGTAACAGATGCTGACTGCCGTCCTTCTAGTGAACTATGGGTACAACGAATGGCAGAGTCACTAGGTGATAAAGAAATTGTTCTCGGTTACTCGCCTTATCCAGCTTACCCAGGTGGATTGAATGCCTTAATCCGCTACGAGACTTTCCAAACAGCGGTTCAATACCTTTCTTTTGCATTGGCAGGTATTCCGTTCATGGGAGTTGGTAGAAATCTATTGTATAGAAAGGACTTTTTCTGGGCAAATGGAGGCTTTGCATCTCATTATGGATTACTAGGAGGAGATGATGACCTCTTCGTAAATCAAACAGCAAATTCTAAAAATGTGGCGATCTGTATCGAATCTGACGCCTATACACTATCTGAACCCAAAAGAAATTGGAAAGACTGGTTTATTCAAAAAAGACGACATCTTTCCGTCGGAAAAAAATATAAGTTTAAACATAAAATCCACTTAGGATTACTATGGTACGGCCAATTATTTAGTTGGTTTTTATTCATTCCAGCTCTATTTTTTCAACCCGAATTATTTCAAGTACCTGATTGGGCGAGAATTCCTGCAGCTATCAGCAAAGAGTTGCATCTTGAAGCTACTTTGTTTATCACGGATTGGATGCGGTTTGTTCTTGGCGTATTTATGGGATATATCCTAATTAAGTGGCTAGTATTTAGTTCTTTAAATAGAAGGTTAGGTTCGAACGTAGGTATGTGGCGCATGCCTTATTATGAGTTCTTATTCACTGGATATTTGTTTATTTTAGGAATTGTTACATTGTTTACAAACCCCAAGCGTTTGCGCTGGAAATAATAATTTTATTCAAATAACTCTAGTAAAGTGTCAGATTTTTCGATTATCGCAAAGTATTTTCCGGATCTTACTCCCATACAGCAAACTCAGTTTGCTCAGCTTCACGAACTATATACGCACTGGAATGCTCAGATTAATGTCATTTCCAGAAAAGATATGGATAATTTGTACGAAAAACATGTGCTACATTCACTCGGAATAGCAAAAGTTTGTTCGTTTACAGATGGCTCGGAAATTCTAGATGTAGGAACGGGTGGCGGTTTTCCGGGTATTCCACTCGCTATTTTATTTCCTGAGGTAAGCTTTCATCTCGTTGATTCCATCGGAAAAAAAATCAAGGTGGTACAAGAGGTAGCTGACGGTTTGGGTCTAAAAAATATTCGTGCACAACATGAACGCGCCGAACGCGCCGATGGTTTTTATGATTTCGTGGTTTCTCGTGCGGTTACGCGCTTGCAACCTTTCATGGGCTGGATTCAAAATAAAATCAGTAGAAATCATTTCAATAAACTAGACAATGGTGTTCTATATCTCAAAGGAGGGGACTTAAAAGAAGAACTTGCGGAGGTGAATAGACCTAAAAAAGTATATGATTTGAGTTCGTATTTTGAAGAAGAGTTCTTTGAAACAAAAAAAGTAGTGTATGTTCCATTCAAATAATTAGTCCAAACTACGATGATAGAAAAATATGCTGCAAGCTTTTGGATGAATCCACTTTTTCCTGATGTTGTTGAGTTCTCTGAAAAAGGAGTGACCTTCATTATTCGTAAGTTCATGTCTTCCAACGAGAATTTCGTTTTTTATAATGACATCGCTGGAGTTGAAATAGAGTCAGGTGTATTTTTCTCAACAATCCGCATCAAGGCAAGAGCACGCGAAGAAGAAATTATTATTCAAAATTTTACAAAATCAGACGCAAGACGTGTAAAAGAGCTTATTTTAGACCGTGCTCAGAGATAAAATACTGTATTTGAAAAAAAAATAGAGATAACTATTGACAAGTATTAGGAAATAGTATACTTTTGCACCACGTTTATAATAAAACGATCCCGAATAGCTCAGTCGGTTAGAGCATCTGACTGTTAATCAGAGGGTCGCTGGT
>CAYNRA010000100.1:0-9269 GCA_964399465.1 uncultured Cytophagales bacterium
GAATTTCTCCCAATTCCTTACCATTCCTCTCTTATTTTTGTAGTTTTGCTCTTATTCAACCACTACACCTTTTCAAACATGAACGACCTACTGGAGGAGCTTCGTGGCGCCATCTCAACACAACTCAACCCCGATGAGCTGGCATGGTTTGGTACATTCACCGACATCCCGCTTGAAAGAGCCTTTGTCATGGCTCCTCGGAAAATACAACGCAAACCTTTGATTTTCAGTCATCTGCCTGAACGCATGGCAACGCAAGCAAAAGCACAACGCTGGACGCTCGACCGCCTCGTGCGTATCTATTGTGTCTTGCAACTAGATGCGGCTGCCGCTACGCATAAAATACATACGTTGTTTGATACCGCCGAGCTGCAAGAAGCAGTAGCTCTGTACAGTAGTTTGCCCTATCTCTCTCATCCAACAGAATGGCTTTTGCGCGCAACAGATGCTATCCGGTCGAACGTGGCGCATGTATTTGCCGCAATGGCACTCGGAAACCCTTACCCAGCTTCTCATTTCTCTGAGTTGGCATGGAATCAGCTCGTCCTGAAAGCTATTTTCAACGACCAACCACTCGCTGAAATTCATGGATTACTCGAACGAAAAAATCCAACATTGGCACACGATATTTGTCTGTTAGCCCAAGAAAGATGGGCAGCTGGTAGAAGAATACCCGCATTTGCGTGGTGTCTCGTGGCAGATATGTCTTTCCCAGAAGAACCCCAAATGATTTCACACTTGGCAGCCTCTGATGATGTACAAGACCAACGCGCCGCGCTTTTTCTGCAACAAAAATCCCCTGATTTTTCAACCACTTGGTTTACATTAGTATAAATTAATCGACTGATTATGTGTTCATTACACGACAATACCACAGGGCATCCTTCCCACTTTGAAGGCTCCTCAGAAGAACAACAAACGGCCTCGGTTGTGCAACAAGATTACCAGACGTACATAGAAGGAATGCGTTTTTTTGACCCGCACATTCACATGACTTCCCGTACTACCGACGACTACCAGGCACTTGCGGATGCCGGTGTTGCTGCCATCATTGAACCCGCTTTTTGGTTAGGGCAACCCAGAACCGGACTTTCTACCTTTCAAGATTATTTCAATAGTTTAATCGGATGGGAGCGTTTTCGGTCTTCCCAATTTGGTATCAAACATTATTGTACGATTGGACTCAACTCCCGCGAAGCCAATAACGAAGCACTTGCCGAGCAAGTCTTGGAAATCCTTCCACTCTATTTGTATAAAGAAGGAGTGGTAGGCGTGGGTGAAATTGGTTTCGACGACCAAACAGCCGCCGAGGAAAAATATTACCGCGCCCAACTTGAACTCGCCAAAGAAGCAGGTTTGCCCGTGCAGGTACATACGCCGCACCGAAATAAAAAACAAGGAACTGAAAAAAGCATGGCAATCGCCCTCGAACACGGCATTGCCCCAGAAATGGTCATCATTGACCACAACAACGAGGAAACCGTCAAACAAGTACTAGACCAAGGTTTTTATGCCGCTTTTACCATTTATCCGTTTACCAAAATGGGGAACGAACGGATGGTCGAGATTGTCAAACAGTACGGTTCTGATCGAATTATGGTCAATTCTGCCGCCGATTGGGGCATTAGCGACCCATTAGCTGTTCCGAAAACAGCTGCCCTAATGAAAATAAAAGGAATTGCGGAGGAGGATATTCGCAAAGTGACGTACCAAAACGCCATTGATGCGTTTGCACAAAGTGGTCAAATTCGCTTGGAGGATTTTGAAAATCCAAGTTCTATTGACCAATCGCAGACGTTCAACGGAAATACTATTTTACGTGGTGGACAACAACCAAGAATAAATAAAAATGATTTACTGATTCGCTAATGGTACGAACTTATCTTCAATTGCTTCGCCCAGCTAATGTCGTGACTGCCTTTACAGACGTCCTTGCGGGTGCTTCCTTAGCAGGTTGGGTACTTTTTACAGGAACTGGCGCTTCTGTTTCTCCAATTGCGCTCGTCGCTTTATTGGTGGCAACCATGGGGCTTTATGGGGGAGGAATCGTCTATAACGATGTTTGTGATGCCGACCTCGACGCAATAGAGCGACCAGAACGCCCCATCCCAAGTAAACGCATCTCTTTGGCAGACGCCTTTCGTTTTGCGGTCATTTTATTTGTTGTCGGGATTGTCGCCAGCCGAATCGTTGGACTAACAAGCATGTATCTAGCCATCGGAATTGCTGTTTGTGCTATGATTTACGACAGTTGGGGTAAACACCAAAGTTGGTTCGGCCCTTTAAATATGGGATTGTGCCGTGGCGGAAATCTCATGTTGGGGATGTCCATTTTACCTAATTGGTTGGAAGTCAGCTGGTTGATGGTATTTCCTGTTTTGTACATCGCTGCTATCACGTTGATAAGTCGGGGCGAAGTACATGGTGGAAAGTCCAAGACGATGCTTTTGGCGGGCTTGACCTATCTTGTGATTCAAGGAACCCAACTGGTTTTGTCTTTCGAGAAAGGACAACTTCTGACGACCGCCGTGTTCGTCGGCTTTCATGCCTATCTTATCTTCCCGCCGTTGTACAAAGCGTACCAAGAACCGATTGGAAAAAACATTGGGTTGGCAGTAAAAGCAGGCGTTCTGGGATTGATCATGATGAATGCCTCTTGGATTAGCTTATCAGGTGATTGGATATTGGCTAGTTGTGTCACATTTCTTCTACCTCTGTCCATGCGGCTAGCTCGTATGTTTGCCGTAACCTAAACATTTTTCTGAAGCAGGTAATTATTAAACTATCCGCACACAACGTTACTTCAAATATGACGATACTTACCCAAAATTTCACAGTGAATTACCGCTATCAGGTCTGTTTCACAGAACGATTATTCGACCTTAAAAACCCACATTTGGCTACATTTTTACAAGAAAATCGCGTAAACGGGCATTCTCAAAAACTTCTTTTTGTCTTGGACGAAGAAGTTTTGAATGCGCATGATTATTTGTACCGTGCGATTACAGACTACATGGCCGCGTTGCAAGACGTACAAATGGTACGTGAATTGGTGGTGATACCGAGTGGTGAAGCAGTGAAAAATGAGCCAGTTTATCTGGAAAAAATGTTAGCCGTTATTCATCAACACGGCATAGACAGACATTCCTACGTGGCGGCAATTGGTGGAGGTGCGCTTTTGGATATGGTGGGCTATGCGTGTGCGATTTCACACCGAGGCGTACGTCATATTCGTATTCCGACGACTGTATTATCCCAGAATGATTCAGGGGTAGGCGTGAAGAACAGTGTCAATTTTTATGGAAAAAAGAACTATTTAGGTACATTTTCGCCTCCGTCTGCGGTTTTCAATGATTTTACCTTTCTCACTACGTTGGGCGACAGAGATTGGCGTTCGGGTGTTGCGGAGGCTGTAAAAGTAGCGTTGATAAAAGACAAAGCGTTTTTTGAATGGCTGGAAATAAATGCACAAGCTATTTGTGCAAGAAATTCAGCTGTGATGCAAGAACAAATCATACGCTGTGCACAACTTCACCTCGACCACATCGCATCAGGCGACCCGTTCGAAAGAGGTTCTGCGCGGCCTTTGGATTTTGGACATTGGGCAGCACATAAATTGGAACATTTGACGAACTACACGGTCAAGCATGGAGAAGCCGTAGCCATAGGCATTGCACTCGATACGTATTATTCCCATTTGTTGGGCTGGTTATCACTAGCCGATTTTGAACGTGTATATCGTGTATTAAAATCACTTGGATTTCAATTGTATCATACTGATTTACAGGTAGATACATTGATTTCGGGATTGAGGGAATTTCAAGAACATTTGGGAGGCGCGTTGACAATTACGTTGTTGCAGTCGCTTGGCAAAGGCGTGGAGGTACACGAAATGAACGAGACTTTTATTGAAAAAGCAGTTCAAATTTTAGCAAAATTGGATACGGCGCATGAATAAAAAATCTCGTTTTCTATTTTTCAAAAGATAGGAAACGAGATTTTTTCATTGATTAGAAACTGTTTTTGAGAATAAGTTAATGACGAGAACCCCAGCAATAATCAAGATAAGTCCAAGAAGGGCGGGTGTGTCCAGATTTTGTTTGAAAAACAGGTATCCCGATAGAGCGATAAGTACCGTGCCGACCCCAGACCAGACTGCGTAAGCAATACCAACGGACATTTCCTTGAGTGTTAAGGAAAGGCAATAAAAAGCAATGCCGTACCCAATCACGACAAGCAAGGAGGGAAGCGGTTTGGTGAATCCTTCAGAAAAACGGAGAGCTGATGTTCCTATCACTTCCGCGAAAATAGCCATACATAAATAAACCCATTTCATACTTTATATTTTTAATTGATTGATTATCAAGTAAAAAGGCTAGTAAAAACTAGCCTTCTTTGTTTTTTATTGTGCAAATTGAGCTGCTTTTTTCATCTGTCCCAATGCTGCTTTGATTTCTTTGTCGCGTTCCTGAACAATTTGATAGTACGCATTATTTAAGCCATCTGCATTTCTTGACTGCCAAATTGTACGTGCGATAAGCGCCTTTACTTGTGTTTTTATGTACGGAATGGAAGGCTGAATGGCTTTTTTATCAATAACAACACCCGCTCTTTTAGCCATTTGAAAAATAGCTTCGACTTGGTTGTCATTCACAAAAAATGATTTCTGAAAAGCTGCAAATCCTTTGGCTTGCCACTCTTTTTGGTTTTCCGCAGTGTATTCAAGAGTAAATTCTTGCAAGATATTTTGATTGAATAAGTCTATCAATCCGACAGTCAAGAAGCTGGTATCTGCTGGAACGATGACGTCGGGCGTAATGCCACCCCCACCAAAAACAGGACGTCCACCAAGTGTTTTATAGACAGTTTTGACTTGCGTGGAATCTTGTTTTTGTGCGTTTCGCGTATATCTTTCCGCTTGGTAGCCCTCTACATCGCCGGATACAAACGGTTTTTGAATACTTCTTTTACTTGGAATATAATATCTGGAAATAGTCAGGCGGAGTTCTGCGCCGTTGCTTAATGGAATAGGCGCCTGAACGAGCCCTTTTCCGAATGTCCTACGGCCTACAATCCAGGCACGGTCGTAGTCTTGCAATGTTCCTGATACAATTTCGGAAGCGGAGGCACTTCCTTCGTCGATGAGCACGACAACGGGTGTTTTTTCCAGAAGACCTTTTTTACCAGCAAAAACGCGTTGGTTATTCCGTCTGTCTTGTCCCTCTGTATAAAGAAGTAATCCATCGCCCTCGATAAATTCGTCCAAAATATCGGTTGCACGATCCATATAGCCGCCGGGGTTGCCACGTAAGTCCAGGATGAGCTGTTTCATCCCTGATTTTAGGAGCGTTTCGGTATGTTTTTTAAATTCGTCGTAGGTCGTTTCTGCAAATCGATTCACCCGAATAAATCCTGTTTTTTTGTCTTCCATGAGGTAAGCGGCATCAATGGAAAACGTTGGAATTTTATCGCGGACTATAGTAAAAGGCAAAGGTTTTGCATATCCACGTCGTTTGATTTGCAAAGTAACTTTGGAGTTTTTGGGGCCTCGGAGGACTTTATACACGTCTGCGGTAGATGCTTTTTTACCTGTCAGAGATTGGCCGTCAGCGGAGAGAATAATATCACCACTCCGGATTCCTGCAGCTTCAGAAGGGCCTCCTGCTAAGGGAGTTACAACAAAAACGGAGTCATTGAAAACATTAAATTCAACTCCAATTCCATCAAAACCACTTTGTAATTGAGAACGCACGGCCTCGGCTTCTTCTACAGGAATATACGATGTATGTGGGTCTAATTTTTCCAGCATTTTCGTAATGCCGTAGTCGAGAAGTGTATCTGTATCTACAGGATCGACGTAGCTTTCATCAATATGTTGTAGAATTTCTTTTAAGAGAGAGGCATTTTTGGGACCAATCAGGGTTGCTGTCTCGTCTGATTTGCCGAAAAAAGTAGCGCCTAAATACAAGCCAAGCGAAATACTCACGCCAATCACCAAAGGTAATCGGATGATAGACGGCTTGTTATGGATGTTTTGTTGGTTATTCATAAAAATAGAAACTAGCGAGGATGAATGTCGATTATTTTCAAACAAGAATTTAGCGTACAAAGTTACTTTGGGCAAATGAAATTCGTCAGTACTTATGCCAAAAAGAAATTCACCCAAAGATTTTCAGGAATTAGCAGACTTAAACAGGCTGTCTGAAATCGTTATTGACAAACGGAATGAAAAGCGGGCAGATGCGAAAAAGGGGAGGAGAAATCGCCATTATGAGCGACTTTTCATTCGGCAAGCTATCAAGAATTTTGACCATTCATCAAATCAAAAAGAAGATTTAAACGAAAGTTGGGATTAATTTTCTTTTTTCTAAAACCATCGTTGCTGTAAGAGGTTTCTAATAGATTATATCAATGGAAAACTTCTAAACCATTCACTTCATGCAACGTAAAATTGGACAAATCCTATCGTGTATAGGTATCTTTTTGTGGTTCATTCAATGGACGTCACTTTCTGCGCAAACGGTTCGTACTGGGCAAATTCAAGGTATCGTCCTTGATAAAAAGTCGCAAGAACCGCTCATCGGTGTTACAATCCAGATAGCTGGGCTAAATTTAGGTGCGCAAACAGACATCGATGGTCGTTATAAAATCAACAATATTCCAACCGGAAGTTATAATTTGACAGCATCCTACGTCGGGTATGCTCCTTTTGTTCAATACAATATTGTGGTTACTTCGGGAAATGCCAACCAAGTGAATTTCCAATTACAAGAAGAATCAACACTGCTAGACGAAGTAAAAGTGGTCGTCAATCGGTCGGTTTCTGTGGCAAGTACAGAATCGCCCAACTCCATTCAGAAATTATCCGTAGAAGAAATCAAGAATAACCCGGGTGGGAACTTCGATATTTCCCGTGTTTTATCTGTTTTACCTGGCGTGGGTGGTACTGCGGGGTCTGTGGGTGGTTTCCGGAATGACTTGATTATCCGTGGGGGCGGACCGAATGAAAACGTTTTTTATCTGGATGGTATTGAAATTCCCGTCATCAATCACTTTGCGACACAGGGAAGTTCAGGTGGCCCAACAGGTATTTTGAACGTATCGTTTATTGAGGACGCCACTTTGTCTTCCAGTAGTTTCAATGCGCGGTATGACAACGCCCTTTCTTCTGTTTTGCAATTCAAACAACGAGAAGGAAACTCCGAGCGTGTGCAAGGGAATATTCGTTTGAGTGCGACAGAATTGGCTACTACTTTGGAAGGGCCTTTGGGTAAAAATACGACTTTCCTGGGTTCTGTGAGACGCTCGTATTTGCAATTATTGTTTTCAGCGATTGACCTCCCGATTCGTCCGAATTATTGGGATTTTCAATATAAAGTGACGCATAAAATCAATAAAAAAACAACGTTAACGGCTATTGGAGTAGGAGCAATTGATGATTTTTCATTTGGCGTGCCCAAAGAATCGTCGCCTGAAAAAGAGTATATTTTACGCTCAAATCCGCTCATCAACCAATGGAATTATACAGTTGGGGTTTCTTTGAAACGTTTGCTAAACAATGGATTCATGGATATTTCCCTCAGCCGGAATATGTTTGATAACCGTCTAGATCGTTTTGAAGATGGTGTACAAGAGGAATCGCGCCGTGTTTTGGGCAGTAATTCACAAGAAATAGAGAATAAATTACGAATTAATGTACAAAAATACCTTGGCCCTTGGGAGTATAGTTACGGGTTTGTGGCACAATACGTAAAATACAATAATGACTTTTTGTCTATTTTATCTCGGGATAGAGAATTACCCAATGGTGTGATTATTCCGGGAATTACCCTTCGTTTTGATACAGATATTCAATTTTTCAAATACGGTGCGTACGGCCAAATTGCGCGTAAATTTTTGGACGATAGATTGAGTCTTTCGGCAGGTTTACGCACAGACATGAACAGTTTTACAACCACTGGGAACAACCCAATTGAAACGTTAAGTCCAAGATTATCAGCTAGTTATCAGGTAGCGCCTAAGTGGAGAATCAATGCGTCGGCGGGTCGATATTTCAAAACGCCTATTTATACAGTGTTGGGCTTCCAAGCTCCAGATATAGCTGCCGGAGGCGATGCTTTTGTGAACAGAGATAATAAATATTTGCAGTCAGACCATCTGGTTTCTGGGTTGGAGTTTATTCCACGTCCACAAACGCGGGTAACGGTTGAGGGTTTTTATAAAAAGTACAACGATTATCCGGTTTCAGCACTTACAGGCATTTCGTTGGCGAACCAAGGAGGTGATTTCGGTGCAATTGGGAACGAAAAAACGGTGTCCGTAGGTGAGGGGCAGTCGTATGGATTGGAGTTTTTCTTCCAACAAAAATTAGCGAAAAATATATTTGGGGTTGTATCTTATACATGGTTCAATAGCCAGTTTTCAGGCATAGACGGAGTTTTGAAACCTTCTTCGTGGGATTCGAGACATTTGATTTCGGCTCAACTTGGGCGTAAGTTCAAGCGTGGTTGGGAAATGGGCTTGAAGTGGTTGTACCAAGGAGGCGCACCATATACGCCATTTGATTTGGCGGCATCGCAACAGAATTATTTCTTATTGGGTGTTGGTACATTGGATTTCAATCGGTTGAATACAGAGCGATTGCCGGCTTTCCGTCGTTTTGATTTCCGTTTGGATAAAAAGTGGAATTACAACAAATGGACATTGGATGTATTCATAGATGTTCAGAATGCGTTTGTGCAGTCGAATCCTGCGTTGCCTCAATATACATTTGCACGGAATGCGGACAATTCAGGATTTGCCACGACGGACGGACTTCCGTTGGCGAGCAATGGGGCAAATGCTATTCCGCTTATTTTGTCTAACAACGACCCACAAGTAACCCCAACGATTGGTTTTGTGGTGGAGTTTTAAGAAAGCTATACGTAAAAACACAAAAAGGATAGAAGGGCGACTTTCTATCCTTTTTTGTTGTTTGCAATGAATGATGTGTTCAGATATTTCAAGGGTTGGCTTAATCAAACTTGACATTCCCAAACCCAAGTGTTCTTCCATTCTCCTTTAATGTTCTTTCCGTATCCTGACTGAAACCCTCATGGTTGGATGCTTCAATGTGAATGGTGATTTTTACCTTGGTGCCTGCTGCTAAATTGAGGTGTTTTAAAATCTCTTTCTCAATATCATCTGTAGAACGGAAGAAACGAGTTGCATCTGTTTCTACATGGTCAATGAACCTTGTTCGCTTGGCTGTTTTGGGGGAAGAGTACACT
>CAYNRA010000101.1:0-9098 GCA_964399465.1 uncultured Cytophagales bacterium
GTAAATTTTACCTCCCAAGTACCACTAATATTTGTATTGGAAACGTCTTTTTTCTTATTTTCAAAACGATGGTATTGATTTTTTTGGGCTGAAAAAGGAACTGTTCGGAGGGATAAATTAGATGCTTTGCGATTGAATATCCCTTTCATGGCTGAACCTGAAAGATGCGCAATAATCTCTGCATCAAAGATTTCCATTGGAATATGTAATGAATCGTTTTTGAAAAAAGGTGTATCCAAACCTAATTTTTCTTTTCCATTGATGGCGTACGCTTGTAACTTTCCGTTCTCCATTTCAAGCGAAAGATGAAACGGCAACATACCCGCCACGGTCGGGAGTTCCGCGCGCCAAAAGCCCGCAGCATCTGTCCTATTAGCTTGCGAAAAACTCAGGTGTATAGTAAACAACAACCCTATACACGTCATAAAAAGAGAAGAAATAGTCTTTTTCATTAGTCAATGTAGGAATAATAAGTGAGGTGGAGAGGCAGTCAAAACGTAAAACAGACACGACTTCTGAGAAAGATACGGTTTGTAGCCATTGGATAATCCACGAAAATTAGGCAAAATGATTACCTTTGTAAAGCAATTACATACAAAAAAGTTCACTCATTTAATTCGTAGATTCATTTGGAAACCAACGATTACAGCTATCATCATCCGGTTATGTTACAAGAATGTTTGGAAGGATTGGCCATCCGACCAGACGGAATCTACGTGGATGTCACGTTTGGTGGCGGTGGACATTCGCGCGCGATTCTTGAAAAATTGACAACAGGCAAACTTTATTCTTTTGATCAAGACGCCGATGCCCGCGCTGAAAGTAAGAAGATTTCAGACCCGAATTTTACATTCATTCAAGCAAATTTTAGATATATCAAGCAATATTTGCGTGTGTATGGGGTAAAAAAAGTAGATGGTATTTTGGCAGATTTGGGAATATCTTCTCATCAAATCGATACGGCTGATAGAGGGTTCTCGACTCGTTTCGATGCGACCTTGGACATGCGCATGAACCAGCAAGGAAACCTGACAGCCAAGGAGTTGATTGCTACTTCTTCCGTAGAAGAATTACACCGGATATTAGGCATGTATGGGGAAATTAAAAATGCGAAATCAGCTGCTCAAGCGATTGTCATGGCGCGAACAAGCCAACCCATTGAGACCATTCAGGACTTAAAGAACGTTTTACAAGGTATTGCCCCGCGTGGCAAGGAGTTCAAATATTTTGCACAGATTTTTCAGGCACTTCGCATCGTCGTAAACGAAGAAATGGCTGTTTTAGAGGAGTTTTTACAACAAGTTCCTGATTTATTGACACCCAAAGGCAGACTTGTTGTGATGTCGTATCATTCGTTGGAAGACAGACCAGTCAAAAACTTTATCCGGAGTGGTAAGTTTAGCGGTGAG
Organism: uncultured Cytophagales bacterium; assembly: GCA_964399465.1. Classification (GTDB taxonomy): domain Bacteria; phylum Bacteroidota; class Bacteroidia; order Cytophagales; family Spirosomataceae; genus CAYNRA01. Next base: position 1,410 of record CAYNRA010000101.1, read on the forward strand.
GTAGAAAAGGACTTTTTTGGCAATGAAATCAAGCCGATGGTAGCTGTTAATAGAAAACCGATAGAGGCTACACCCGAGGAAATCCAACAAAATCCGCGCGCGCGAAGTGCAAAATTACGCATCGCTACTCTCTACAATGCAGATTAACTTTGAAGGTTTATTCTTATTGATCATATATCCCAAAAAACGATTCAATTGGTATGGCAAATGCAAGAAGAAATACACGAGTTACCACTCAATCGAAAAGAAAACTTCCACGATTCCGTATTGCACAGCGGCTTTCAAAGACTATTTCAAGCCGAATTAATCTAGGCGAAGAGCTTCCTGTGAGCCAATTATTCAAAATTGGATGGACTGTTTTTTTGATTATCATCTATATCTATTTTCAACACAATTACGATAGTTTAATCCGGAAAATAGTAAATGCGCGTACCAATATGGAGGAAATGCGTGCCTCTTATGTAACACATCAGGCGAAGTTCATGTATGCCAGCAAACAATCTGAGGTAACACGGAAATTAAACGACGAAAAAATCGACAAAAACCTTGTTCCACCGACTAAACTAGAAGTGCGTCCTTAAAATTTGATTTTCTGTCTCTTATGCCAAATTCACAACCTCAACGCCCGATTCGTGACGAATTGGTAAAAAAATCAAAAAATACATTTGTTCTTTTTCTTATCATCGCCGTTTGTGCTGTTGTACAGATGGTTCGTTTACAGACTGTAAAGAAAAAAGAAGTCATCAACCGAACAGCTGGTCGTATCTTTGAAACCAAAGCGATTCCTGCTACTCGCGGAAACATTCTTGCGCGTGACGGCCGGAGTTTATTGGCAACTTCTATCCCAAGATACCGCGTCGCTCTCGATCCTACCGTGGCAAGCAAAGAGTATTTCGATGACAATATCAAGGAACTTTCCATCCAATTAGCCACCTATTTCAAAGACAAAACATCCAAAGAATATGAAACGCTCATTCGCGAAAAACGGAAAGAAAAAAATAGTTATGTACGGCTTGGAAACCGCGACATTGACCACGAAGAGAGAGATATTATACAAACTTTTGCCTTCTTTAAAGACGATAGACTTAAAGCGGGCGGAATTTTCGAGAAGAAAGAAGAGCGTATTTTACCTTTTGTAGATATGGCTTCCCGAACGATTGGTCGACTAGATAGAAAAACCAATACACGTGGAGAATACGGTATAGAATATAGTTTTAACCAATATTTAGCAGGAAAAGAAGGGAAAGGAGTCTTTCAAAAAATCACAGGGGGGGTTTGGAAGCCCGTGGATCCAACCCAAGATACAAAGCCTATTTCTGGCCTTGACGTCGTTAGTACGATAGATGTGAACTTCCAAGATATTGTAGAAACGGCTTTGCGGAAACAAGTCATTCAGAAAAATGCCAAGTACGGTTCAGCAATTTTGATGGAAATAGAAACGGGAGAAATTCGAGCGATTTCTAATTTAAGCCGACGCGGAACAGAGGGCAATTACCTTTACTTGGAAGATGAAAATTATGCAATTAGAGGCGGAACAGACCCTGGCTCGACGTTCAAGGTAGCAACCATGGCTGCTTTACTGGAAAAAGCGCCGCTGAATCCAGATGATTTTGCCGCAGAATGTACGGGTCAAATCCGACATTATGGCCTTGATTTCAAATGTTCACACAAACACGGGCGGCAGACGGTTCAGCAAGTCATCGAAAACTCCTGTAATATTGGTATTTACAGACTCGTCCAAAAACATTTTGGCTTTTCTCGAGCGGATGATTACGTCGCCTACCTCAATCAATTTAGATTAGACCAACCCCTTGGTTTTCAGTTAAAGGGAGAATCTGAGCCCATTATTAAAAATAAGCGCAGCGAGTCCTTCAGCCATACGACCATACCGTGGATGTCTATTGGTTACGAAACACGGCTTAGCCCATTGCAAATGCTTACTTTTTACAATGCCATCGCAAACAAAGGACATTGGGTACAACCTATTTTGGTGAAAGAAATCCGGGATGTTAACGAAGTAATTCAACGATTTGAACCGAATAAAATCCCCAAACCGATTGTTTCAGAACGTACTGCTCAATTATTAACCCAAATGATGATCGGCGTTGTTGAAAACGGCACAGCGGCTGGCATAAAAGAAGGATATTGCCGAGTAGGAGGAAAAACGGGCACTTCGCAAAAAAGAATAAATCGTGGCTACCGCGAAGGGATTTACTATACGGCGTTCATTGGTTTTTTCCCGGCAGATAATCCAAAATACAGTTGCGCCATTATTATTGATGAACCAATGGGAAGCAATATCTATGCTGCAGATGTCTGCGCACCTGTTTTTCGAGATATTGCAGACCGCATGTATGCCATAGATATCGCTTTGCATACGCCTAAAAATAAGATAAAAGAGAAGCCAAAAGTAAGCAAACACTTATTGCGATCAGGTAATCTCGTTGGGCATAGTTCAGACTTCCGAATCATAGCGGAGGAGTTAGATGTTGCTGTTGATGCGCCGCTTGAAACGGGCATTATTCGTTCAAAAATACAGGCAGGAAAAGTCGATTGGGTTCCACTTGAGCTTACCAATGACTTACCGAATCTAATTGGGATAACACTCCGAGACGCTATCCCTGTTTTAGAGAGCAGAAATTATGTCGTTACGTTTGATGGTATTGGACGAGTTGTCTCTTACCAAAAAATTGGGAATCGACGTGTACATTTACAGTTAAAACCTTAAACCATTCTCATCCGTACAGAGTTACGTAGCAAGACTTTTCAACTATTTATGACGATTCAAGAGTGTATTGATACCATCGCTGAACAAACACAGCAAACGACGTACGGAGAAAGCCCGCGCGAATTATACGAACCTATCGAGTATTTAATGTCTTTGGGCGGAAAACGGCTCCGTCCTGCGTTTACCCTTATCTCGGCTTATTTATTTACCGACGACTGGAAAGCCCACGTTCGCCCTGCATTAGCTGTCGAAGTTTTCCATAATTTTACATTAATGCACGATGATATCATGGACGCAGCTCCGTTAAGACGAGGGAAACCAACCGTGCATGAAAAATGGAATGCAAATACGGCTATTCTCTCCGGCGATGTCATGCTTGTAGCAGCTTACGAACTCCTCACAGAGGTCAATGATGCGTGTTTCAAACAAGTCATCAAACGATTCAATCGGACAGCCGCGGAGGTCTGTGAAGGACAACAACTCGATATGAATTTTGCGTTTTTAGAGACGGTTTCAGAGGACGAATACATAGAAATGATTCGGTTGAAAACCTCTGTTCTCGTTGGTTTTGCCATGGAACTTGGTGGGTTAGTAGCAGGTGCTTCGAGTGAGATCATCGAAAAACTGTACGAAATCGGCGTAAATATCGGTCTTGGTTTCCAGTTAAAAGATGATGTTCTCGACGTATATGGTGACCCCGAAAAATTTGGAAAACAAGTCGGTGGCGATATCATTGAGAACAAAAAAACGTGGTTGATGCTCCGCGCACAGCAGCTTGCCAAAGGAACTCCCGAAGAAGAAGAACTCGCCTATTGGCTCACACAAACAGCACCTTCCAAATCTGCACAGAAGGTTGAAGCCGTCACTCAATTATATACACGTCTAGGTATCAAAGAATTAGCTCTTGCTAAAGTTGCTACGTATTTTGATTATGCGTTCCAATTGATTGAACAGCTCCCTGTTGATGAAAATAGAAAAAAACCATTGAAAGATTTAGCTTCCTTGTTGTTGCAACGGGAAAGTTAACTTTTCAAGTATCCCTCATTTATTTATGTCTATCCATATCTTGCTCATTATTGCCATCGTAGCTACTAGTCTGCTTGCCTTTCGAGATGCTACGTTGAAATACAAGCTTATTCACAGCCCCGGTATTACACACAGAAACCAAGAATATTGGCGACTACTTACCTCTGGGTTTATCCACGCAGACTACCTCCATTTGTTCTTCAATATGTGGGCGCTCTACCTCTTTGGTGAAACCGTTGAAAGCTATTTTCTCATGCAATTTGGCGCACAAGGAAGTGGGTTTTTCCTCCTACTTTTTGTTTCGGGTGTCATCATTGCCAATCTGCCGGACTTTTTTTCGAGACGTAATCAATTCAATTATTTCTCGCTAGGAGCATCTGGCGGCGTTTCATCCATCGTTTTTGCAAGTATCATCATTAGTCCGTTGACCAAACTTATTATTTTCCCGATTCCTATTCCAATGCCTGCCTGGATTTTTGCTATTCTTTACACTGCTTATTCTATTTACATGGAAAAAAGACAAATGGATAACATCAATCATCTCGCCCATTTATGGGGAGGTTTGTGGGGCGTTGTATTTATGCTTTTGCTACAACCAAATAGCATACGGACTTTTATTGAGCAAATTTTATACTCTTTTTAATACCACAGATGGAAGATTCAAAAGGTAAATTAGAGCGGATCATTGAGGCGCGAATGAAACTCAAGGCGCGTTTCGAGAAACAAATGGAAGCCACTCCTTCCCTATCAGACCCTCGCCCACTCGGAAAAGGAGCCACCAATCGCCACGGAATGCCACAAGTGCCTGTCGGTCAAACAATTACAGACAAATGGCCTGTCCTAGATTTAGGCTATCATCCAGATGTTCAACTTGATAGATGGCGTTTATACATTGACGGTGAGGTAGAAAATCCAGTCATCTTAACTTGGGACGACTTCATGTCTCTCCCTCAATCGGAGGATACAAGTGATTTTCATTGCGTGACAACTTGGTCAAAACTCGATATGCCTTGGAAAGGAGTTCGTTTATTAGATTTGGCGGCACTTGTACAACCCAAAGAAACAGCCACGCATTTGCTGTGCCATGGGTACGACACATATACAACCAATGTTTCACTTGAAGAGGCGTTAAAACCAGATGTATTACTTGCACATACTGTTTATAATGAACCTCTTGCGAAAGAGCATGGTGGGCCCGTTCGGATGATTACGCCACAATTGTATGCGTGGAAAGGTGCCAAATGGATTAAAAGACTACAGTTTTTACCTCAAAATAAACTCGGATTCTGGGAGGAAAGAGGTTATTCCAATACGGCGTATCCATGGAGAAACGATAGATATTCATAAGAAAAAAGCAGTCTAAATTTAGACTGCTTTTTTCTTATTTAGGGGCTTCGTTGACCAATATTTTTCGTAAAAGTCCGGGCAAGAATCGTTTCAAATAAATACCTAAGACTTCCATTCCACCCATATATACTTCTGGTTTTTCTTGTTCGAAGGCGCGAATAATACGTGCGGCACATGCTTCAACGGGCATTCCCTTCGCTTGATTTTCATCCATTTTTCCGTGTGCTGTTCCATCTGGTGAAAGCGCATTTTTGGAAATTTCTGTACGAATATAGCCCGGACAAATTAGTGTAATGGACAAACCATCTTTGGCTACTTCAGCCCGAAGTGCGTCTAAAAATCCGTGTAAAGCATGTTTGGAAGCACTATATCCAGACCGTTTAGCTGAACCCAATTTGCCAGAAACACTACTCGTAGCCGCAATTAATCCTGATTTCTGTGCTTGCATATACGGCAAAACGGCTTTTGTGAGCGCAACTACACCGTAAAAATTGACTTCCATCAAGCGTTTATATACAGCCAAATCTGTTTCTACCACACCCCCACGTTGCGAAATCCCCGCATTATTATACAAAACGTCGATTCGACCAAAATGACGAATAACATTTTCTACCAATGCCGGAAAATCGTCCGGTTTTTCGACATCCATCGGAACAACTAACACATCGTTATCGGGTAAGTTCAAAGACCGTTTTACCCGTTCTAGTTCTTCCAAGCGACGTGCGGAAAGCACCAATTTAGCTCCTTTTTTTGCAGCCAACTGAGCTGTCGCTTCACCAATTCCGGCAGATGCGCCCGTAATCCAAACTACTTTATCTGTTAAATTCATTTTTAATTAATCGTTTGAACAAAAATAAGGTAATAAATTGGTCTTTAAGACTTTATTTCCTGACATAATTCGACCAAAACCCCATTTGCACTTTTCGGATGAACGAAACAAACCAGTTTATTATCTGCTCCTTTTTTCGGCGTTTCATTCAATAAAATAAAGCCTTCGCCGCGTAGTCGCTCCATCTCGGCTACAATATCCTCTACCTCAAAGGCAATGTGGTGAATCCCTTCTCCTTTTTTCTCGATGTATTTGGCGATGGCGCTTTCGGGTGTGGTCGCTTCGAGCAATTCTATTTTTGTGGCATTCACTTGAAAAAAAGACGTCGAAACACCTTCTGAAAGCACTTCCTCTAATTTATAGGGAGCAACGCCCAACAAAGCGGTATAGAGAGTATTGGCAGCCGATAAGTCGCGAACGGCGATACCAATGTGTTCTACATTTACGAACATAGATTGTATTATTTTAAGATGAATGCGCTAGTTTTTGCCCTAATTTATGCAACATGTCAAGCCCAAGTTCCAGCTGCTTTATTTCGATAAATTCATTCGCTCTATGCGCTTGCGCGATATCTCCTGGCCCACAAATAATGGCTTGTAAACCTGCCTCCGCAAACTGCCCTGCCTCTGCTGCATACGAGACAGTTCCCAGCTCTTGAATTGGACTAATCGACCGAATGAATGACACAATCTCTTGATATTCAGGCGTATCTAACGGTGGAACAGGCGGATGATGTTCGGTCGTTACAATACGTGCACCGGCAAAACGCAGTTTCAATTCCTCCTCTCGCTGCGTACAATAGGATTGAAAATCAGCCAAAATATCGGTTAATTTATCTGAAGGAATCGTACGTACATCCCATTGGAAAGTACACACGTCAGAGATAACATTGGGTGCAATTCCACCACGAAAAACACCGACATGAAGCGACGAATGCGGCGGTGTAAACCGATTATCCAAATGACCCGAATTGACTAACTCGTGCATTTTATTCTCTATCCAAACAACCAATTTAGCTGCTTCATGGATGGCACTGACTTCCTGCCGTATCCGGCTGCTATGCCCTGCTGACCCATAAACAGTGGTTTCTAAAACGCAGATACCTTTCTGTCCGACCATGGGCTGCATGACTGTCGGCTCGCCAATCCAGGCAAAAGCGGGCTTTTCTTCGTAAAAATCGAGCAAAGCTTTCACCAATTCTGGTGCCGACAAACAACCTACTTCTTCGTCATAAGAAAAAGCAAAATAGATGGGTTTTTCGAGATGTAGCGATTTAAAATACGGAACATTCGCTAGGCAAGAAGCTACAAATCCTTTCATATCTGCGGAGCCTCTTGCATACAATTTATCCTCAATTTGAGTTAAGACGAAAGGTTCCGTTTTCCAGTCTTGCCCTTCAACAGGAACGACATCCATGTGTCCGGATAAGATAATTCCACCATCTACGGCGGGACCGATACGGGCAAAAAGAGATGCTTTTGAACCGTCTTGATTAGGTACTAATTGATATGCGACTTCGTGTGAGTCCAAGTATTCTTGAATATACTGTAAAATAGACAAATTACTCTCTCCACCGAGAACGGGGAAAGACACCAAATCTGCCAGAATTTCGACGGTACGTTGATAGATTGATTGCATGAAAAAATGGTATAATAAGAAGATATTCAAATATAAAAATGATTCCTTCATTTCGAATACCTTTTGTGATTTAATTTCTTGTAATTGTGAATGGAGGTGCACTCTTTCCTATTACTTTCCA
>CAYNRA010000102.1:0-9020 GCA_964399465.1 uncultured Cytophagales bacterium
GCAAGAAAGACATGTATCTAGCGTTTCTTTGAGCTGGTTGGCGTGCGCTTCGGTTTGGTCGCCGTAGAAATTTCGGAGCATATTTGCACGAGCGCGAGTCGTTTGTTGCTCTTGCCGTGTAGCCATAAAGCTAGGACACATCGTTCCTCCTGTTATTTCCGTTTTCCGGCAATCTCCAGAACCACTGCATTTTTCAGATAGACGAAGAATATTTTCTTGTGCTGAAAAATCAAAAACTGTTTGGGGCAAATGATTTGTATTTTGAAGAGAATCCACGCGTAAAAAAGCGTCCATTGGCGGCGTATCTACAATTTTACCACGGTTAAAAACACCGTTGGGGTCAACGATTTGCTTCGTTTCTTGAAAAAGAGCATATACCTTCTCTCCCATCATTTGTGGGATAAACTCTCCGCGCAAACGTCCGTCGCCGTGTTCACCAGACAAAGAGCCTTTGTATTTTTTCACGAGCTCCGTTGTTTGTTTCAAGATTTCTCTAAAATCTTTTCGTCCTTTCTCTTCTTTGAGATTAAGCATAGGTTCGACATGCAATTCGCCCGCTCCAGCATGTGCATAAACAGAATATTGAACGTGAAAACGTTGAAGAATCAGTTCCAATTCATCCATATAATCGGGTAAATCCTCTACAGCAACGGCACAATCTTCAATCAGATTGACAGGCTGTGTATCACCGGGTAAATTTCGAAGTAAACCAAGTCCCGCTTTGCGTAAATCCCAAGCTTTTTTGGTCTCATCTCCAATCAAAACAGGGTACGCAAACCCTTGTTCGTTCTCCTGCAAAATGGCAATGAATTTCGTATATTTTGACGTTAATTCTTCTAACGTATCTCCGAAAAACTCGACCATCAACAAAGCTTTGGGCGAACCAACTACAAAATCACTATTGGCTTTTTGTTGTGGATTTTGTGCTGCGAAACTCATGATAAAATCATCAACTAGCTCAGAGGCAGCGCATTGATGTTCTAAAGCGACGAGATTTATTTCTAACGATTCGCGTAATGTAGCACAATGAACAGCAACAACCGCGACCTCTTTCGGCGGTAAAGGCATCAACCGAAGTTTTGCTTTCGTGACAAACCCTAAAGTTCCTTCCGAGCCTGCAATCAACTTGGTTAGGTCAAGTCGCTTATTCGCCTTTTTTTGAGCAAGAAGAGCATCTAAAGCATAGCCTGTATTTCTTCTTGTTACAGTTTTTTTAGGAAAATTTTCTTCGATTAATTCTTGATTTTCTTCCTTGCTTAGTAAGCTATCTAACTTTTGCTCAACATATTCCCCCCATTTGGATTTTATAGAAGCGCTATTTGTATTTTCATCGAGCCAATCTGTTTCTCCATTTGCCCAAATGATTTCAACGGCCATCAGTTGATCACGGGTTGTTCCCCAGATGATAGAATGCAAACCACACGAATTATTACCAATCATCCCACCAATCATGGCACGATTTGCGGTAGATGTTTCTGGGCCGAACATCCATCCTTTGTCTTTGAGAAAGGCATTCAGATCGTCCCGGATTACACCAGGTTCGACAATAACCCAACCCTCTTCCATATTAATTTCATGTATTTTAGTAAAGTGCGTAGATATATCCACAATGATTCCTGAGCTAACCACCTGGCCTGCCAACGATGTTCCCGCAGCACGTGGGACCAACGTTTTTTTATTTTCATTTGCCCAGCGAATCAATTGAATAATATCCTCTTTATCTTTTGGGATGGCCACGCCTTCGGGCTTTTCTTGATATACTGAGGCATCTGTTGCATACACCTGCAACATTTGCTGGTGTACTGTTGATGTATCAAAGTATAATTTACCTGAAAACGACTTTCGTAAAATGTCTAAACTCATATATAGATTTATCAGAGTGTATGTATCAGGTCAAAAAATCGTATAAAAGACGAAGTTATTACCTGATTTTTAGTTGATTTTAAAAAAAATCGTCAATATTGTCCCATTTTTTTTTCTTCAACTTTGCAAATTTATCATTTTGTGTATATTTACCAACTAATACTCAAAACCCCAGAACAACTTGACTCATTTGATTAGGATAAAATCATTTATGTAGCTCTTCGCAATGATTATAAATCCATTAATCGTGCGGTGTATGCTTTCAAACTATAAATTCATATTTTCAATTCTAGTTGGTTCAACTTTATTTTTTTTATTTGGTTGTTCTGGCTCTGAACAAAAGTCACTAAAAGAGGCTATTTCTTCCTTATCGAGCAACAAAAAAATTCCTGCTAATCAGCGTATCCATCAAGTAGATTCACTTATACATTACCCTTTTCAGTTTACAATTCCTTCGGAAGATATTTACAAACTTTATGAAATCAAGAGAGATGCTTTGGTCGAGATCAATGATATTCCTTCTGCTGTAGAAACTAATGATAAAATAATTCACTTAGCACAATCTTTACAAGATTCCCTTACTATTTCTAAATCTCTCCTATTTTATTATTTACAAGACCTAGATAATAATTATTTCCAACAGCATATATCCTATTATCCATCTATTTTAACCTTCACATCAAAATGTACTGATCAATTGGTACATGCTAAAAATATAGTAAACTATGCTTCTATCTTGATGTTCAATGCAAAGTATCAAGAAGCAGAAAAACAATATTTTAATGCGGAGCGAATATTTCGGAAATATCGCTCAGATATTGATCTGATTAAGGTTTATCTTGGATTAGGTAACATTTTGCTGTACTCTCAAAGTCGTGAGAAAGCAGGTGTTTACTATTCAAAAGCGCTTGATTTGAGCCGTCAAATTAAAAACACAGGTTTAATTGCTAGCTCGTTGATGAATTTAGCTATCACTAAGAAAATCAATAACCCTGACTCCGCCTTGCAATTATACAAGGAAGCTCTTTCTTTGCTCACTAAGCCAGAAGAAAACTTCCTTAGAATAAAGATAAAATTCAACATGTCTAATATCTATAAAGCCCAAAATAACTTCAAAAAAACGGAACAGATATTGAAGGAAATTCTGGCTGAATGTATAGAGCAAAATTTTATTGAGGGTGTAGGAGTTGTAACGGGTTCCTTGGGGTCACTTTACGCACAGCAAGGTCAACTTGAAAAGTCAATTATACTTTTAGAATCATCCAAACAAAAGACTGACTCCTTGCAACTTAAAAATTTATCTAATGCTTTTTTACCTGATTTGATCTATGTTTACCAACGTACTAATCAGTTCGAAAAAGCCTTTCGTTTATCACAAGAACTTATCAGTCAAACAGACTCCTCTGTTTCACTCGAAAAACAGAAAGAAATTCTAAACCTAGAATCCAAATTTACGTCTGAAATCAAAGATATTGAAAATGCACAACTCGCACGTGTAGGTCACCTTTGGGAGATACTTACGTGGGGATTATGTATCGTTTTGTTTTGCATTGTTCTTCTCTATTTCTATAATATCAAGTCTGATACAGAAAAACAAAAAGCCCAGTTATATCTAGTTAATTTTTACAAAAGTCAATTAGATAAAGCTCAATCAAATTACAGCCGACCTAAAAATCCATCTCTATCTAGTCATCTTAGTTTTGTACTTCTTACTCAAAAGCCTTTTACTATTCCTACACTCACACTAGATGATTTAGCTCATCTACTCGATGTTTCTCCAGATGAACTTCTCGAAGAAATTATAGCAAGAAAATATCAATCCTTTGAAGCGTTTATTCATTTCCATCGTATAGAAGAAGCAAGGGTTCTCATTGATTCAATGGAACTTGATAGTATTGACGACGTATTCTATAAAGTAGGCTTTACCAGTAAAAATTATTTCAATTTAATATTCGAAGAGGTAACTGGCTTAAAGTCAGAATATTACATTAAGAATGTAGTAAAAGGATAATTTTTTCGTATTCTTTCTTTTTACATCTGAAATTATTTACTTTTTCTGCACTTATATTTACAAATGAAAGCAAAATACTTTCGCTCAAATTCGCCCAAACAACTTCTTTATTTTCAGTTAAGAAAAAGATCTCCTTGCAGTTATTTTATTGATATTTAAACAATACAAATAATATGCCTTTAAAGAAATCACTTGTACGAATTGGGGCACTGACTTTTCTCAGTATTCTTTTCTTGAAATGTGTTTCTCCTGAAGAAAAGGAATACTTGGATCAAATAGATGTACTTACATCTCAAAATCTATCCCCTACACAGCAATTAAAAAAAGCTGATTCTCTCATTACTTCACCACAGCCTTTTACTGTTTCAAAAGAAAGTCTCTACCAGCTTTACGCTATCAAACAAGAAGCATATACTCGTTTGAACGACATAAAAAGCGCTACTGAAGAAAATAAAAAAGCACTTCAACTCGCTGAAAGTGTCCAAGACTCTTCTTACATAGCAAAACTTCTCCCTTTTTACTTATCGAAAAGTGTGAATGAAAATGCATTTCGTGAAACCAGACGGTTTTTCCCTGGCATCTTATCATATGCGGATAAAAAAAGTACTTCTGGGCAACTACAGCTTCTTTATGCTAATCTATTGTACATAAGTGCCCAATTTGAAGAATCAAGTGAGTATTTGCAAAAAGCACAAGAAATATTTGAGGAAGAGAAAGACCAGCAAAGCCTAATACGCACCTACATTGCGGTAGGAAATAATTTTGCAGGAATCGAGGAATTCAATAAATCAAATGAATATTACCACAAGGCTATTTCACTAGCAGAAAAAACAAACGACCTCCCTCTCATTGCTAGTGGATGTATGAATCTTGGTATTAACTTTCGGACATCTAATCCTGACAGTGCCATTTATTACTATAAAAAAACACTCTCGATTGCTGATTCTGTCAATGAAACTTCACTGAAAATCAAGACTTTATATAATCTTGCTAATGTGTATTTTGCACAAAAAAAGATAGATGAATCAAAACGTGTTTATCTACAAATTTTGGATTTTGCAGACAAAAACAACTCTCCTGAAGGATATATCATGGCATCGAGTGCCCTTGGCGCCGTTTATAATAGCGAGAAAAAGTACGAACAATCTCTTGCATTAATCCAACGTGCCATTGATAAAGCCGACTCAAATAAACTCATGGAAATTTCGAGACGACTTTTGCCTATGAGCATCGGTATATACATGAATAAAAATGATTACGCATCTGCTTTGAAACAATCCGAAAAGCTTCGTTCTCTAAACGACTCTCTTGTATCTATCCAAAAACAAGAAGCTATTTTGGAATTGGAAAAGAAGTTTCAAACGCAAAAAAAGGAAATCGATAACCAAAATCTACGAGAAATTAACACATTTAGAGGGTACATTATCGGTCTCTTGCTATTATCTATTTCTGTTATTGTGTATATGTTTTATCAACGTTCTCATTTATATAAAGAAAGACAATCCGCCTATCAAATTCTGGTTCAAAAGTACAAGAATGAAGCCGAAGCACGTGCAAAAGAAAGAGAAGCCCCTGCTTCAAACCAAGGTCAGGAATCGTCTTCAAATCAACTTTTACTTTACTTTATACAGAAGAAACCTTATCTCTCTCCTGATCTTTCACCGCTTGAAGTTGCCAATACTTTGCTCATGACACAACCACAACTAGAGCAAGAAATAAAAGCAAAAGGATATGCAGATTTTGCACATTTTGTGAATAAATACCGGATAGAAGAAGCAAGGAGTATATTTGATAATCCTGTCTTCAACAATTTAAGTATGGAAGAGATAAGTTCGAAAGTAGGTTTTGTACAGAAGCAAGATTTTCAAAATGCGTTTGAGTTCTTCACAGGATTAAAACCAGAGTATTACCGAAATCAAGTCAATAATCTCAATTAATTTCTAGACTAATCCCGTTCTTCCCATCTGTATTTCTCATATACGGATGGGAATATTTTTTTTAAAGGCACACCCAAAATCAATGAGCGATTCTGTTTTCAAAATACCCGGAATATGGTCAATTTTATCGTACAGAACCTCCCGCATGTGTTCACTATTTTTAGCGATTATTCGAATATACAACGCGTACTTCCCTGTGATATAATAGCATTCAGTCACTTCAGGAATTTTTTGTAGTTCCGCGATGATGGCTTTGGAGTCCGAATCCTCTTTTAAGATAAGCCCTGTAAATGCGCCCCATTCAAAACCCATTTTCCGCTCATCCAATACCAAAGAAGCACCTTTGATAATGCCGTTTTTTTTCAATTTAGCAATGCGCTGATGAACCATCGTATTCGAAATACCCAACGTTTTGGCTATTTCTGAATACGGTTTTCTTGGGTCTTTCTCTAAAATCAATAGAATTTGATAATCGAATTCATCCATTACAAAAGTCAAATTTTATATAATAATTCGTATAAAAGTCAAATATTACATAAATTAAGTAAAAAATAAAAATATATACACATTAACACAAAAAATAAAGTCAATATGATACTTTAGAAGAAAAATATCTATTTTATGTCAGCTATAACCCATCTCACAGAATCAGACGTACTCATTTCTCTGGAAGAAACACACGGAGCGCACAATTACCATCCCCTACCTGTTGTACTTGACCGCGGAGAGGGTGTTTTCGTTTGGGATGTTGAGGGAAATAAATATTACGATTTTTTATCGGCTTACTCTGCTGTGAACCAAGGACATTGCCACCCAAGAATTATTGGTGCTTTGCAAGCACAAGCACAAAAACTCACGTTGACCTCCCGTGCATTTTACAATTCTATGCTAGGGAAATTTGAAGAATTTATGACCCGCACTTTCGGATACGATAAAGTTTTGGTGATGAATACAGGCGTTGAGGCCGTCGAAACAGCATTAAAATTGGCGAGAAAGTGGGGATATGAAGTAAAAGGTATTCCAGAAGGAAAAGCGAAAATTATCTTTGCCAGCCATAACTTTCATGGACGTACGCTTTCAGTCATTTCAGCTTCCACAGACCCAAGTAGCCGAGGTGGATTTGGGCCTTATATGCCTGGTTTTCAGGTAATTCCTTACAATGATATTGAAGCTTTAGAGAATGTACTCATGGAAGACCCCTTTGTTGCTGCTTTTGTTGTGGAACCCATTCAAGGCGAAGCAGGGGTTGTTGTGCCCGACGCTGGATACCTTGCCCGAGTTCGGCAGTTGTGCAAAGCAAGTCAAGTTTTGTTTGTTGCAGACGAAGTTCAGACGGGTATTGCACGGACTGGAAAGATGTTGGCTTCTTGCGGAAATTGCTCCTGCCAAAAGGGATGCGAACGTTCGTACGAAGCGAGACCCGATATACTTATTTTAGGAAAAGCATTATCTGGAGGTGTTTTGCCTGTTTCGGCTGTTCTTGCTGACGATGAAATCATGCTGTGTATCAAACCAGGGGAGCACGGCTCTACGTTTGGGGGAAACCCGCTGGCGTGTGCTGTGGCGATGGAGGCACTTCAGGTTGTAATAGATGAAGAATTAGCCGCCAATGCCTTGAAGATGGGACAACTATTTCGGGATAAAATACAGGAAATTGTGGATAAGTCTTCAGTTGTCCGTCTTGTTCGTGGAAAAGGGTTGTTGAATGCCATTGAGGTAAATGCGCCGGAAGAATCTAGTTTGGGCTGGGATATTTGCATGAAACTGAAAGAAAATGGCTTACTTGCCAAACCGACACACGGCAATAAGATACGATTTGCACCTCCGCTCGTCATTACAGAAGAACAACTGTTGGCATGTGTTGAAATCATCGATAGAACCATTCAGAGTTTTGAGTGAAATAGTGATAATTGAGATGTTGGAAACCAAACAGAGTACCCTTTCTTTTTTAGGTTTATTTAAAAAAAGAATTTAAAACGGTGGCTGAATAAGAGAAAAATACGCTATTTGGGAATAGCCCAAGTAGCAAAAAGTGAATCTATGTACAAGTAGGTTCACTTTTTTTATTCATACGATTTGTCCCAAAATGACCGCTTAATAAAAAAGGTTTGGTGGGATGTAGGTTAGGTAGTAGGTTTAAGAGATAGCTTTTAAATAAGAGTAAAATTCATTAATTATAAAACATGGAAGAAGACATTCAAGAACAACAAGTATGGTTTGAGAAACTGTACCGCCAAAGAAAGCAAACAGCTCAGACTTTAATGGAGGACTTTGCCATAAGTAATATTTGGAACAGTGTTGTCGAAAAATACAGTGATCAAGCACATTTTATTTACGAATTGCTACAAAATGCAAATGATGCGAAGGCAACATCATCTTTATTTCATTTAACTAAAAACGGACTTTATTTTAGGCACAACGGAACAAGGAATTTTTGGGTTTCAAATCCGGATAGCGAGAAGATAGATCAACGAAATAATAGACTTGGAGATATAAATGCAATCACAGCTGTTGCTCAGTCGAACAAGAAAGACCATTCAACAATTGGCAAATTTGGAGTTGGTTTTAAAGCCGTTTTTCAATACACAGACACGCCTCACATTTACGACCCTAATTTTCAGTTTAAAATAAGCAAATTTATTGTACCGATTAAATTGGACAATAATCTAGTAGATAGACAAGAAGGAGAAACTGTTTTTTATTTTCCTTTTGATAAACAAGTAGGACATGAAGGTGGAAAATCGGAAATGTCACAAGAAAGAGCTTTCGCGGATATTTATAGCAAATTAAAAAGCCTAGTCTTCCCGACTGTTTTTCTATCAAATTTGCAAGAAGTAAAGTGGAAAGTAGAAGGTAGTGAGGCCGGAGAATACACAAAAAAAAGAATTAAATTCGAGAAGAACAGAGACCTATTTTACGAACGACTGGAGGTTAGTCAAAAAGTTGGTTCAAAAATGACCAAAGAGAATTTATGTTTGTTTTCACGTCAAACAAAGAGCCAAAAACTCAATTATTCCGTTGGATTTTTTCTGGACAATAACGATAGACTAATCCCGAAAGAACATTACGCATTTTGCTTTTTCCCAACAAAAGTCACTACGAACCTAAACTTTATTATTCATGCGCCTTTTTTATTGACGGATAGTAGGGAGGGTATAAAAGAATCTGATCCTCATAATATTGAGATGATAGAGCAACTCGCAAAACTT
>CAYNRA010000103.1:0-8273 GCA_964399465.1 uncultured Cytophagales bacterium
GGTACACGGAACTTCATTGGTTTTGAGGTAAACAAAGAAATAAAATCAGGAGATTTTGACATGACACTTCGCCCACAAATGCGCGTTAGTGTGGCAGATAACCTGATTGTCGGTATCGTGACAGGAATACCCGTACAGCGCGAAATGCAACGGTTCAGTTCGTTTATCCGGTTAATCTATGAACCAGGACACCGCAACCATTGATTTTTAGAGGAGATGGCGTTATGTTCCAATGAGTTTTGTTAATTTTGCACCCTATTTTGAATGATATCATCTACCTAAAATCCATATTACATGAGTGTACGCGTGCGCTTTGCGCCAAGCCCAACGGGACCATTACACATCGGTGGTGTTCGGACTGCCCTCTACAATTATCTTTTTGCTCGAAAAATGGGAGGTGAAATGATTCTCCGCATTGAAGACACTGACCAAAGCCGCTTTGTACCCGGCGCTGAAGAATACATATTGAAATCGTTGGAATGGCTCGGAATTACCCTCGATGAAAGCCCTTTCCACGGTGGGCCTCACACGCCTTACAGACAATCTGAAAGAAAAGAGATATACCAAACATATGCAAACCAACTCATCGCAGAGGGAAAAGCATACTATGCTTTCGATACAGATGAGGAACTAGCTGCCATGCGTCAACGCCTTATAGATGCGAAAGTGGACAATCCTTCCTATAATTCGGTGACACGGATGCAAATGAAAAATGCGCTGACGTTGCCCAAAGAAGAAGTAGAAGCGCGTCTCGCCTCGGGAGACCCATATGTGATTCGGTTGAAAGTCCCTATCAAAGACGAAGTTCGATTCAAAGATTTAATTCGCGAATGGGTGGTCGTACATTCATCAACCATAGACGACAAGGTTTTGATGAAATCCGATGGAATGCCAACGTATCATTTAGCAAACATCGTGGACGACCATTTGATGGGTATCACGCACGTTATTCGTGGGGAAGAATGGCTACCTTCTGCTCCATTACACATTCTTTTATACAAAGCCTTCGGGTGGGAAGCGCCACAATTTGCCCATTTACCTTTACTTCTGAAACCAGAAGGAAATGGTAAATTAAGTAAACGAGACGGGTTATTGGGCGATTTTCCGGTTTTCCCATTAGCGTGGACAGATCCATCAACGGGTGAAAAGGCGAGGGGTTTCAAGGAAGATGGCTATTTACCAGAAGCAGTACTTAATTTTCTTGCGCTACTTGGCTGGAATCCAGGATCTGAACAAGAAATATTCTCCGCAGATGAATTAATCGAACAGTTTAGTCTCGAAAAAATTCATAAAGCAGGTGCACGTTTTGATATCCAAAAAGCCAAATGGTTTAATCAAAACTATTTACGGGCACAAAATAATGAGACATTGGCAAAAGCGATTTGTGGAGATACCATTTCCTTTGAACTTGCAGAAAAATTAGTGGTATTAATGAAAGAAAGAGTGACTTTCGTAGATGAAATCGTGCGTGAAGTCCCTTATTTATTCGCAAAACCAACTCAATTTGACGAAGAATTAATCGCTAAAAAATGGGATACACAAGCGAAATCTGCATTTGAGGTAGCTATAGAAGCAATTCAAGCATTTGCGGAGGAGACGGCATGGACTGCCACCGCAATTCATGATTTATTATTCCAAGCTTTTGAGAATGCAGGAATTAAGCCTGGTAAAGTCATGCAAGCACTCCGGTTAGCAATTACGGGGGAAGGAAAAGGCCCAGATTTGATGCTTATGTTGGAGATTATCGGTAAACAAGAAATGCAAGAAAGACTCCAAACAGCTTTAGCAAGAGGATAATTATACGAAAAGATAGGCATGCAATGGCTCGTTTAGTTTCTGAACGAGCCATTGTCCGTTTATCAATAATCACAACCATTGGCAAAAAAGGAGCATTTAGGTACTTGATTTTTTGAAATATTCCTTAGTTTTGATAGTTTAAAGTAAACATAAATACAATTGAGAAAACGCGTACAGGCGTCTTTATCTGAAACTAACGTGTAAAAAATGGCTAATTTCATCCAATTATTAATCGACTATCCACTTGAGGTGCTAAGCGTAGTTCTTTTAGTATTTGGAATCCAACGGCTTGTTTGTCAGAAAGAAATGAACAAGTACAAAAAGGAAATCGAAGTACTATCCTTGCGCGTAGAAGAAATAAGCACCACTGTTTTTGTACAAAAAAAAGAAGAGGATATTCCGAAAAGAGAGATTGGGTTCACAGGATTTTCGCAAAAAGATGATTTGAAAATCGTAGAAGGAATTGGTCCTAAAATTGAAATCTTATGTCATCAGCAAGGTATATTTACTTTCAATGACTTAGCAAATACGCCTGTCGAGAGTTTGAAAACCATGCTCGCAAAAGCAGGTTCAAGATACCAAATGCACGATCCAAGCACCTGGCCAGAGCAGGCTTCACTTGCGCGTGAAGGACGCTGGGATGAACTAAAACAGTGGCAAGATAAACTTTACAAAGGGAAAGTAGGATCAAATTAAAAAAGCGAATACGCGAATCAAATGGAGATACGAGTTCAGTCCAAATGTAAAAAAATAACCACTTTCGTGTTTGACATTGATGGCGTGTTTACAGATGGAACCATACAGGTAGGTGAAAATGATATTTTACGGACTTTCAGTGTGAGAGACGGCTATGCAGTGCAAATAGCCGCCAAAAGTGGTTTCAGGATGGCAGTTATCTCAGGCGGAAGGCAGGAAAGTATTCGGAAAAGGCTTGCAGGTTTAGGTATTCAAGATATTTTCTTGGGCGTTGGTACACAAGAAAAGCCACAAATTTTTGATCAATTTATTGCGAAGTATCAACTAACAGAAGAAGAGGTTCTTTATATCGGGGACGACATCCCGGATTTATTGGTGATGCAGGAGAAAGCTGTTTTTTCTTGTTGTCCTGCCGATGCCGTAGAGGAGGTTCGCCGACAAGCAGATTATATTTCTCCAATTAACGGAGGAAAAGGCGCTGTTCGAGATGTCATTGAGCTTGTTATGAAGTCTCAAAAAAAATGGCTAAAAGTCTTTTAATGTACTAACTAATTACCCACAACAACGATTTTTTCATTCCATAACTATCCATTCATAATCTAATCTATTTAATGAACACGTATTTCAAAACTACCTCTCTAGTCGCTGTCGTTCTTTTATTTTCTCTCGCTTCAGTGGCGCAAACAATTGTTCCTCTAAAAACATCTGTTGATTCATTGAGTTATGCAATTGGTGTAAATGTTGGAGAAAATTTAAAAAGACAAGGTGTAAATGCCAATGTAGAAGTATTTGCACAAGCAATCAAAGATGTTCTAGCATCGAAAAAGCTTGTTATCTCCGCAGAAGAAAGTAATAACTTTATTCAGAGTTATTTTGAAAAAGAATTTGCTAAAAAAGCAAATGCAAACAAAACTGCAGGCGTGAAATTCCTCGCAGAAAACAAAACGAAACCGGGTATAGTGACAACAGCATCTGGGTTGCAATACCAAGTTTTGGTAGCAGGAACTGGCGAAAAACCAACGTCTGCGGATCGTGTGAAAGTACACTATCAAGGCTCGTTATTGGACGGAACCGTCTTCGATAGTTCTATCAAAAGAGGCGAACCAGCCACTTTTGGCGTTACACAAGTCATCAGCGGTTGGGTAGAAGCGCTTCAGCTAATGCCAGTTGGCAGTAAATGGAAATTGTTTATCCCTTCTGAGTTAGCATACGGTCCACAAGGCCCTCCTTCAATTGGCCCAGACCAGCTACTTATCTTTGAAGTGGAACTCCTGGAAATTGTTCGCTAATTGATTAGCCCACTTTCCCTTTTCGTGACTTCAATTTGACTAACTTATGCTTAAAATTATGAAAAAAGTACTCGTTTTTTTATTGCTCGGAGGGGTATTTAGCTGTTTTGATAACCAAGCACAAACAACTCCTCAGTACGGATACAATGACTTGAATCCTACCGCACACCAAGTCAAAGTGGAACGTTTCGTCACGCAATTCTTGGCAAATTATCATTACCAAAAATTTGCGATTGATGATTCTCTCTCCGTTAAAATTTGGAATAATTATTTGGATAATGTCGATGGCGGAAAGTCGTATCTATTAGAAGGTGACGTAAAAGGATTCGAAAAGTATAAGTATTCTTTTGATGATGCCATCATTACAGGAAATTTATCTGCTCCTTTCGAAATTTTTAACTTGTACCGCAAAAAATTCAAAGAAAGACACGATAAAATCATTACGCTACTCGATCAGCCTTTTGACTTTACGACCAACGAAACTTTTGAAGTGGACAGAGAGAATGCCAAATGGGCTAAGTCTGAGGAAGAATTAGATGGTGTTTGGCGAAAAGTTATTCTTAGTCAGGCACTTAGCATGAAACTGAGTGGAAGTACAGACAGTGCAATCGTCGCAAATCTTAAAAAAAGATATACGATGTATGAGTCAAGAATGGCGAAATGGCGTTCGGATGACGTTTTTCAAGCGTTCATGAATTCATTTACAGAATCCATTGACCCACATACGAACTACATGATTCCGAGTACGGCAGCACAATTTAATATTGACATGAGCCAGTCGCTCGAAGGAATTGGAGCCACGCTTAGAAACGAAGGCGAATACGTGATGATCGTCGATGTGATTCCAGGTGGTCCCTTGTTTAAAAGTGGAGAAGTGAATAAAGACGACAAAATTATTGCTGTCGGACAAGGCGACCAAGAGCCTTTTCAAGATATTATCGGTTGGCTTACAGACGATGCTGTCAAATTAATTCGTGGTAAAAAAGGAACAAAAGTAAGACTAAAAGTTCTACCAGCAGGTTCTCCAGCAGGTGCTGAGCCCAAAGAAGTAGTATTGATTCGCGAAAAAATAAAATTGGAGGAAGCAGTAGCCACTTCCAAAGTTGTACCTGTCACGCACGAGAAGAAGCAATTTAAAATTGGTGTAATCGATATTCCTATGTTTTACCGTGATTTTGAGGGAGCTCGAGCAGGAGGAGATTTTCAAAGTACATCCAAAGATGTTGAACGTTTCTTGGTTGACTTTAAGAAAGAAGGCGTAGATGCAGTCGTGATTGATTTACGCAATAATGGCGGTGGATCATTGACGGAAGCCATCAATCTTACGGGTCTATTTATTCCGTATGGCCCTGTCGTGCAACGTCGTTCTGGCCGCGCTGCCATAGAAGTTGAACAAGATTCTGACCCTTCTGTCACGTATAATGGGCCATTGGTTGTTCTGCAAAATAGATTTAGTGCTTCTGCTTCCGAGATTTTTGCCGGTGCAATTCAGGATTATAAAAGAGGAATTATCGTAGGCGAGCAATCGTATGGAAAAGGAACTGTACAACAATTGGTGGACTTAAATCAGTTCTTGTCATCTCCTCGAACTGCTTCGAGAACATCGGTTGGCGTAGGTAGTTTAGAAGATAAAGAGAGATATGGCCAGTTGAAGTTAACGACCGAGAAGTTCTACCGAATTTCAGGAAATAGCACACAAAGAAAAGGAGTAATGCCTGATATTCTACTTCCTTCTCCTTTTGATTCTGATAAAATGGGAGAGAGTTCACAACCCAATGCACTCCCATATGATGAAGTTGCAAAGGCCAATTATGAACGTTTAAATACGGTTTCTGACAAGCAATTTCAGCGTGTTTTGACAAAGTACAACAACCGTCTCGCTACAGACGAAGATTTGCGTGTGTTGAAAGAAGAACTAGCTGAATACAAAATATTAAGTGAAAAGAAAACGTATTCACTCAATCTAGAGCAACGAAAGGCTGAAAGAGATGAGACAGAACAGCGCCGAAATGCGATCAAGAAATTGGCGAAAGGAAAATCAGAAAAAGACGAAGATGCCTATATGATTGAGGCACAACGTATCGCTGCTGACTTGGTCATGACAGGCAAGTAAATACAGAAGGTATATATATCAAAAAGAGGAACTACTTGGTAAGTGGTTCCTCTTTTCTATTTTATTGTAGAGTCAAAATGCACAAATATACGTGAACGATTCAATTAGTATTGTATTATTAGAATAAATAATAAAATATATTTAAGAAATTTGTACATTTAATCTGTAAATAGAAAAAAGATTGTGACAGCCTAGAAGAATAATTGAATGCAAGTCATCATTATCATAATTTCTATAAAAAGTAATCAATTATAAATTGCTGACAAGCAAAGATATGAGAGTAAATTTCATTTTTATTATAGCTCTGTATTGTGGAGTTTTGGGATGTTCGAAAAATGAAATTCCTGTGATAATTCCAGAGGAAGAAGTTGTAATAAAGGAAAGTACACTGCCGCAAGTCAAAGTAAATACGAATAATCAACCTATTCCAGATGATCCTAAAATCAAAGCTTCTTTACAAATAACACAGGTAGGGAATTTACTTTTTGAAGGACCAATTGGTATAGAGATTCGGGGACAGTCTTCCCAAATGTTTCCCAAAAAACAATATGGTTTTGAAACGTATGATGCAAACGGGGAGGGTATTTCTGTTTCACTTCTCAATTTCCCAGAAGAAGAAGATTGGATTTTTCATGCTCCATACAGCGATAAATCATTGATGCGAAATGTACTAATGTATGATTTGTCTCGAGATATGGGGCGGTATGCCTCGAGGGTTAAATTTGTTGATTTTTATCTGAATGGAAATTACGATGGGCTTTATATACTCATGGAAAAGTTGAAAAGAGATAAAAATCGCATCGATTTGAACAGTTTGAAGCCTGACGAAAATGAAGGAGCTGATTTAACGGGTGGATATATCCTCAAGATAGATAAAGAGGCACAGTATACAGCTCAAAATTCATTTAAATCAACCATTGCCCCTCCCGCTGCTTTGAACGGTCAGGAGATTCGTTTTCTGTACGAAAACCCGAAACCTGAAGAAATTACACCTCAACAAAGAAAATATATTACGGAATATATAGCGA
This sequence comes from uncultured Cytophagales bacterium, assembly GCA_964399465.1. GTDB lineage: Bacteria > Bacteroidota > Bacteroidia > Cytophagales > Spirosomataceae > CAYNRA01. The sequence goes on from CAYNRA010000103.1 coordinate 6,924, forward strand.
AATTTGAGTCTGTCTTGGCAAGTGAAACATTTGCAAGTCCTGATAGCGGGTACACAACGTTAATAGATGTTCCTAGTTTTATTGATTTTTTTATCCTGACTGAGTTGTCAAACAATGTAGATGGTTATAGGCTAAGTACATATCTGACGAAAGACAAGAATAAAAAATTGGCTATGGGACCAATTTGGGATTTTAACTTAGCTTTTGGTAATGCCAATTACTGTCAAGGGAGTGCTACGGATGTATGGGCATATAAGTTCAATGAAAGGTGTCCTACAGACTTTTGGCAAGTACCGTTTTGGTGGTCAAAGCTTTTAAATGACCAACAATTTCGGGCTCAAGTAAAGAAAAGATGGGGAGAGCTTCGAATAAATGTTTTATCCGAAACGAAAATTATGGGTAAAATGGATGCTTATCAAAAAGAGTTAGATGAAGCTGGAAGTTTGCAACGAAATTTTGCCCGTTGGCCTGTTTTAGGTACGTATGTTTGGCCGAATGAATTTATTGGAAATACACATAAGGAAGAATTGGATTATATGAAAAACTGGATTTCGAAACGTCTGAGTTGGCTAGATGGTCAAATTGGAGCGTTTTGATTTAATTTTTGAAGGAAAGAATCAACTAGATTAGATGGTTCAAGTTTAATGCAATTCTATAGATATTTAATGAAAAGGACTACTATTCCTCAGGTTTGCAGGGAATGAAGTCCTTTTCGTTGTAAAACCCTTTTTTGATTTTAAGAAATGTTAGGGTCTGAATTTCAATTGAAAAAAAATGAAATTCGTATGCGATACTGATTTATAAAATAACCTACTCATTTAACCTAACTAACTTGATGAAAAAGTACCCGTTATCTCAGCGAATAAAACAGCTGCTACTGCTTATCCTCCTTTCTTATTCTCCTTCGGTATTGGCTCAGGAAATAAAAATGGCTGTTAAGCCTCGAATTATTATTACCGCTGACCCTGAATTAGATGATAATAATTCACTCATTCGAATGATTTTGTATAGTTCTGACCTCCAAATAGAAGGTCTCATTTATGCAAGTAGCCAATTTCACTGGAAAGGAGATGGGAAAGGAACCAAATGGTTTGTACCAGGAAGAGAGTATGACCGATTTGGGATGAACGAATGTCCGTGTACGTCTTGGCGTTGGGCAGAAAATGAACGGTTTATTCATGATATTGTGGATGCATACAAGAAATCATACGAAAACCTAAAAATACATAATTCAGAATACCCTTCTCCGGACTACCTTACGTCTGTTATTCGCTATGGAAATATCGAGTTTGATGGCGATTACAGTCAAGATACTCCAGGTTCTCAGTTAATTAGAGAGCTGATTTTAGA